>SVFG01000125.1 GCA_015056975.1 Lachnospiraceae bacterium | reverse complement strand
GTATTCTGTAATTCGAGAGCACAAGAACAAAGATGGTTCTACGAGAATGGATGTGTTGGATTGTACTTGTGAGGGAGATAAGATTTCCTTTAAATCGGACAAGTTTTCAACCTTTATGATTATTGCATCAGAGGTAGAGGAGAAGGAGCCGGAGCCGACACCTGCTCCGACCCCGACGCCCACGCCTAAGCCCACGGCAACACCGAAACCCACGGCAGAGCCTACAGCAACACCGAAACCTACGGCAGAGCCTACAGCAACGCCTAAGCCTACATCTACACCTGAACCTACTGTAGCTCCTGTCGTGACTCCTTCCGTAGCTCCGACTCAGGCTCCGGTGGTAACGCCTACACTTGATTTTACTGCGACAGTTGCACTGGGAGCGGATGGAAACTGGTACAGCTATATAAACGGTGTACAGGATATGAGTTATACCGGTCTTGCACAGCTGGGAGATACCTGGTGGATGGTTGTGCAGGGAACCATTGATTTTACCTACACTAGCCCGGTCTTCTTTGATGATGACTGGTGGTTTGTAAGAGACGGTCGTGTGGAATTTGATTATAACGGACTTGTATTTATTAATGACAATTGGTGGTATGTGGTAAACGGCCGCATAGATTTCAGTTTCAACGGACTTGCCTTTGTCAATGACAACTGGTGGTATGTAAGCTCAGGAAGAATTGATTTTAGCTACACGGGACTAATCTTCTTTAGCGACAACTGGTGGTTCGTTCAGAATGGTTGTGTAAACTTCGGATATACCGGACTGGCATTTATAAACGATAACTGGTGGTATGTGGTAAACGGACGGATTGATTTTGATTATTGCGGTCTGTTTGACTACAACAATGACAGCTGGTATGTACAGGGAGGAAGAATTGATTTTAGTTACAAAAATGTATACTATTTCAATGATATCTGGTGGTACATAGAAGATGGTAAGGTAAACTTAAATTACAATGGACTTGCCTTTGCAAATGAGAAGTGGTGGTATGTGGAGGATGGTATTATAACATTTAACTATACCGGACCTGCAAGTGTATTGGGTAAGAACTGGTATGTACAGAGAAGTGAAATTGATTTTACCATCAGCGGAAATATAACAATAGATGGAAAAGTCTATGTTGTTAAGAATGGTGAAATCATGAATTAACAGAATATCTGTTATGTGCGAAACCTCCTGTGGTGCAGAACTGCAGGAGGTTTCTTGTAATATAGGAGATTTTACTATTATTTAGTCGTTATATATGGTACTATGAAGGAGAAGGGCTTTTAAATGCCCATTATGGAGAAGGAGACTGATAGCATGAACGAACAAAAGAAGAAACCGGGTGCGGGAATTGGCTTTTTAGGCTTTTTACTAACATTTCTGTTGACTATCATTTTATTGGCGGATGGTCTGTTGATAGGACTTAAGGTGACTATCTTAAAGGGAAATGATATGGTGGATGTGCTTAAGAATGCCAAATTGTTTGAGACCTTTACGGAGGTGGTAGTGTCCGAGGTTGAGGTGATGACGGACAGCAGTATGTTGGGGGATATGGCAGCATCCGTGTTTTCTGAAGATGTCTTGGTGGATGTGACCAAGGACATGACAGAAGCTATAAAGAAGGATGAAGATATAGACTTGTCACATATGAAGGATACTTGTATGGATGAGATTAAGAATGTATCCGAAGGTGTCATTGATGATGTAATTGGTGAGATTGAAGCAGAAGGCGGAGAACTGAATGCGAATACTCTTGCAGAAAACAAGGCGCTGCAGGATTTGCAGGCGCAGTATGGCGTGGATATTACCGGCATGGTGATGGAGTATGTGGAGGAAACTTACGGACAGACCTCTGTAAAGGTAGAGGATATTGACCTGGACGAAGTACGTGAGCAGGCAAAAACAACTATGGAGGAGGTAGTGATGCCTGCCATGGAAGAGGCGGTGGATGAGTATATTGTGGAGATTAATACTGTGGTGAATGAGGAAATACGTACCATTTCCAGAGAGTATGATATTTCGGGTATATTAAACACCATTGACAATGTGATGGCGTTGTTTAACAAGCTGTTATTGATACTCAGTATTGCATGTGTGGTATTGATTGGACTTGAGCTGCTTACATACGTGAAATTTGTAAATAGAGCTTTTAGAAATACAGCAATTGCGGCGACAATATCGGGAGTATTTGTAGCGGTAATGGGAATCCTGATTTTTACGCTCAGCAATGTGGTGACAGGAATGCTTGGCATTGCGACAAACGATATGGCAGGAGAAGTGATTGTTGATTTCATTCACAGTAATATGGGAAGTATTGGTGTAGGAATTGCTATTGTCGGTGGCATTTACATAGTTGTTGCAATTATATGTTATGTGGTTGCCGGAATTCTTAAGAAAAAGAGGTAAAATGTATGAGTATAAGATGGGGCGTTTTGGGAACAGCAGGAATAGCGGCAGGCTGTACGGTTCCGGGTATGCTTAAGGCGAAGGATTGTGAAGTATATGCAATCGCCGGCAGGGATGCAGGGAAGGTGCAGGAGTTTCAGAAAAGATTTGGTTTTAAAAAGATGTACATAGGCTATGAAGAACTTCTAGAAGACCCGGAGGTTCAGGCGGTGTATATACCGCTACCCAACGGTATTCATTATGAGTGGGTCATGAAAGCAGTAAAGGCAGGAAAGAATGTCCTTTGTGAAAAGCCTCTTGCACTCAGCGCAGCGCAGGCAGAAGAAATGTACGCTGCAGCAGCGGAAAACGGTGTGATTCTGACAGAAGCGTTTGCGTATCTGCACAGCCCTTATGTAAAGGCTCTAAAGGAGGAGATACAAAGCGGCAGTATCGGAAAGGTTGATTATATTGAAGCTGCATTTGTGGGTCAAAAGTGTAAGCCGGATAATATCCGGTTGGTTAAGGAGCTTGGCGGTGGTGCCATGTATGACCTCGGCTGTTATTGCAGCTCCATGATATTGTCACTTACCGATGGAGAGACTGAATATGTAAAGGCAAATGCTGAGATAGATGACAATGGTATCGATTTATGTACCTCCGGTATTATAAAGTTTGATAACGGAGTGCGGGCTTCCTTCAATGTGGGCATGGTGTTTGAGGAGGGCTCAAACGGCAGATTTGACAGACTATATGTCCATGGAACCAAGGGATATATTAAGTCGGATGTGGAGTTTAACCAGGCGGGAGAGCTTACATATACAGTGATGTCCGGCGGCAAAAAGCAAACGAGGAATGTTTCGGCAAGGCAGAATTACACTCTGGAAGTGGAGCATATGAATCGCATGATTCTGGAAGGAGCAGCTCCTATAGTTACACCTGAATTTTCCATAAAAAATGCAAGACTGATTGATGAAGTGCTGCAGGCAATCGGATATTAGTGAGATAAAATGCTTGAATTATCCGAAACACTCTTATATAATGTGACTTGTGCCTGCCTGTGGGCAATGTTGTGCAGGTAGGTTTGCAATATTTAGAGGAATATGCATAGGAAGGCATGGTAGTAGTATGAGTTTTGATTGTGAATTAGTTGGTAAAATCGGTTCCATGGCACTTATTAACAGGGAGAGGGATGAGCTGGATTACAACACCTTTAGCAGAATCGGCAAGCATTTGAAGCCGGGATATGTGTGGGTAAGCTCCGGCGCGGTGGAAATCGGTAAAATAGATTATCTCAAAAGAAACGATAAGCTGATTGAGCCTGAAAATGATATTGCGAAATCCTTGTATGCTTCTCAGGGACAGTGCATATTGATGGAAAACTACAGAAAATTTATCAAGCCGGAGTATTCCGTAAGACAGATTCTGGTGGAGCACAGCCATTTTAATGATAAGGAAAAGAGTGAATATCTGAAAAGTCTTCTTTTAGAATCCATGAATCAGAAGGCGATTCCCATTATTAACTATAATGACTCTGTCAGCAATGATGAAATCCTTAAGATGGAGCTCAATGAGGTGCGTAAGAATCAGGAATCCGTGGCGGAGTGTATTGATAATGATGAGACCGCATCCAGATTATCGGTTTTGTTAAAATCCAAATATTTATTGATTCTCACCTCGTCGGAGGGTGTGTTGAGAGATGCACATGACCCTTCTTCTTTGATAAAAGAAGTAGAGGGAAAGAATGTAGATGAGGTTCTTCAGAATATGAATGCCCTTTTCGAGGTGTGTGACGGTGCCAGCAGGAAAGGCGCTAACGGTATGCTTGCAAAGCTGCAGTATATTCAGGAGCCTATCAAAAACGGAACTACCGTAATTATCGGAAGTCCCAAATATGCAATACCGGACTTGCTTGCAGGTACGGTAAACAGAACCATATTCAGGGTAAGATAAAGAAATGTCAGAAGAATTGCGGAGCAATTCTTGGAGCGGATGTCGCCGGACATCCGCTTTTTATGTGCAAAATGAAAAAATAGCAGAAAATTTCAAACAATTATATGCAAAACAGTAACAATGTGTTATAATAATAAGACAAAGTTTTAAGCTATACAAAAGAAAGGCGGGAGCTTATATGGAGTATAATGAAAGTTATTTTAAGAAGAGCGCCAATAGGAAAGTAATGCTGATTTGGGTGCTGATTGCATCAATTCTGACGATTGCATATGGAATTGAATATGCAAAGGGCGGAAGAGAGTTAGGGTATGTCTTGGCATTTATTGCAATTTGCTGGATTCCCATTGTACTTAGCTTTATTATAGTTAAGATAAAGGGCTGGGAAAATTCCATCTGTAAGGAAACAGTTACCATTGGGTATGGAATTACATATGCATTTGCGCTTCTTACAGCCAATACCAATATATCCTTTGTGTATATTTTCCCGGTAATAAGTATGCTTATTTTGTATAAAGACCGAAAATTAATTATCAGAAGCGGGATTTACAATGTTTTATTGCTGATTGTCAATGTAGTTATCCGTGCAGTACAAAATAAAATAACTCCTACAGATGTCACGGATTATGAGATTCAGTTTGCGTGTATTATTTTGGTTTATCTGGGATTTGTGTTATCTATCAATCATATGAACAAATCCGACGGTGCATTATTCAAGTCCATGCAGGCCAATTTGGATAAAGTTATCTTAACCATAGAGCAGGTTAAAAGCGCAAGCAATGCCGTTGTGGACGGTGTGAACGTGGTTCGTGAATTGTCAGATGAGAACAGAGACAGTGCGAATGATGTGGTTGGTAATATGGAGGAGCTGAATACCAATAATGTGGTGCTCAGACAAAAGACAGATTCCTCCATGCAGATGACGGACAAGATTAGTGAGCAGGTAGAAAATGTAGCCGGACTGATTAAAGAAATGGTAGTGTTGATGGAGACCTCGGTTAAGAATGCTAAGGCAAGCTCCGATCAGCTTGGTGCAGTGGTTGAATATACCGGTGAGATGGCAGAGCTTTCTGCGCAGGTTGAA
>SVFG01000124.1 GCA_015056975.1 Lachnospiraceae bacterium | reverse complement strand
AAATATCGAAGATATTTCCCAATAATTTGCTCCGCAAATTATTTTTCCTCGATAGCTCAATGGTAGAGCACTCGGCTGTTAACCGAGTTGTTGTAGGTTCGAGCCCTACTCGGGGAGTTATCACCTAAGGGACCGAGAGGTTAAGGTGAGACGCCGAAAATGAAATATAGGCGAAAGAGAAACGGCTCCATGGTCAAGCGGTTAAGACATCGCCCTTTCACGGCGGTAACACGGGTTCGATTCCCGTTGGAGTCATTTAAAGTAAATATGGCGTCTTAGCCAAGTGGTAAGGCACGGGTCTGCAACACCCTTATCGCCGGTTCAAATCCGGCAGACGCCTTTGTAAAGAAAGCATGAGTTTAATCATGCTTTTTTACTTTATAGAAAAGGCTTGTTACATTAAAGTATATAGCTGATAGAATGATATATATGGCTATGATTAGATAAAAGGAGGAGAAATTGTGAGAATAATCGGTCGTACCGAAACAATAGAAAATACCATTTGGTTAGTGCTTTCAGGTACAGGCGTGGAGTTCTATGCCAAGGGAACAAAAGCAAGTATTATGATGAGAGCGGATGGCACTTATGATAGAGATGAAGTCAATAGAGCAAGAGTAGCCGTATACGTAGATGGTGAAAGAGTTAGGGATGAAATTCTGTCAAAACAAGAAACAATTATACCGATTTTTGAAAGTGAGATAGAGGAAACGCACGTCGTACGTGTAATAAAGCTTTCAGAAGCACCAATGTCAACCTGTGGCATTTCAGAAATTAATGTTACGGGAAGAGTTTGGCCAACACAACAAAAGGAGAAGTTTATAGAGTTTGTTGGAGATTCCATTACATGCGCGTATGGTGTTGATGATGAGGACAGGGACCATCACTTTTCAACAAGGACAGAGGACGTGACGAAAGGTTACGCTTATAAAACAGCAGAAAACCTGGGTGTGGATTATAGTATGGTATCTTATAGCGGGTATGGTATTGTTTCCGGATATACTGAAAACGGCGAGAAGTTTAGCGCTCAGCTCGTTCCGACATATTATGAAAAGTTAGGATTTTCCAACAGTACATATATGGGTAAATATTTACCTCAAAATTTTGATTGGGACTTTACTAAGCGTCAGCCGGATTTGGTGGTGATTAATCTGGGAACAAATGACAGCAGTTATGTTTTGGGAAAGGAAGACAGGAAAGAGGAGTATATAAACGGATATGTAGAGTTTTTAAATATCGTAAGAAAATGTAATCCGAGAGCTATGATTTTGTGTACATTAGGTATTATGGGGACAGATTTGTGCCCGGCGGTAGAAGAAGCTGTCGCGAGATACCGGGAAGATACAGGAGATGTAAAAATTTCCTCGATGAGATTTGCTGAGCAGTTAGAGAGTGACGGTTATGTGGCAGACTGGCATCCAACAGAAATAACTCATAATAAGGCAGCGCTTAGATTGACTGCTGAAATAAAGAAAATAATGAATTGGTGATTTGTATGAATTTTGATGTTTTGGAAGAATCTTCAAAATCATGTTAAAAACTGGGTTGTTTTGCTTAAAAAGTGATTTGTATTTTCTGACGATTCGTATTATGATTATTCTGAGTTTTACATATGAGAGGTGCCATGCGATATGAAATACGAAAACGCGAGATATGATGAAGAAAGAGCTTTATATGGTTTACATAAAATAGAAGTATTAAACTGTACTTTCGAAGGACCTGCAGATGGTGAATCTGCATTAAAGGAATGCAGTGATATTCAGGTGAAGAACTGTGATTTCAGGTTACGTTATCCCTTTTGGCATGTAAATAAGGCTCAAATCAGTGAATGTACTATGAGTGAAACCTGTAGAGCTGCACTCTGGTATGACGAGGATATCCGGATTGAAAAGTCTTTACTGGGCGGCATAAAAGCATTGCGTGAATGTGTAAACTGCAGCTTGAAAGAGTGTGAAATAGTGTCCCCTGAATTTGGTTGGAAGTGTAAAGATATTGTTTTGGACGACTGTAAGCTTACGGCTGAGTATGTATTTTTGGATACCAAAGGGCTAACGCTTAACAACGTAGAGATGAAGGGAAAGTATTCCTTTCAGTATGTAGAAGATGTGATGATAGAGAACTCTGTGCTGGATACTAAGGATGCGTTCTGGCATGCAAAAAATGTTACGGTAAAAAACAGTGTTGTAAAGGGTGAATATCTGGCGTGGTATGCGGAAAACATTCACTTTATCAATTGTAAAATTATAGGCACACAGCCCCTTTGCTATGTAAAGGGACTTGTGCTGGAAAACTGTGAAATGATTGATACGGATCTTGCCTTTGAATATAGCGAAGTGCAGGCAGACATCACGAGCCATATCATCAGTGTGAAGAATCCGGTATCGGGTTACATCAATGCTGAGAGTATCGGTGAAATCATTATTGATGATAATCAAAAGCCGGATGCTGATTGTATAATAACATGTAGAAAATAAACCGGATATAAACTGTATTAATTTGCGATTCAAGGTTGGAGCGGGTACTCTTTCAAGTGTTATAAGCTTCCGAATACTTCGCCGATTGGAGCCTGAATCAATAAATCTGCGTATTTATCTCTGGGGGTGGCGGACTTGTTTATTACAACAAGCTTGTCACCCTTAAAATAATCTATTAAGCCTGCCGCAGGATACACTGCAAGGGAGGTGCCTCCTATAATCAGAACATCTGCATTGTGTATATAGTGTATAGCGGAATTCAGAGTCTTATCATTCAGTCCTTCCTCATACAAAACAACATCAGGTTTTACGGCACCACCGCATTTTTTACATTTTGGAACATCCGTGGAATTCAGTATATGCTGTACGTCATGAAACGCTCCACATTCCTCACAATAATTGCGAAGCACAGACCCGTGAAGCTCCAAGACGACCTTACTGCCGGCCGCCTGATGCAGCCCGTCAATGTTTTGGGTGATGACAGCACGTACTTTACCCTGCGCTTCTAATTCGGCAAGCTTTAAGTGTGCATTGTTGGGTGCAGCATCTAAAAACAGCATCTTATTCCGGTAAAAGCGGTAAAATTCCTTGGGATTGCGACGATAGAAGGTGTGGCTTAAGATGGTCTCAGGAGGATAATCATATTGCTGGTGATACAGTCCGTCCACACTTCGAAAATCAGGGATTCCGCTTTCAGTGGAAACCCCTGCGCCTCCGAAAAAGACAATGTTGTCATATTTTTCTATAATCTCTTTTAATTTGGTGATGGATTCCGGAAACTGATTCATAATAACCTCCTTGTAAACATCTATATACCTACATTATACACGTAAAAAACATGGTTTTACAGTATTTATAAAGAAAATTTAAGAAACTTGTAAGGTCATGACTATTGAGTAGGACGGTTGCTATATGCTACAATAAAATAGTAAGTATGTTGTTGTTTGAATTTGGGAGAAAGGGAATGTTAGGAAAGAAGAAAGAGCATTTGATTCCAATGAAAGAGAGTAAGCGGGTCATCCGCTTGGAGGAGCGCGGACATAGGCAGAGCAGAGTGTCGGTGGGCGGCATTTTGTTCGCACTATTTGGTGTTTTGTGCGCGGCATATTGCATGTTTATTGCATTGTTTATGGGATATGGCAGCTACTTTTTCCTCATTTGGGGAGCGTTGGCAGTAGTGTGCCTTATTCTGTCGGTGATTTTGTTCTATAAAGAATTTGTGAAAAAGCTGCCTCGGTGGCTGAAGGTGGTATCGGTGGTATGTTTTGCTACAGGTATCCTGTTTTTTGGTGCTATAGAGGGTACGATTATGACCAGATTCAGCGCACAGGCAAATCCGGGAGCTGATTATATGATTATTCTGGGAGCCCAGTGGAAGCCTCAGGGGCCCAGCTACGTGTTGCAAAAAAGACTGGATACGGCAATAGATTATTTACAGGAAAATCCTGATACCCAGGTGATTGTGTCCGGCGGACAGGGGAGCAATGAACCTATCAGTGAGGCACAGGGCATGAGTGAATATTTGATAAAGTCAGGTATTTCCGTGGAGCGAATCATTAAGGAAGATAATTCCACCAGTACCTATGAAAATTTAAGCTTTAGCGGAGAGCTGTTTGATAAAGCAAATCAGCGTGTGGTATTAGTCACCAGTAATTTTCATGTGTATCGCGTAGAGCAGATTGCAAAGAAACAGGGTTATGCGCAGGCAGAGGGTCTGGCGGCGCCTTCTCATCCGGCTATGGTAGCCAACAATATGATGAGAGAGTTTTTCGGAGTACTGAAGGACTGGTGGATAGGTAATATGTAAAAGGAGGAAACACTATGGATATCAATGTGGGCGATATTTTGAAGCTGAAAAAGCAGCACCCCTGTGGCAGCAAGGACTGGGAAGTGTTGCGCGTAGGTGCAGATTTTAGACTAAAGTGTTTAGGCTGCGGGCATCAGATTATGATAGCCAGGAAACTTTTGGAGAAAAATATAAAGGAAATTCACGAAAAAGCTTGAAAAAGCGTAAGGTTTATGGTATCATACTAATTCGTGATATATTAATTCCTTGCTCACACTTTAGATGTGGGCCAGAGACCAAAAGGAGGTAACAAAGCATGAACAAGTATGAATTAGCCGTTGTTGTTAGCGCTAAAATCGAAGATGATGAAAGAGCAGCAGTTGTTGACAAGTGCAAAGCTCTGGTTGAGAGATTCGGCGGTACCATCACAGAAGTGGATGAATGGGGTAAGAAGAGACTTGCTTACGAAATTCAGAAAATGAAAGAAGCTTTCTACTATTTCATCAGATTCGAAGCTGAGAGCACTGCTCCCGCTGAGATCGAGAGCCGTATCCGTATTATGGATGGCGTAATCAGATACTTATGCGTTAGACAGGACGAGGCATAAATAGAAAGCGAGAAGAGAAGTATGAATAAAGTAATTCTTATGGGACGTTTAACCAGGGACCCCGAGGTGAGATATTCACAGGGCGAATCCTCTTTGGCGATCGCACGTTTTGCCATTGCCGTAGATAGAAGATTTAAGCGACAAGGTGAGCCTGATGCTGATTTCTTTAATTGTACAGCATTTGGAAAGCAGGCAGAGTTTGTTGAGAGATATCTGCGTAAAGGTGTTAAGGTAGTTGTTTGCGGAAGAATCCAGAATGACAATTATACCAATAAAGACGGACAGATGGTTTACAGTGTCCGGGTTATGGTAGATGAGATTGAATTTGCGGAAAGCAAGAATGCTTCTACCGGAAATGAAGGTGGATTTGGTGGCGGTTTCAACGGTGGTTATAACGGAGGAAACAATGCACCCGCTCCTTCCGGTGCAGGTGATGGTTTCATGAACATTCCCGATGGAATTGACGAAGAATTACCGTTTAACTAATTTTTGATTTGATTAAGATAGGAGGCACTGACATGGCTTACAATAAAGCAGAGAAATCCGATTCTCCGATG
>SVFG01000123.1 GCA_015056975.1 Lachnospiraceae bacterium | reverse complement strand
AAAGCCTGTTGCCTCCGTCATTCTCTTGGCCGCACGACCGGTAGGAGCCGCCAGAAAAATATCCAACCCCTCCATTTCAAAGTAACGAATCATCATATTGATGGTAGTGGTTTTCCCCGTACCGGGACCTCCCGACAAAATGAACAGTCCGTTTTGTATACTCTCAAGCACCGCCTGCATTTGCAGTTCATCCAATTCCATCTGCTGTTCCTTTGAAATCATTTCCAGTTTTTTACAAACCGCCATCTCCTGTGAAGGCAGAAAATCATCCCACAGTGGAATATTCAGCTGATTCAGCATTTTAGCACAGGAAAGCTCCGCATAGTAGTAGGATGCCGCATACACGCACTCACCCTTAGCCACCAATTTTTTCTCCATCACCATATTGTCAATCTGCGGGCGGATGTGCTCCTGTACTACATTCAGAAGCTCCTCCGAACGTCGCAGCAACACATCCATGGGCAAATAGCAATGCCCCTCTCCGACTGCACGCAGCAAGGTATAGAAAACACCGCTTCTGATACGGTAGTCGGAATCCGTATGAATTCCGATTTTAGCTGCTATTTCGTCTGCTATCTTAAATCCTACTCCACTGATATCCTCTGCAAGCCGGTAGGGATTTTCCTTCATAATGCCATATAACCCCCTACCGTAGGTATCGTATATTTTGACTGCCAGTGTATTGGAAATACCGTATTGTCCAAGATAAACCAGCGCTTCCCGCAGGTCCTTTTTCTCCTCCATTTGAATGGCAATCTCTCTTGCCTTACGTTCGCTGATACCCTTTATCTCTGCCAGTCTCTCAGGCTCCTCCTCGATTATACGAAAGGTGTCATCACCGAATTTTTTGACAATGCGCGCCGCGAGTGCTGCTCCCACACCTTTGACTGCTCCGGACGCCAGATAACGCTCCATACTGACACTGTCCTTGGGTGCTACCGTTTTATAGCTGCTTATCTTAAACTGACTGCCGTATACCGGGTGCTCCATATAGTCACCCATTGCTTCTATGGTTTCTCCCTGTGTCAGGCCTTTACACATGCCCACACAGGTAACGCCCTCATCCTCCACAATCAGGTTCATAACAGTATATCCGTTTTCACTATTCTGAAATACAATATGTTCTACATAACCATTTATTGTTTCCATGTCTTTCACACCGTTTCATTTCTCATTCTATCATTCTATCAGGGATATGCTTCCGAGCCGGAAAATAGAAAGTGCCCTTATTCGGGCACTTGTTCATCACTTAAACCATAATTGCGACGCATCTGTTCGTACAACATCTGAGCCAGTCCTAAACTACTCTGTTCCGTAGATTCCGATGCAATATTCTGAATCATCTGATCCTCAAAATAATCTGTCATGGTAGTCATGGAAGAAGAATTGTCCTCACTCTTTGGAACAGTCTTCATCATCCCCTTAAACACCTGTTCCAAAAAGTAACTTTCAAACTGCTTGCAGGCATCCATAAGCTCCTTGTCAGTGGCCTTGGAATAGTCACCGCTCAGCTGATTTTCCAGCTTGGAGGCTGTCTGATTGGATGCCGAAGCGTATATATCATTGTAGGTGGATGTCAGGTTACTGATGTCCATAGTTACCTCCTGAGATTATTCGCCTGCTGAAGCATCTCATCAGATGCCGTAATTGCTTTGGAATTCAGTTCATAAGCACGCTGTGCAACAATCATATTTACCATTTCGTCTACTACCTGTACATTGGAGCCCTCCAGATAGCCTTGAACCACTTTACTTTTCTCAACATTGGTATCAGTGGCTTCATTAATCGCCTGTCCGCTCGCAGCAGTCTGCTGATACAGGCTCTCTGCCAGCTTCTCCAAACCATTCGGATTATTGAACTGAAATACTCCTATTTGGATACCGATTGGCTGTGCATTATTCTGCTCGTCCGGATAACAAATCTCTCCAAATTTATTAACCGTCACATTGCTGAGAATATACTTTTGATCCAAAACAATGGGTTCTCCCTTTGTATCCAAAACAGGTAAGCCCTCTGTTGTAGCCAGCATATTTCCGGTCGTAGCCAAAGTAAACTGGAAATTACCGTTACGTGTATAATATGTATTGCCATCTGCACCTTTTACAGCAAAAAAACCTTTTCCGTCAAGTGCAAATGCAGTGTCACTCTCACTCGCAAGCAAACTGCCCATCTTAAACACGGAAGAAATGGAAGCATTCCGCACACCCAGTCCCACCTGTGCAGTTGTCGGCTTGTTCTCTCCGTTTGCCGTGGTTGTTTTGGTCTGAATGCTTTGATATAAAAGAGACTTAAACTCATTGGTCTGTGTCTTATAGCCCGTCGTATTTACATTTGCCAGATTGTTTGCTATTGTATCAATATTTGTCTGCTGTGCAACCATACCGGTTGCCGCTGTCCATAAGCTGCGTACCATACCTTACTCCCTTCCGGAACATTTATCCTTAACGTAATCTGCCAAGCTGTGTCACTGCAATCTCCAGACTGCTGTCCATGGTCTGCATCACCTTCTGATTGGACTCATAAGCTCTGGTAATACTAATCAAATTCACCATCTCCATAACAGTGGAAACATTGGACATTTCCAGATAACCGGAGTTAATCTCCGCATCTGTCTCTTTAAACTTGGCTCCCTCCAAGGGTATATAATAGGTCTCTGCATATTTCTCAAGATAGTTATAATCTTCAAAATCAAATACACCTATCTGAGCCACTACCACATCATTCTGTGTAATATTACCCATCTTATCAATGGTAGCATCCTTCAGGGTATCCAACTGGATTCTGCGGTTCTGCGAATCCATCACATAATCTCCGTCCTGCGTCACCAAATACCCTTCTTTGTTCAAGGTGAACTGCCCGGCACGGGTGTATCTTGTGGAGGTCTCTCCCGCTTTGTTTGTAAATTCTATACCAAAGAAGCCTTCTCCGGCCAGCGCCAGATCGTAGGTGTTCCCCGTATTTCTAAAGGATCCCTGTGTATAGTCGGTATAATTCTCACCGATTTTAACACCGGGATTGTTGATGCCTGTACGCTGTACATTTGTCACACCTACAGAGGCATCCTTTATCTTTACGGTCAGGATATCGTCAAAGGACTGGCTTGTTGAGCCCTCCTTCTTGTAACCCACCGTTGAGGCATTGGCAAGGTTATTGGTCATAATATCCATTCTGTTCTGTTCATTCACCAAACCCGTGTATGCTGTATATAATCCCTTAAGCATATGCCACCTCCATCTTTAGTATCTGTATTACCTGATTACTTAGTTATCACGATAACCGGAAAGGAACTCCACATATTTACCGGTACCGATTGCCACTGCGGTCATGGGATCTTCAGCGGTCATGGTATTAATTCCGGTCTTTGCGGAAATCAAGTCCTCCAGACCTCGCAACAGACTGCCGCCACCGGTGAGCACGATTCCTCTGTCCGCAATATCTGCCGCAAGCTCAGGGGGAGTCTTCTCCAAAACGCTGTGAATGGTCTCCACAATCTGGGAAGTCGTCTCGCGGAGAGCCTCTTCTGTCTCTTCGGAGGAAACCTTTACGGTCTTGGGAAGACCGGTTACCAGATTACGTCCTCTGACATCCATATAATCAACCTCAGGTCTCTTATAAGCACAACCGATTTTTATCTTCAAATCTTCTGCGGTTCTCTCACCAATCAAAAGATTATGCTTCTTACGCATGTAACGAACAATAGCCTCATCAAAATCATCACCGGCGATTTTGATGGAAGCACTGACAACGGTGCCGCCCAGAGAGATAACTGCGATATCAGAGGTACCACCACCGATATCTACAATCATGTTACCGCAGGGCTTGGAAATATCAATTCCCGCACCGATTGCTGCTGCGATAGGCTCCTCAATAATGGAAACCTCCTTAGCTCCGGTCTGATAGGTTGCATCCTCTACTGCCTTCTTCTCAACCTCTGTTACACCGCTGGGAACACATACCGCAATGCGGGGTCTGCGGAAGGTTCTCTTGCCCAATGCCTTCTGGATGAAATACTTCATCATCTTCTCTGTAACGGTATAATCGGAAATAACACCCTGACGCAAAGGTCTTACCGCCACGATATTGCCGGGTGTTCTACCCAGCATCAGACGTGCGTCCTCTCCGATAGCTTTAATTTTATTGGTATCTCTATCAAAAGCAACCACAGAGGGCTCCTTCAAAACAACACCTTTTCCTCTGATGTAAACAAGAATGCTTGCTGTTCCCAAGTCAATTCCGATATCTGTACACTGCATATACTTTGTACCCCTTTCTGATGGTATCTATTTTAGTTATTTTTTGCGCATTTTTAGTCATACAACATATATTATAACCGAAAATAATCCATTTTCATAGGGGATTTATAAAATTTTAAAAAATAAATAGACGCAGTCAATCAAAGCGGTTCCATCCGCCCCTTATACTGCGTCCGTGCTTATAATATAAATGTGAATAAGATTGTCAGCTACAATATTTATCGGTCAAAATATCAAATAAGTTTAGTGCCTGCTAAAAAATTTTAGGTTTTTCGTACCTCTTACACTTCCGCTTTCACAATATTCTGAATCCACGTACCTTTCTTTAACAATACAAAGCCAATAACACATTTGATCAGATCCATGAGCTGACATGAAAGATACAAATATACTACCGGAATACCGGTAAAACGGCTGAGAATATATGCCAGAGGAATTACCAGACACCACATAAACACACTGTCAAACAAAAAGGTAACGATGGTCTTTCCGCCGGAACGCAGGGTGAAGTATGCCGCATGGGCAAATGCAAATATGGGCATGCAGCCGGCACAAATACGGATAAAGATTGTTGCAAGGTCTTTTACCTCCTGCGTACAATTGTAAAGCATGGGGAAAAGGGGTGCCAGCACCATCATAACCGCGCCTATCGCAAAGCACGATAACACAGAGAAAGCAATGAGCTTGGTATCCGTATCTTTAGCTTCCTCCAGTTTACCGGCGCCCAGCTGTTGTCCCACAATAATGGCTATAGCGCTCCCCATGGCTATAAATGCCACGTTAAACAGATTGGAAATCGTGGAGGAAATATTGAGTCCCGCCACCGCATCCAGTCCTCGCGTGGAGTAACACTGCATCAGCGTCGCCATACCTACGGACCACATAATCTCGTTAATCATGAGCGGTGTTCCCTTTATAAGCATCTTGCCGGCAAGGTCTCCCGGAATTCGAAGGTCCCTATATGCTCCTTTGATAAAGGGCATTTTCTCGCAGTGCACATGTGTCCAGATAACCACTACCGCCATTTGCACATATCTGGAAATAACCGTTGCGATTGCCGCTCCGGTTACGCCCAGCTTGGGAAATCCGAAGTTTCCGAAAATCAACAGATAATTTAAAAACAAATTCAAAAACACTGCCAAAATACCGGCCTTCATGGGCAACACGGTCTCACCGCACTCTCGCAGGGTGCCGGAATATATCTGCTCCACCGCAAAGGGCAGCAGTCCGAACAGCATCACA
>SVFG01000013.1 GCA_015056975.1 Lachnospiraceae bacterium | reverse complement strand
CCTTTGTAACAGGAGGTCAGACACAGGGTGAGATTTGGACGCCTAAGATGAAATTGAAAGCAAGACTTGGTGATAAGAATCAGGAGCATTGTACGGTTTACAACATGATTCGTCTGGCAGAGTTTTTGTTCCGTCAGACTAAAGATCCTGCTTATATGCACTATATTGAATACAATGTGGCAAACGGTATCTTTGCACAGACCTACTGGCAGGGCATGCCTTACGAGAACAGCCCGGGCAAGGGGCTTTTGACCTATTTCCTTCCCATGAAGGCAGGAAGTAAAAAGGATTGGGCAGGAGAGAGAGACAGCTTCTTCTGTTGTCACGGAACCATGGTACAGGTCAATGCTGCATGGAACCGCCGCATGTACTATGTGGATGATAATGCACTCTATGTTACCGCTTATGCAAACTCCAAGGCAGAGCTTGAGTTAAACGGTCAGAAGGTAGTCTTTACCCAGAGACAGGATTATATGAATGGCTCTTTAATGACCTCCTCTGAGAACAATGCAAAGCAGACTGTAAATGATATTGCAAGCGCTTATGCAAACAAGCCGGATTTCAAAAAGTATGTATTTTCCGTGGAGGCAGATTCTGATGTGGAATTTGAATTGAATCTGCGCATTCCCGATTGGATTAACGGAGAGGCAGTGGTTTTGGTAAATGACGAAGCGTTTGCGAGAACAGAGGATACATCGGCGTTTGTAAAGATAAACAGAGTATGGAAGAAAGAGGATAAGGTCATTCTGATTTTACCTATCGGACTAAAATTTATTACTTTACCTGACGATAAAGAAATGGGTGCATTCCGATATGGTGCAGATGTTCTTGCAGGTATTACATCGCAGGAGCGCATCTTAAAATTAGAGACCGACACCCCGGAAGAAGAGTTGTCTGCGGATACTGAGAGACAGTGGGGAGAGTTTAGAACCTTCTACCGCACGGAGAATCAGGATCCCGGCATCAATTTCAGAAAACTGAATGAAATCGGATATGAGCCATATCAGATTTACTTCAAGATAAAAAAATAAAATTATTGGAGGGACAATATGAGTTTAAAGAAGGTATACGAGCCCTATTTTAAGATTGGTACATCTGTATCTGCGAAGGATATCAGATCCAAGAAAGCAAGAGTAGAGCTCAAAAAGCATTACAACAGTTTTACCTGTGAAAATGACATGAAGCCCATGTATTTTTTGAATCAGGAAGAAAACCAGAGAGATCCTAAGAAGTACAATACCGCTCCGGCAATGCGCTTTGACGTGCCCAAGCCCTATCTGGATTTTGCCAAGGAAAACGGTATTCAGATGCGCGGACATGTGCTTGTATGGCATGGTCAGACACCGTTCTGGTTCTTTAGGGAGAATTACAGTGATGATTGGGAAGCGCCTCTTGCTGACAGAGAGACCATGCTTGCCAGAATGGAGCACTATATCAAAGAGGTACTCAACTTTGTACAGACAGAGTATCCCGGTGTCATTTATGCATGGGATGTTGTAAATGAGGCAATGGAGGAGAATGAGGAGGATGGTTACAGAAAATCCTTCTGGTACAAGACCATTGGTCCTGATTTTATTCAGCACGCATTCCGTTTCGCAAGAAAATATGCGGCAGAGGGTGTCAGCTTATTTTACAATGATTACAACACATTCCTTCCCAAGAAGCGCGACTTTATCTGCGATTTGATTTTGAAGCCTCTTACCGAGGAAGGTCTGATTGACGGTATGGGTATGCAGTCCCACATGATTATCGGCGATACCAATCTTTGGGACTTTGAAAAGTCCTTACATACGTATGGCGCGTTTGGCTTGGAAGTTCAGCTTACTGAGCTGGATATCCATAATACAGATAATTCCGATTACGGCAATCAGCAGCTTGCACAGTGGTATGGCCGTCTGTATACTATGCTGATCAAGGCAAAGAAGGAAGGCAAGGCAAACGTAACCAATGTTACCATCTGGGGTATGAAGGATGATGAGAGCTGGCTTTCCGGCTTCCGCAGAGCAAAGAGCTATCCTTTACTTTTTGATGATGCGTTCTGTCCCAAGGAAAGCTACTATGCAGTAGCGCGCGTTCCCGGACAGCTTGAAGGAGACGTGGAGGAGCGACTTCCCGAAGGCGACAGATTCGATTTCTGGGAGAAGGAGCCTATTTATACCAAGGTATATCACGTTAATCAAAATGCAGCCAATGCATCCGATGAGAATGACGGTAGCGAGGAAAAGCCTTTTGCGACCATCCAGGCAGCTGCAAATGTTGCTGAGGCAGGTACCAGGGTATGGATTCACGGCGGTGTTTACAGAGAGTGTGTAAGTCCTAAGTTTGGCGGCGAGAGCCCTGAGAAGATGGTTAGCTTTGAAGCTTATGGTGACGGAGAGGTTGTTATCAAGGCATCCGAGGTTGTGGAAGACTTTTATCCCAGTGAGGGCTGGAACAGAATTGCTTTCGGTGCTGATATGAAAGCTCCTGAGGATATGAAGCTCTGGGCAGTTGAGCTGGATCCTGAGATGTTCAAGGGATATAATCCTTTCTGCGCAGTGAATATTTTACATGACAGACTCTTTATTGAATATGATAAGACAGATATGACTACCTATCTCAATCGCCGCGGTATGGTATTCTGTGACGGCAAGCCCTTACAGCAGGTAGCATTGTACAACCAGATGTCTCTGACACCCGGTTCCTACTGGGTGGAGGCTAACGGACAGACTGTTCATTTTAGACTGCCCGATGACGGTAACCCGGCTGACCATGTAATTGAACTTACGGTAAGAGAGCAGTGCTTTGCTCCCAAGAAGCCTTTCCTTTCATACATCAAGGTGAAGGGACTGACCTGTGCCCATGCGGCAACCGGTGCTCCGGTTCCTCAGAGAGGTGCGATTTCCTGCTACAGAGGACATCACTGGATTATTGAAAACTGTAAGATTGACTGGTCCAACGGCGTTGGTATTGATATCGGTAATGAGTGCTGGCATCATACCTTTGATATGAATCAGACCTTGGGCTACACTGTTATCCGCGGTTGTGAGATTAAGGATGTTGGTGTTTGCGGTATCGCAGGTATGTTTGCAACACACTTACTCATTGAGGATAATCTGATTTCCGGTACCGGCTGGCAGAAGATGGAGCTTTCCTGGGAAGCAGGTGCCATCAAGGTACATAACACCACAGACAGTATTATCCGCCGTAATATCTTTACAAAGACCTTCCGTGCAGATCATCTGTGGATGGATTGCGGCAATGAGAACAACAGAATCACCAAGAACCTTTTCTTGGACGGTATTGAGCAGAGAGAGGCTATCTTTATTGAATGTACCAGAGAGGGTGTCAATCTGATTGACAACAATATCTTCTGGAATGTGGAGGGTAGATTTGACCCTGCACAGATTCCCGTTGAGCCCGGTTCTTCAGGCTGGTACAAGAATGAAGAGCACAATGTAGTAAACGGCTACGCTGTATACGGTGAGGGTACCGACAGATTGCATATCGTAAACAACCTGATTGGTAAGTGCCGCAGTGCAGGATACTTTGCAAAGCCTGTTGCCTTCCGTGTAAGCGGAATTTCCCGCGGTGGTACCTCCAGAGATGCTAGAATTTACAATAATATCTTCTACGATTGTGGTGAAGCAGCAATTAAGTTCCCTACAAAGGACAACAAGGCTGACGGCAACCTCTATGTAAATATCCCCGGCGGTGGTCTCAGAGTGATTTATCCCGCTCCCGAGGTATGCCTTGATTTGAAGAGCTGGCAGGAGTTCTACGGCTTTGATATCGATGCACAGCAGGGAATGTTTGATATTCAGGTAGATACAGAGGAGTACACTGTATCCTTTGCTAAGAGAGAGGGCGGATTTGCCGCAAGATTCTTTGATATGGAAGAGTCTTCCTTTATTCAGGACCCCGAAGCAGTACAGGGTGTAGGTATTCAGGATGGTGTGGCTACGGACTTCTACGGTGAAGCACAGAGAATGTTCCGCGTGCCCGGACCTTTCGGCAGGATTGAAAATGGTAAGGTTTATAAGATTGATCCTCGAAAGAAGTAAATAAGTAAATAAGAAATGGAGCCGATGCGCCAACTGAGTTGTTCAGTGTTGCACGGCTCCATTTTTTTAAGCGCAGGGCGGAGAGGGCAGGGTGTTTTGTGATTCGGAGCTACAGATGGATATTTTCTAAGCATTGCGGCAAATGAATCGCTTCTTCCGGGGCGGCGCACATTGGCATTCGTGCAAAGGTGCGCCTAAATCGCTCGTCCATGAGCGATTTACCCTGCGTATTAAAGCGCAATGCTTGACAATGCAGCCATCCTTCGCAACGAACACAAAACACCCTACCCCACTCCACATTGCGCTTATAAAAATGATCCGCTGGGTCTATACAGAAAAATTATGCTCCCAGACCCACAGAGAGGCGATTTTTCCCCTAAAATGGGCTGAAAATCATGCCTTTTGGGTCTCAGAAGGAAACTGTCTCCTCCAGACCCTTGTTTTGGAAAAATGGAGGGTCCGGAGGAGATAACATGCTCTGTGGTGCCCATGAGCATTAAATAAAATGCATCAGGAATAGTGCCACTCTTCCTGTAATTGATGGCTCGTATAAAATAATGTATAATAAGCTTTGAAAAACATAGCACAACTATGATTTGTATCTACATATACTTCGTGGAACTGTTATGACATTTTGATATAATAAAGGAAAGTGCTTTTACTATATTTTTTGGAGGATGACATTATGTCTATAGGTTTAAATATTAAGCGTCTGCGCCGTGAGAAGGAAATTACGCAGGAACAACTGGCAAAATACCTCGGAATAACTTCACGTGCCGTTTCACAGTGGGAGTGTGAGAGGACGGCACCTGACATTTCACAGTTGCCCGCATTATGTCATATCTTTGAAGTAAGCTCAGACGAGCTTTTGGGAATTGATATTGAGAAAAACAATGAGAAGATAGAAGAATGTTTACATGAAGCGCAAAGAGTAATGCATCAGGGAGATTTTGAGTCATGTCTTGAAGTGCTTCGGAAGGCAAATAGTAAGTTTCCCAAGTCGTACAGAATCATGGAGCGACTTGCTAATGCATTAATTTGTGTGAAATCCCGAAATGGATTAAGGGATTATAATGAGGTTTATGAATTGTGCAACAGAATTTTGGAAGAGTGCACGGATAGCATGATACGATATAGAGCATTGAATCATCTGGCTACAGCTTATGAATATGCCGGTAAATATGATAAGATGCGTGAAGTTGCCAAAATGATGCCGCCGGTGGATTATTCTTATGAAAATTTTATGGTGTATCGTTGGAAGGGAAAAGAAGAACTTTCCAAACGATTTGAATATATGTCCTATTTAATAAGTCAAATGATGGAAATGTTGGATTGTCTTGCGGGGCATAATGATGATAACGGGGGATTGCTTTTTAATAAAGAGCAGAGAAAAAGACTATGGAATCTAAAAGTAGATTTGCTGGAACTATTATTTCCTGACGGTGATTATCAGTCCAATGCACAGCAAGGAGAAAGTGCATGCAGTTTTTTGGTCAGAACTTTCCTTGAAGAAAATAATTTAGAACGAGCATGGTACTTTCTGGAAAAGGAAGCTGATTTTGCCATTCACATGGATACCTATGATTTTGAGGGTGCTCATACATCCCCTGTATTGGAAGGCTATATGGATGGCGGTTGGATTCGGGAAAACGGTTGTAATCATAGCGGAGAGTTACTCAATTGGCTTTTGACAGACAAAACTGCCGCCCCGCTTAGACAAGATGAGAGATATCATATCTTAATTGAACGTTTACAAAAAGTTTCAAAAGGAGAAGTTGCCAGTTTGTCATAAAACAGATATAATGTAGTAGTGTGCGGTACATAATTGTAAAGTACACAAGTATACACAGTACACTAGTGTACATGGTACATTTGTAAATGAAAATTATAATTTGAAGGATGGGAGAGACATAAAATGCCCACAACTTATACACATTATTCCTTCGGACAGAAAGTGCTGAAGGGTTTGAATGCAGAAGAGCAGAGCATAATAGAAAAGTACAAGGAGCTTTTTGATGTAGGACTTCACGGTCCGGATTTATTGTTCTATTATAACGCTTTGTCCAAAAACGAGGTGAACAGGCTGGGATCTGCGCTTCATAAGTTGTCGGGAAGCTTTTTCTTTGAGAATGCGGTGAAGGTAATCGGTAAGCAGGAGGAAAAGGAAGCTTATTATGCCTATATTTATGGTTTTATCTGCCATTATGTATTGGATGTGTTTTGCCACGGATATATTGATGAAAAGATTGCTGCAAGCGGTATCACCCACGCAGAGATTGAGGCGGAGCTTGACAGGGAGCTTCTTGTCATGGCGGGGAAAAACCCGGTAAAGCAGAAGCTGACGGGGCATATCAAGCCCTCTCATGAATCGGCGGAGGTAATTCAAAGCTTTTTTGATAATATAGAAGAGAAGCAGATTTATAAGTGTATGAAGGATATGGTGTTTTATCTGAATGCATTAGTGGCACCGTCCAAGCTAAAGAGAGGTTTTATTTTTAAGGCGCTTAAGCTTGCAGGCTGTTATGAGGGAATGCACGGACTGATCATCAATTATGAAAAGAACCCGGAATGTGCGGACAGTACGCAAAAGCTGCTTGCTTTATACAATGAGGCGGTGGAAAAAGCAGTAGAGCTGATTGGAGAGCTACAGGCATGTGTAGATGATAAGGTTCCGTTAGATGAGTTTTACCGATACAATTTCAGTTCAGTGATTCCCAAGGATGTTGTGGATGGGGAAGCCGACGGTGATGAAAAGATTGATGAATGAAAGCGGAATAAAAGGAGACTGACATGAAATTCAAATTGACCAAGAGTGAGAAAAACTGGGTACTATATGATGTGGGTAATTCAGCGTTTACCATGCTGATGAGTACCATATTGCCGATTTATTTTAACAGTCTTGCGGAGGGTGCGGGACTGACAAGCGTAGAGTACATGGCGTACTGGGGCTATGCGGCATCCATTACGACTTTGATTGTTGCCATACTGGGCCCCATTTTCGGTACATTGGCTGATACCAAGGGCTTTAAGAAACCCATATTTTTGACAGCACTTACAGTAGGCGCCATCGGCTGTATCAGCCTGGGACTTGCTAAGCAGTGGCTTTTGTTTTTGGTGGTGTATGTGATATCAAAGGTTGGTTACTCCAGCAGCTTGATATTCTATGATGCCATGCTGCCCGATGTAACTGAGGAGGATAGGACGGACCGGGTTTCTTCCATGGGCTTTGCATGGGGCTATATCGGAAGCTGTATTCCCTTCGTGTTGTGTCTTCTGGTAGTGCTTGGACATGATAAAATCGGACTTACAATGGGTGCGGCTATGTTAGTTGCGTTTTTGATTACAACTCTCTGGTGGGTGGGCATGTCACTGCCGCTTATCAAGAATTACAAGCAGAAGTATTATGTCGAAAAGCCTAAGAACGCAGTGAAGGAAAGCTTTAAGAGATTGGGACATACCTTTAAAAACGTTCAAAAAGAGAAGAAGATTTTTATTTTCCTGTTGGCATTTTTCTTTTATATTGACGGTGTATATACCATCATCGATATGGCGACTGCTTATGGCTCGGCATTGGGGCTTGACAGTACCGGTCTTTTGCTGGCACTTCTCCTGACGCAGATTATTGCGTTCCCCTGTGCACTATTGTTTGGCAGGCTGACACAAAAAATTGCTTCTGAGAAGCTGATTATGGTGTGTATTGTAGCATATACTGGTATAGCGGTATTCGCCATGTTCCTTACAAGTCAGGTGCAGTTCTGGATACTTGCGGTGCTGGTTGGTATGTTTCAGGGCGGAATTCAGGCACTTTCCAGATCCTATTTTACCAAAATTATTCCGGCCAACCAGTCGGGAGAGTACTTTGGTTTATATGATATCTGCGGTAAGGGAGCAGCCTTTGTGGGAACCTTCCTTGTAGGTGCGGTATCCCAGGTGACGGGCAGCGTAAATAAGGGCGTGGGTGCCATTGCTGTACTGTTTGTGCTCGGCATGATTCTGTTCAGAGTGGCAGTAAAACAGGAAAATGTAAAAAGAATGTAAAATTTTGAAAAATAGGCAATTCGCACTAGGCGGATTGCTTTTTTTGTGATATACTACGTAGGACAATAAAAATGGGGGCATTTGTTGATTTTCCGAATTTTCAGGTGCCAGCAATATTAAATTGTTATTATTTTTTTATTATAAATGGAGGGCTGAAAGCATGAGTACTACTTCAAAAGCGAGCCAGAGAATTGCTTCTTTGCTCGATGACAACAGTTTCGTGGAAATCGGCGGTCTTGTAACTGCAAGAGCAACTGATTTTAACATGAAACCCACCGAAACTCCTTCTGACGGATGTATCACCGGCTACGGAGTGATTGACGGTAACCTTGTGTATGTATATAGCCAGGATGCTTCCGTGTTAAACGGTACTATCGGTGAAATGCATGCTAAGAAGATTGCTAATCTTTATGATATGGCAATGAAAATGGGAGCACCTGTGATTGGACTTATTGATTCCGCAGGTCTCAGATTACAGGAGGCAACCGATGCACTTGCTGCATTTGGTACCATCTATTTAAAGCAGACGATGGCTTCCGGCGTAATCCCTCAGATTACAGCTATTCTCGGAACCTGTGGCGGCGGACTTGGTTTGTTCCCCACAATGACCGACTTTACATTTATGGAGGAGAAGAACGCAAAATTGTTCGTAAATGCTCCCAACGCGCTTGACGGCAATGAGATTTCCAAGTGCAATTCTGCATCTGCCACTTTCCAGTCTGAGGAGAGCGGTATTGTGGATGTAGTAGCTGATGAGGCAACTATCTTTGCTAAGATTAGAGAGCTTATCGGATTTTTACCTGCAAACAACAGTCAGGATGCAATTACCGAGTGCACTGATGATTTGAATCGTGTAAATCCCGAGATTGCAGGCTGTGTAGGAGATACTTCTATCGCAGCAGCTATTTTGGCAGATGACAACAACTTCTTTGAAGTAAAAGCAAACTATGCAAAGAACATGGTAACAGGATTTATAAAGCTTGACGGACAGACTGTAGGTGTGGTTGCAAACCGCGCAGAGGTATGCGACGAAGAGGGTAAGGTTGCCGAGAAGCTTGGTGCAGTACTGACCAAGAAGGGCTGCGAGAAGGCTGCAGATTTTGTAAACTTCTGCGATTCTTTCAATATTCCTGTATTGACTCTTACCAATGTTACCGGTTATGAAGCAACCATGTGCTCCGAAAAGGGTATTGCAAAGGCTGCTGCAAAGCTTACATATGCATTTGCAAACGCAACTGTTCCCAAGGTTAACGTTATCGTAGGTAAGGCTTACGGCACTGCTTATGTTGCAATGAACTCCAAGGCAATCGGTGCAGATATTACCATTGCTTGGCCTGATGCAGAAATCGGAACCATGGACAGCAAGCTTGCAGCAAAGATTATGTATGACGGACAGGGTGCTGATGTGATTAATGAAAAGGCTGCTGAATACCAGGCATTACAGCTCAGCGTAGCAAGCGCAGCCAAGAGAGGATATGTGGACCAGATTGTCGATGCAGCAGACACCAGAAAGTATGTGATTGGTGCATTCGAGATGTTATTCACAAAGAGTGAAGACCGTCCTGCTAAGAAGCACGGAACAGTCTAGAAAGGGTGATTACAGTTATGAAGAAATTTTTGGCTTTATTATGTATGATTACCTGTATCTTTGGACTTACGGCATGCGGCGAAGAAAAAGAATTGAGTGAATATGAGACTTGGAAGCTCAGCGCAGCAGAAGAATATGTGGAACAGAATGTTATCCCCATGTTTTGCGAGCTTTCGAATCAGCCCAGCGTTAAAGCAGAATTAATCGAATATACCGCTGAAGAGATTGAGTATGCATTTGAAGCACAGAGCGGTATTTTGGTTGAAGGAAATGCGATGATTAAGGCATTGGATTCCTTTAAGGCTGCACTTGATACAATCGGTGCTGTGACTGCGATTGAAGAAGTTACTGCAAAAGCGGACGGAAAACAGATGATTATAACCGCTACAGTGACAGGCGACAAAAAGAGTGCAGAAGCAGAGATTATTCTTTCCAACGACGCTTTTATGGTATTGGAGAGTGCAGCACTTAATCCCATTACATCTACCGGTGAATTAATGGGTAAGGCGGCAATGAATACTCTGCTCGGTATGGGATCCGTGTTTACCGTATTGGTACTGATTATTATCGTAATCAGTAGCTTTAGCCTGATTTCAAAGATTCAGAATGCAAAGCAGAAAAAGGAAAAGAATTCTGCACAGACAGGTATAGACAACGCTGTTGCACAGATTGTGGAACAGGAAGAAAGTGCGGCTACAGATGATACTGAGCTGGTGGCAGTAATTGCTGCAGCTATTGCTGCATATGAAGGAAGTGCTTCCACAGACGGCTTTGTGGTTCGTTCCATTCGTAAGAGAAACAGATAATTATTATTTATGGAGGATTAAAAAATGAAAAATTATACCATTACCGTTAACGGAAACGTATATGATGTAGTAGTAGAAGAGGGCGCTTCCACAGGTGCGCCCGTAGCAGCAAAGGCTCCTGCAGCTCCCAAGGCAGCTCCTAAGGCAGCACCCGCAGCAGCTCCCGCAGCAAGCGGCGCAGCAGGCAGTGTAAAGATTGAAGCAGGTGCAGCTGGCAAAGTATTCAAGGTTGAGGCAAGTGTAGGTCAGGCTGTTAAGGCCGGTGATGCAGTAATTATTCTTGAAGCTATGAAGATGGAAATTCCTGTAGTAGCTCCTCAGGATGGTACTGTAGCTAGCATTAATGTTTCTGTTGGTGACCCTGTTGAGGCCGGTGCATTATTGGCAACTTTAAACTAATCTGAAGAGATTGGTATTTATACAACAACAGGAGGTCAAAAATGGATTATATAGCTTCAACATTAAGCAACCTGATTCATCAGACGGCATTCTTTAATCTGACTGTCGGCAATTATATTATGATCGGTGTTGCGTGCTTTTTCCTTTATTTAGCTATCCGTCATGGGTTTGAGCCTCTGCTTTTAACTCCGATTGCATTTGGTATGCTGTTGGTTAATATTTATCCGGAGATTATGATCAGTCCGGAGGATGCTGCAAACGGTGTCGGTGGTTTGTTACATTATTTCTATTTGTTAGATGAGTGGGCTATTTTACCCTCTCTGATATTTATGGGTGTTGGTGCGATGACAGACTTCGGTCCCCTCATTGCTAACCCCAAGAGCTTCCTTTTGGGTGCAGCAGCACAGTTCGGTATTTTTGCTGCATACTTCGGAGCTATTTTCCTTGGATTCAACGATATGGCGGCAGCTGCTATCTCCATCATTGGTGGTGCGGACGGCCCTACATCCATCTTCCTTGCAAGTAAGCTGGGACAGACTGCAATTATGGGACCTATCGCGGTGGCAGCGTACTCCTACATGTCACTGGTACCCATTATTCAGCCTCCCATCATGAAGCTGCTTACCACTGAAAAGGAAAGAAAGATTAAGATGAGTCAGCTTCGTCCCGTATCCAAGCTGGAGAAGATTCTCTTCCCCGTAGTTGTTACCATTGTGGTTGGTCTGATTCTTCCTACTACAGTACCTCTTGTAGGTATGCTGATGCTCGGTAACTTATTCAGAGAGTCCGGTGTGGTTAGACAGCTTACGGATACTGCATCCAATGCGCTTATGTACATCGTAGTTATTTTACTTGGTACTTCTGTTGGTGCGACTACAAGTGCGGAAGCATTCCTTAATTGGGATACAGGTAAGATTGTTATCTTAGGTTTGGTTGCATTTATGTTCGGTACTGCCGCAGGTATTCTCTTTGGTAAGCTGATGTGTGTAGTTACCAAGGGCAAGGTTAATCCCCTTATCGGTTCTGCAGGTGTATCTGCAGTACCTATGGCAGCACGTGTGTCTCAGAAGGTTGGTGCAGAAGCAGATCCTACCAACTTCCTTTTGATGCACGCTATGGGTCCTAACGTAGCAGGTGTTATCGGAACTGCGGTTGCAGCCGGAACCTTTATGGCAATCTTCGGTGTCTTTTAAGCTGTGCACAGCTGTGAATGATAGCAGATGCCGTGCTTGCACGGGCAGCTGGTAATCATTCAACAGCTGTATAGAGCGCGTAGCGCGATGAAATAAGTCCACAGGACTTATGAATTGCACAGATTAAAATTTTGAATTAAGTATAGATTAATTTTGGAGGAAAACGTAAATGTCAGAACAAGTTAAAAAACCGATTAAAATTACGGAAACCATATTACGTGATGCACATCAGTCTCTGATTGCTACCAGAATGCCTACCGAGTTCATGCTTCCCATTCTTGAGAAGATGGACCAGGTTGGTTATCATTCCGTAGAGTGCTGGGGTGGAGCAACCTTTGATGCTTCCCTTCGTTTCCTGAAGGAAGATCCCTGGGACAGATTAAGAAAAATCCGTGACGGATTTAAGAATACCAAGCTTCAGATGCTGTTCCGTGGCCAGAATATTCTGGGCTACAGACCTTATGCAGATGACGTGGTAGAGTACTTCGTACAGAAGTCTATTTCCAACGGTATTGATATTATCCGTATTTTCGACTGCTTAAACGACCTTCGTAACTTACAGGCAGCTGTAGATGCTACCAACAAGTTCAAGGTACAGGAAGGCAGAGGTCATGCTCAGATTGCATTGTCCTATACCTTGGGTGATGCATATACTCTTGAGTACTGGACCGATATGGCAAAGAAGATTGAGGAGATGGGTGCAGACTCTATCTGTATCAAGGATATGGCAGGCCTTTTGGTTCCTTACAAGGCAACCGAGCTGATTACTGCTATGAAGAGTGCTACCAAGCTTCCTATCCAGTTACATACACACTACACCTCCGGTGTGGCTAGTATGACTTACCTTAAGGCTGTAGAGGCCGGTGTTGATGTTATTGATACCGCAATGAGTCCTTTCGCTCTCGGTACTTCTCAGCCTGCTACCGAGGTTATGGTTGAAACCTTCAAGGGAACTGAGTATGATACCGGATTTGACCAGAATCTCCTTGCAGAAATCGCTGATTACTTCCGTCCTTACAGAGATGAGTGCCTTGCTAACGGACTTCTCAATCCTAAGGTTATGGGCGTTGATATTAAGACTTTGCTTTATCAGGTACCCGGCGGTATGCTTTCCAACATGGTTAGCCAGTTAAAGGAGCAGAATGCGGAAGATAAGTACTATGATGTACTCAAGGAAATCCCTCAGGTTCGTAAGGATTTGGGTGAGCCTCCTCTGGTTACACCTTCTTCCCAGATTGTTGGTACTCAGGCTGTATTTAACGTTCTTATGGGCGAGAGATACAAGATGGCTACCAAGGAGACCAAGGCAGTTCTTCGCGGCGAGTACGGTCAGACTGTTAAGCCTATGAGTCAGGAAGTAATTGATAAGGTTATCCCCGGTGAGGAGAGAATTACCTGCCGTTATGCAGACCTTCTGGATAACGAGCTTGATAAGCTGGAAGGCGAGATGAAGGAATGGAAACAGCAGGATGAGGACGTATTAAGCTATGCATTGTTCCCTCAGGTTGCTACTGACTTCTTTAAGTATCGTCAGGCACAGCAGGAAAAGGTTGATATGACCCAGGCAGACACCAAGAATGGTGCTTACCCTGTATAAATGACTTATGGCAGTGCCGGGAAGTTTTTTCCGGCACTGTTTTAAAAGAAAGGAGTAAAAGATTGCGACACAACGGATTATTACAGGAAAAGGTTTATGAATCTATTGCTTCTGTACTTCCCATTACGGCGATTGTGTTATTGCTTAGTATCTCTATTTCGCCGCTTACAACGGGTACACTTACATTATTTTTATTTGGAGCGTTGCTTTTGGTTTTCGGTATGGGCTTTTTTACTCTGGGAGTAGATATGTCAATGATTCCCATGGGAGAAGGTATCGGTGTACAGTTATCGAAAGCAAAGAAAATTATTATACCACTATTGGTCTGCTTTGTGCTTGGTATGATTATCACCATAGCAGAGCCTGATTTACAGGTACTTGCCGAACAGGTTCCGGCAATTCCGAATATGACTTTGATACTTACGGTTGCAATTGGTGTAGGCGCTTTTTTGTTAATTGCACAATTGCGTATGCTACTTAAAATACCGTTATCATATATTTTAGTTTTTTTCTATGTGCTGATTTTTGTTCTGGCTTTTTTTGCACCCGCTGATTTCATCCCGGTATCTTTTGATTCCGGTGGCGTTACCACAGGGCCCATTACCGTACCCTTTATTATGGCGCTTGGTATCGGTATGGCTTCAGTGCGAAGTGATAAGAACTCCAGTAGCGACAGCTTCGGTTTAACTGCTATTTGTAGTATTGGTCCTATTTTGTCCGTAATGATTTTGGGAATTACATATAATCCCGGGGACTCAGTGTATACACCGGTATCCCTTACAGAGTTAAACTCTACCAGAGCGGTGGCTATAGAATTTGCCAAGGCATTTCCCGTTTATATTGAGGAGGTTGCGGTTGCACTTCTTCCCATAGCCGGTTTATTTGTGATTTTCCAGTGTATCTTCAGAAGATTCCACAGCAGACATTTAATTAAGATTATTTCCGGTTTTTTGTACAGCTATATCGGTTTGGTGTTATACCTTACAGGTGTAAATGTAGGCTTTATGCCAGCAGGTCAATATATCGGTGCAGCGCTTGGCGGAAGCAGTGCAAACTTTTTGTTGATACCAATCGGTATGCTTATCGGTTATTTTATCGTAAAAGCAGAGCCGGCAGTACAGGTGCTTACCAAGCAGGTTGAAGATGTAACCAACGGTTCCATTTCACAGAAGTCTATTTCTAAGAGTTTGTCCATTGGTATTGCAATAGCAGTAGGATTAGGCATGCTTAGAATTCTAACAGGAATCAATATCATGTGGTTTTTAGTACCCGGCTATGCTATTTCGCTGATAATGACATTTTTTGTCCCCCAGATTTTTACCGGTATTGCATTTGACTCCGGTGGTGTGGCGAGCGGTCCTATGACCACAACCTTTTTGTTGCCACTTGCAATGGGGGCTTGTGAAGCGGCTGGAGGCAATGTGCTTACGGATGCGTTTGGTATGGTGGCCATGGTTGCTATGACACCGCTCTTTACCATTCAGATGCTGGGTCTGATGGATAAGGTGCGTCAGCAGATCAGGAAGCGCAAGCAAATCGAACAGCTGCGAGATATTGAGGATACAATTGTTTATTTTGAATAGAAATGAGGGTTTGCTATGGCAGAGAAAAACAGTATAAAGCTTATGGTAACCTTTGCTGAGAGAGGAATGGGAAAGGAACTGGCGAAGCTCTATGAAAAGCAGGGGGTGTCCTGCGCATATCAGTGCAGAGGTCAGGGAACAGCCTCCTCCGATTTGCTGGATGTATTGGGTATCGGTACCACGGAGAAGGATATTCTAATCAGTATGGCAGCAAAGGAGAATATTGAGAAGTTATTATATAAACTGGATAATGAATTACAGGGTATTGTGCCGGGTAAAGGAATAGCATTTGATATGCCCCTCACGGGATTGAATAACCTGATAGCGACGGTGCTTTTGAACGACAAAGAAAATGGAACGGGAGGCGAACAGATGGAAGTGAAGGCAGATCACAGTCTGATACTTATTGCAGTAAATCAGGGACATACAGATGGTGTTATGGATACAGCGAGACAGGCGGGAGCAGGCGGAGGAACTGTTATCCGTGCAAGATGGGCCGGCGGTGAGGACGCCAATCAGTTTTATGGTATCTCCGTTCAGTCTGAAAAAGAGATTATTGCCATTGTTGCAGCTGGGGATAAGCGAAATGCAATTATGGAGATGATTAACAAGAAGCATGGTTTGAAGACAGAGGCAGGAGCTGTAGTTTGTTCAGTGGGTATTGACCATATGGTACGTTTGTCGTAAAATAACAAGTGTTATAAAGTTTGATGTTACAGAAGATGGGAAGGTATTATTATGGCTCGAAAGGAAAGCATAACAATTGACACAATATTGCAGACGGCCTTTGTGATGGCGAGAGATGAGGGCTTTGTGAATGTAACTGCCAGAAAAGTGGCAGCGAAGGCAGGCTGCTCCACCCAGCCGATTTTTCGTGTGTACAAAAACATGGAGGAGCTTTGGGAGGCAGTATATCTGAAGGCGGCAGATTTCTTTCAGGATTATTACAGTCTGTATCCAAGGACGGGGAAAGCTCCCTTTGTCAATCTGGGAATGGCATATATTGCGTTTGCAAGGGAAGAGAAGAACCTTTTTGAGCTGCTTTTTTTATCTGATATCAAGAATAAGAAGAGTATGTATGAGCTGTTAAACGGAGAAGCCGGCAATGTGGGACATGAGATTAATCTGGCAAAGGCTATGGGATGTGCGGATGCCGGTAATCTGTTTATGCAGATGTGGATTTTTATTCACGGTGCGGCATGTATGACGCTCACAGGTGATTACGATTTGTCGGATGTACAGACCATGGAACTTTTGGAACAGTCTTATAGGGCATTTGCAGGGTGCTAAGTGAAGGGGGAGTGGTTATGGACAATCAGAATCATGTTTTGAACAGGATACGTGAACAATATGATAAAATGAGCAAGAGCCATAAGGTGATTGCTGCCTATATACTGGAGCATTATGAACAGGCAGTTTTTATGACGGCTGCAAAGCTGGGAGAAGTTTTGGGAATCAGTGAGTCCACAGTAGTCCGTTTTGCATCGGGTATTGGTTATGACGGTTATCCCAAATTCCAAAGGGCACTTGAAGAATGTGTAAAAAGTAAGTTGAGCAGTGTGCAGAAGATGGATGCCAAATACGGTAGCAGTTCCCAATCGGAGATTCTGACTTCGGTGCTTACCGCTGATATAGAAAAGCTTCAGGACACTATTCAGAATTTGGATGCAACCGCCTTTGATACGGCAGTATCCACTATTTTGGAAGCGGATACCATTTATATAATGGGGCTTAGAAGCAATGAACCGCTTGCTGCATTTTTACATTTCTATCTGAATATGATTCGCGGAAATGTGAGACTCATTAATACAACCAGTGTCAGTGAGACCTTTGAACAGATGATGCATATAAACGATAAGGACTGCTTTATCGGAATCAGCTTTCCCAGATATTCCATGAGAACCTTAAAGGCAATGGAGTTTGCGAATGACAGAAATGCGAAGGTAATTGCTATTACCGACAGTATCCATTCTCCCATGAATTTGTATTCCTCCTGCAATTTGCTTGCCAGGAGCGATATGGTCTCCATAGTGGATTCCCTGGTGGCACCGCTAAGCGTGATAAATGCCCTTGTGGTGGCGCTGTGTCTGAAATGTCCTCAGGAGGTGAAACGGAATCTGGAAATGCTTGAGGAGACCTGGAACAATTATCAGGTATATCTGAATGATGAAATCAATTTCATCGATGATGAACCCATGTTGAATTACTCCCTGCGCAGGGATAATGACTAGGATGGAGAGAGCATGAAAAAAATAATTGTCATAGGTGGCGGTGCGGCAGGTATGATGGCCGCGGTTGCCGCTGCAGGACAGGGACATAAAGTATATTTGATAGAGAAAAATGAAAAGCTTGGCAAGAAGCTGTTTATCACGGGTAAGGGCAGATGTAATGTGACCAATGCCGGCGATATGGAGACGCTTTTTGCCAATGTCTGTACCAACGAGAAATTTTTGTACAGCGCTTTTTACGGATATGACAATCAGGCCGTGATGACTTTTTTGGAAGCTGCAGGCTGCGCTCTTAAAATAGAGCGTGGTGACAGAGTATTCCCGGTTTCAGACCACTCCTCAGATGTCATCAGTGCTTTTACGAGACAGTTAAAGAAGCTTTCTGTTGAGGTACTTTTGAATACGGAAGCAAGTGAAGTGTTGACAGATACAGAGAAGGCTCAATTTACGGCGGTAAAGCTGAAAAACGGACGTATCATAAGCGCAGATGCCTGCATCGTGTGTACCGGTGGTATATCTTATCCGAGTACAGGTTCCACGGGAGACGGTTATCGTTTTGCGGAAGAGACCGGACATAGGATGGTAGAACCAAAGCCGGCGCTTGTGCCTCTTGAGACCAAAGAGGAGTGGTGCAGGGAGCTGATGGGACTTTCCCTAAAAAATATATCGGTACGTCTTCTGAAAGGGAAAAAGGAGATATATCAGGGCTTTGGAGAGATGCTGTTTACGCATTTCGGAGTAAGCGGACCGTTGATATTAAGCGCCAGCAGCTTTTATGTAAAACAGCAGGGTAAGAAGGGAAAGGCTGACGAAGATGTAAAAGTTTTTATTGATTTAAAACCTGCACTTACGGTGGAACAGTTAGACAAGCGTATTCTGCGGGATTTTGAGGAACGCAAAAACAAGCAGTTTAAGAATGCCTTGAACGGATTATTTCCTACAAGGCTGATACCGGTGATGATATCTCTTTCCGGTATCGACCCGGATAAGCGTGTCAATGAAATTACAAAGGCAGAGCGTCAGGGCTTTGCGGCACTGATTAAGGCTATTCCGCTTACGGTGACGGGGACTCGTTCCTTTGCGGAAGCCATTATCACACAGGGCGGTATATCCGTAAAGGACATCAATCCATCTACCATGGAGTCAAAGCTTGTAAAGAACCTTTATTTTGCAGGGGAAGTGTTGGATTTGGATGCCATGACGGGAGGATTTAATTTACAGATTGCCTGGTCAACCGGACATTTGGCAGGAGAGAGTGCAGGAGGAGAATAATATGAGTTTTAACATAGCGATTGACGGACCGGCAGGAGCCGGCAAATCTACCATAGCTAAGGCGATTGCTAAAAAATTACAGGTTATTTATGTGGATACGGGTGCAATGTACCGTGCCATGGCATTGTTTATGATTCGGGAAGGCGTGGACGCGGATGATGCAGCAGCTATCAGCGATAAGTGTGTGGAGGCAGATATTACCATCGGTTATGAAAATGATGAGCAGGTCGTATATTTAAACGGTGAAAATGTAAATGCTTACTTAAGGACAGAGGAAGTAGGAAATATGGCATCTGCCACCAGTGTTCAACCCGCCGTACGCAAGAAGCTTGTGGAGCTTCAGCAGGCGCTTGCCGCAAAAAATGACTGTATCATGGACGGGCGTGACATCGGAACCTGTGTGCTTCCCAATGCACAGGTAAAAGTATATCTTACGGCAAGCAGTGAGGTCAGGGCAAAGAGACGTTTTGATGAACTGACAGAAAAAGGTCTGGAATGTGACTTTGATAAAATCAAAGCGGATATTGAAGAGCGTGATTATCGGGATATGAACAGGGAGCATTCCCCCTTAAAGCAGGCGGATGATGCCGTGCTTGTGGACTCTTCCTTTATGACAATTGATGAAGTGATTAATGCGATTGTGGAAATGTGTAATTGCTCCAAGAAAGTAAACGAGGAGAAATGACAGTATAAAACGGGAGGACCGTGTATGGAAGTCAGACTGGCGCAGTGCGCAGGCTTTTGTTTTGGTGTAAAGCGTGCGGTAGACACTGTGTATGAACAGATAGAAAGTGGGAAAACTATATATACCTATGGCCCCATCGTTCACAATGAAGAAGTGGTGAGTGATTTGGAAAAAAGGGGCGTAAAGGTTATTGAGACAAAGCAGGAGCTTCTTGCAATGCCGGTTCTTTCGGAGGATGAAAAGGGAACGGTTTCCGTTATTATCAGAGCTCATGGTGTCCCGAGGGAGATTTACGATATCCTTGATAAAAAGAATATGGATTGCGTGGATGCCACCTGTCCCTTTGTAAAGAGAATCCATAAAATCGTGGATAAAGAAAGTACAGCGGGGAAACATATCATTATTATCGGTAACCCCGGACACCCTGAGGTGGAGGGTATTATGGGCTGGTGTAACGGTCCTGTTACGGTTTTGGAGACACCTGAACAGGCACTGGAGTTTGAAGTGCCTAAGGAGGCGGAGATATGTATCGTATCTCAAACGACATATAACTACAAGAAATTTCAATATATAGTTGAAATATTTCAAAAAAAAGGTTACAATGATAGTGTTGCGAATACTATCTGTAATGCAACTGAGGAACGCCAGCGTTCTGCACAGGATCTGGCAAAGGAAGCTGACGTTATGATAGTGATAGGAGGAAAGCACAGTTCCAACACAAGAAAGCTGTATGAAATCTGCAGCAGGGAATGTGAACAGACCTATTTTATACAGACACTGGATGACTTGCATTTAGAACTACCTAAAGCTGTTCGCCTGGTCGGTATTACTGCTGGGGCTTCCACCCCAAATAAATTAATAGAGGAGGTTCAAAATTATGTCAGAATTAACTTTTGAACAAATGTTGGAAGGGTCATTAAAGACAATACATGCAGGAGAGGTAGTCGAGGGGACAGTAATCGATGTGAAGCCTGAAGAGCTTATTTTAAACATCGGATATAAGTCAGACGGTATTCTTACCAAGAATGAATATACCAATGATTCAAACGTAGACTTGACTTCTGTAGCTAAGGTCGGTGACACTATGGAAGTAAAGGTACTTAAAGTAAATGATGGTGAGGGACAGGTTGTACTTACCTACAAGCGTCTTGCTGCTGACAGAGGCAACAAGAGAATTGAAGAAGCCTTCAACAACAAGGAAGTGTTGACAGCTACTGTTGCACAGGTACTTGAGGGCGGGTTGAGCGTTGTGGTTGATGAGGTTAGAATTTTCATTCCCGCAAGCCTTGTTTCCGACAGCTATGAAAAGGATCTTTCCAAGTATGCAGGTACTGAGATTGAGTTCGTTATCAGCGAGTACAATCCCAAGAGAAGAAGATATATCGGTGACCGCAAGCAGCTTCTCGTTGCAAAGAAGGCTGAGCTTCAGAAGGAGCTTTTCGAGAAGATTAAGGAAGGCGATGTTGTAGAAGGTACCGTTAAGAATGTTACCGATTTCGGCGCATTTATCGACCTTGGCGGCGTTGACGGTCTGCTTCATATTTCCGAGATGAGCTGGGGCCGTGTTGAGCATCCCAAGAAGGTGTTCAAGGTTGGTGATACCATTAATGTACTCATTAAGGAGATTAACGGTAGCAAGGTTGCATTGTCCTTAAAGTTTGATGACGCAAATCCCTGGAAGGATGCTTCCACCAAATATGCAATCGGCAATGTTGTAACCGGTAAGGTTGCAAGAATGACTGACTTTGGTGCATTCATTGAGCTTGAGTCCGGTGTTGACGCTCTGCTTCATGTTTCCCAGATTTCCAAGGAGCACGTAGAGAAGCCCGCTGATGTTTTAAAGGTTGGCGATGAGGTTACTGCAAAGGTTGTTGACTTCAATGAAGCTGACAAGAAGATTTCCTTAAGCATCAAGGCTATGTTTGCTCCCGAGCCTTCTGAGGAGAAGGAAGATGCAGATGCTGATGTAGTATCTGTTGATATCGATGCAGTGATTGCAGCAGAAGAGGATACAGAAGAATAAGCAGTAGAGTGAGGTCATTCTATGGCATTTGATTACGAATATTTCAAGAAGGAAGTCTTTGCGCTGACCACAATTGATTTGAACAGCTACAAAGAAAAGCAGATGAAGCGCAGAATAGATACTCTGATTGCCAAGCATAAGATTGAAGGCTATGACAAGTATATTCATGCGCTTAAGACTGACAAGGATCTTTTTGAAGAATTTGTGGGATATATTACCATCAATGTTTCAGAGTTTTACCGTAACCCTGAGCAGTGGAAGTTATTGGATGAAACGGTATTTCCGGAGCTGATTTCCAGGTTTGGTAAGAATCTGAAAATATGGAGTGCGGCGTGCTCTACAGGTGATGAGCCCTATTCATTGGTTATGGCACTTTCAAAGCATCTGCCACTGAATCAGATAAAGATTATTGCCACAGACCTGGATAAACAGGTTATTGCCAAGGCAAAGGTCGGTCTTTACAATGACAAGAGTATTGCATCTGTGCCGGATGAATTCAAGAAGAAATATTTTACCCAGGTAGGTCCTTCTTTCAAAATTTCTGATGAGATTAAGGCCAGGGTAGAATTCAAAGAACATAATTTGCTTAAGGATGCATATCCTACGGATTGCCACCTGATTGTCTGCCGTAATGTATTGATTTACTTTACGGAAGAGGCCAAGGATGAAGTGTTTGAAAAGTTTTTCAAGACTTTGGCAAAGGGAGGTACTCTGTTTATCGGAAGTACCGAGCAGATTATGAATTACAGAGAAATCGGATACGAGAGGAAGAGTTCCTTCTTCTATGGAAAGCCGATGTAACACAAATAATTACTGCCACATCTATGATGTATGTCATGGATGTGGCAGTTTTAATTTTGGAAAATTGTGATAGAGGCGACGGACAGGGGAGGCGGTATCTGTTAACGCAGGCACGCTTTCGCTAAAGTTCGCATCGCAACGGTACTAAGCTCGAATGCGCGTTGCGCATTATACCTCGCTAAGGACCGGCGTGCTCACATTGCACTGCTTTTAACAGACACCTTTTCCCTGCTTCGTCGCCTAACATACATTTCCGATAAAAACTATCACATCCGGTTGACTCTGTCCTAGGGGCATGGTTTAAGCTTAAGTAAAAAGAGGTGATGCCATGAATTACATTTATAGATTGTTTCGTAAACAGATGATAACATTTCTGCTTGCCATCATATGCAGTGTGGGAAGTATAGCAGTGACAATTATTTGGAATAAGGAGTTGGCAGCGATGATTAATATACTGCAAAGTGGAAGCGATGAATGGGCTGATAGAATTCTGATTTGTATAGTGCTTGTGTTTGTGGGAGGCATGTGTCAAGGTGGAATGGTACTGTTTTCGTCCTATGCGGGAGAAACTGCCGTTCATGAGTTGCGAATGCGCATGGCGGATACTGTTTTACATAAAAAGTATGCGGAAAGCATTAAGCAAAATTCAGGGGAGAAGCTTACCTTACAGCTTAATGAGATGGAAGAGGTAAAACAATATGTTTCGGAGAATTTGTTTGTTTTGCTTTCGGATGTAATTAATTTTATCTGTACATTACTGTTTTTACTGTCTCAAAATACAAAGCTTACCTTGTTGTGTAACATTCCGGTACTGCTTTTACTTATCTATACGACGGTAGCAAGCAAAGTGATTTATGGTTATACCGTTAGAGAGCAGGAGGAGCAAAAAAAGATGAATGGTATCAGTTCTACCGTTTTATCACTGTTCCCCATCTTGCGTCTGTATGAAGCGGAGCGGTTAATGCAGGAAAAATACAGTATCAATATTCTTTCGTGGAAAAAGGCGGTGGTTTCACAGGAAAAGGTTAAAGCGAGATTAATGTCGGTTTCGGGAATGATTTCATGCTTGCCATTATTGTTACTTTTACTGATAGGGGGCACCATGGTAATCGGTGGTTCATTTAGTATTGGAATGCTTTATGTATTTATCAATCTATCCGGTAATGTATCCGGAGTGATGGCAAATATGCCGGGGCATCTTGCAAATTATCGTAGATTTAAGGGCAATTTAGACCGTGTCATAAAATACATGGAAGAAAACGGAGAGCAGGAATAATGAGTATCATCTTAAATGGTATAAGCTTTTCATATGGTGAGGAGAAAGTATTGGATGGTATAACACTTCATGTCAAGGATAAGGAACATATCGGTATTTTAGGTGGAAGCGGCACAGGTAAGAGCACGTTGCTAAAAATACTAGCGGGGCTTTATGAAGTGACGGATGGTTATCGTGAGGTGGTAGGAGAAATAATTTCTGAAAAAATCAGAAAGAATGTGGCGCTGGTAATGCAGACTCCCGGTCTGTTGCCGTTAAGTATTAGGGATAATATAACCTGCGGTCATCCGATTTCGGAAGAACGGTTATGGGAAGCTATATGTGCCGCACAGCTTGAGGAATGGATACTAAGTCTGCCCATGGGGATTGATACCTATGTGGGAGAACGTGGCGCAAATGTATCGGGTGGACAGGCACAGAGGATTGCAATTGCTAGAGCCATGGCAAAGGATGCACCGGTAATTTTGTTGGATGAACCCACATCTGCACTGGATGATAAGACTACTGAATCCCTGTTATGTGCCCTTGATAGATTGACAGAAGGGAAGACAGTGATTCATGTAACCCATAGAAAAGATACCATAAAGAATTATGACAGGATTTTGGTGCTGGAGGGAGGTAAATTATATGATAAGGAGTCTGGGAAGCTTATTTAAAAGATTGGGCGGCTTGTTTGTATATCTAATGCTGTTGCTCCTTAGAAGCCCTGTGGATGCAGTACTTTGTGTGATAAATGCATTATTTTTAAAAGGAGTATTTCAGGCAATCGGAACAGGAGAGTTGCAAATCCTGTACAGTCATTGTTTTATATATGGTCTGGCTAATTTTTGCGTCTATTTCTACAATGGTATTGTATGGAGTAAATTTGCATCTTTTTCTGCAGGATTAGTAGGAAACTTAAGAGGTGATGTGTTTGCAACCATGTTTCGGATGCCGCTTGAAAAGGTGGAGGGTAAAGGAGACAGTGCGTGGTTTACAAGACTTAGCAGCGATATTAAGATGACATTAAACTTATTGACCGGTGCATTAAATATACCCCATGTCATTTTAGCAACTACACGAATTATGGTTGCGTCAGTGTTGCTTTACTTTATTAGTCCCAAGATGCTGCTTGTGGAGTTGCTGATATTATTGCCACATCTGTTGTTGAGATTAAAAGCGGTGGTAGAACCTACGGAAACTTTGACTGTAATGGCGCAGGAAAAAGTGGAAGAAGGGAACTGTTATCTGACCGCAATAGTGGAATGTGCAGATACTATTCAGATGTATGGGGCAGAGACATTCCTGCGTGAAAAATATGAGAAGACAAGTCTTGAAATGACAAAACTACGGATAAAGATGAGTTTTAGGAAAGCATTTGGTGAGTTTCTCATCCCTCTTTTGGGAAGAGGTGGGTATCTGTTGCTATTTTTCCTTGGATGTGAGATGATACAGACAAAGGTCATGGATTTTGGTGAATGGACAGCAGCAATTCAGTACAGAGGAGCCATGCTTGCGGCATCCATGATGTTGTTGCGTTCCCTGTTGGAAGTAAAGAAAAACGCTGTAGGCTTAAAGAGAATGGAGGAAATCTATGGAGCATGTGAGGAATGAGACTGCTGCGGACGAAGTTCTGTTAAAAATCGGTGAAGTGGCTGATTTTTTTAATATCTCCGTAAAGGCAGTGCGCTTATATGAAAAGAAGGGAATTATTGAACCTAAATGGGTGGATCCGGAATCGGGATACCGCTATTACACGCCGGACCAGTTACATCAGCTGGGAGCACTGATTGAACTGAAGGCACTTGGTTTTTCTCTGGATGAGATAAAGGATATTCTGGTTGGGGAGAGTTCAAAAGAGACGCTGTTTCAAAAGATGCAGGACAAAATGCATAATTGGCATAATCTGATAGCTATGGTACAGAATAAAATTGATGCCATTGAAAGCATATCAGACCGCCTGGTCTCTTCCAAAGAGGCAGACAAATTAAAGGAGTTGACCGATGAAGAGAGGGCATGGCTTCTTGTAAAGCTGGTATGTGTCGAAAATATACAGGTACAAAGTGCCTTGAATGAAGCGATATGGTTGTAGTTATAATAAAAAAGCACATCACTGATTTCATCAAAGATGTGCTTGTATATTTAATACGTTGCCGCTATCATCTGCAATATATGTGTCGCATATGCGGAGAAGCCTTCCCGGTTTCGTTTCATTTCGTCCGTGAGCTCAAAGAAGAGTTCCTTGCTCTTGGGGTCGCGTACAAAGAAGGGCGAAAACAGTTCATCCCACTGGGGGAGATAGCTTGATACCTTACGTGTGTAGCAGGTAGCAGCCGTAGCCTGAACCCGGTATTCTTTATCTACAAAGGAAGCTACCGATTTGTGTAGTGCCACATCCTCATTGGGGAGGTAGTAATAATCCTTGTAGTTGGAATAATAGTATTTAAGCTCCTCCTCGTAGATGGGCACCTTCAAGGACGCCTCATTGCCATCGCCCTTAAAGTAGCAGCCGTTTGCGGATGCGGATATAGGACGAGGCAGAGTACAGGGTAGTGTGACGGATATAAACAACTCACGCTTTTGTTCACCGTGCATGTCAATATAATGATTGGCTTGCACTTTTTTTGCCTTTAAGGGGGTATTTAACAGGTCATAATATGAAAGCATGGGCAGTACATTTAACATGCCTCTTAAATCATCTGCATTGTGTAGGAAAATGGCTCTTTCCGAAAATTCAGTGGGTGACTTTACATAGTCATTATAAATACCGATTAACTCTCCGCCGGAGAAAGCATCCTCGCGTTCAATGCCCAAAAACTGCTCCAGGGTCTTTTGCTTGCAGTTGGGAAGCTTAAGGAAAAACTTATAGGGTGATATTCTCCTGTATAAATCGATTCCTTTAAGGCGCTCAAAGGTGTGGGGCAGGGAAAGCTGTGTGCATTTCTGGGTGACAAAGGGAATGTCGAAATTATTACCGTTAAAGTGAATCAGGTATTGATATAGGGAGGCAAACTCAAAGAAGGCGTCAAGCACCTGCGCTTCCTCCTCATAATTTTCAGCAAGCCACTGGATAATATGCCATTTTTCTGCCTGGTGATATGCGCAGCCAATCATATACAGGTGTGCAGAAGCGGCTGTAAAGCCGGTTGTCTCTATGTCAAAGAATAAAATCCTCTCAAGGGGAGCAATGTTTTCCAAGGGGTAAGCCAAGGAAAATCCTTCTAATGTTTCTTCAGATATTTTCATGTGATTCCTCCTGTCAAAAACTATCATTATCATAACACAAATTTTAAAAATACAGTAGTATTTTGTGTAAAAAAATAGTATATTAGAAGTAAGCTTTTATGTTCGTTTTTTACTTAGTACGATAAAGAAAGGATTAGCAATATGGCAAAAATGACTTTTGTGGGCGGCATCCATCCCTATGACGGGAAGGAGTTATCTAAGGATAAGCCCATCAAGGAAATACTTCCCAAAGGAGAGCTGGTATATCCGTTGGCACAGCATATCGGAGCTCCGGCCAACCCCATTGTGGCAAAGGGTGACAGGGTATTGGTAGGACAGAAGATAGCGGAAGCGGGCGGATTTGTTTCTGCGCCTGTGTATTCTTCCGTTTCCGGTACGGTTAAGGCGATTGAGCCCAGACGTGTTGTGACCGGAGACAGTATCATGAGTATTATTGTGGAGAATGACGGACTATATGAGGATGTCGGTTTTTATCCCGTGGCTCCCATTGACAAGCTGACCAAGGAAGAGATACTGGATGCGGTAAAGGAAGCCGGTATTGTAGGTATGGGCGGTGCGGGCTTCCCCACCCATGTAAAGCTTTCTCCTAAGGAACCGGAAAATATAGAATATGTGATTGCCAACTGTGCGGAGTGTGAGCCTTATCTGACCTCTGATTACCGCAGAATGCTGGAGGAGCCGGAGAAGGTTATCGAGGGTCTTAAGATTATTATGAAGCTTTTTGATAAGGCACAGGGTATTCTGGCAATCGAGGATAATAAGCCTGATTGCATTAAGCTGTTCAGACAGCTTACCAAGGATGAAACGCGCATCAGTGTGAAAGCACTAAAGACAAAGTATCCTCAGGGTGGTGAGCGTACCTTGATTTATGCGACGACAGGAAGGAAAATCAATTCCTCCATGCTTCCTGCGGATGTGGGCTGTGTAGTAAACAATGTGGATACCATTGTAGCTGTGTATAATGCAGTAGTGCTGGGCAAGCCTTTGCTTGAGCGCATTGTGACCGTGACGGGAGATGCCATTGAGAATCCCCGCAATTACAAGGTACATCTTGGTATGAGCTATAATGAGCTTTTAGAGGTTGCAGGCGGTTTCAAGGGGACGCCTGAAAAGGTTATCTGCGGCGGTCCTATGATGGGCTTTGGCATGTTTGATTTAAACGTGCCTATCACAAAGACTTCAACAGCGCTTTTGGCTTTGTCAAAGGATGAGGTTTCCGCCATGGAGCCCGGTCCCTGTATCAATTGCGGAAGATGCGTGGAGGTTTGTCCCGGAAGAGTCATTCCAAGCAAACTTGCCGACCTGGCTGAGCATTTCGATGAGGAAGGCTTCCTTGCAAATGATGGTATGGAGTGTTGTGAGTGTGGCTGTTGCAGCTATATCTGTCCTGCAAAGAGACCTCTGACACAGCAGATAAAATCCATGCGTAAGATACAGCTTGCCAAGAAGAAAAAGAACTAGGGAGGAAAGAACGTTGAGTGGACTTTTAAAGGTATCATCCAATCCCCATATCCGTTCTAAAGCGACAACAAGCGGAATCATGGCTGCAGTGATTATTTCATTGCTTCCGGCGGCGGGATTCGGTATTTATAATTTTGGATTCAGGGCGCTTGTGGTAATTTTGGTGACCATAGCCTCAACAGTACTTACAGAATTTTTGTTTGGCATTTATCGCAAGAAACAGACCATAACAGATTTATCCGCAGTGGTGACGGGACTTTTGCTGGCATTGAATCTGCCGGTAAACATTCCTCTGTGGATGGCAGTTTTGGGCGGTGTATTTGCCATACTGGTGGTAAAAATGTTGTTTGGAGGTCTGGGACAGAACTTTATGAACCCTGCGCTGGCGGCAAGATGTTTTTTACTGATTTCCTTTACCTCTCAGATGACGGATTTTAACTGTGATGCGTATACAGGTGCAACGCCTCTTGCAAGGATAAAGGCAGGAGAGAGTGTGGAAGTATTTGATATGATTATCGGTAACACAGCCGGCACCATCGGCGAAACCTCCATGATTGCACTGGTAATAGGAGCGTGCTTTCTGATTATGTTAGGTATTATTGACCTTCGCATTCCGGGAAGCTACATAGTGACATTTGCATTGTTCACTGTATTGTTTGGCGGTCACGGCTTTGATCCTGCATTTCTTTCCGCACAGCTTGCAGGCGGTGGCCTGATGCTGGGAGCCTTCTTTATGGCGACTGATTATGTGACGAGACCAATCACTATTAAGGGACAGTATGTGTTTGGTATTTTCTTAGGGTTGATGACCGGTATTTTCAGATTTTTCGGCCCCGGAGCAGAGGGCGTTTCCTATGCCATCATTTTAGGAAACCTGCTGGTGCCTTTGATTGAGAAAGTGACTAAGCCTGTTGCTTTCGGAAAAGGAGGCAGGAAATCATGAAAAAGAGCTCAGATATGAAAGTTATGTTGAAGGAAGCAGGTATTCTCTTTCTGATTACACTGCTATCCGGACTGATACTTGGTTTTGTTTATGAACTGACCAAGGGACCTATTGCCGGTCAGAAAGCCAAAAAGGTACAGCAGGCATGTGCGGCGGTATTTGAAGGAGCCGACAGCTTTCAGGAAATTTCCTTTGAAGCGGGTGCGGCGCTTACCGAAGAGCTTACCGCAAACGGTGTAAGAATCGGTACGGTGTATGAGGCAAAGGCGGCTGATGCGTCTGTGCTCGGATATGTGGTACAGTCCACCTCCACAGAGGGCTACGGCGGCAATATAGTAGTATTTATGGGTATTACAAAGGATGGAGTGTTGAATGACATCTCCCTTCTGGATATTAAAGAAACTCCCGGACTTGGTATGAAGGCAGGAGAGGTGCTGGTTCCCCAGTTTAGTAATAAGCAGGTGGAAAGCTTTACCTACACCAAATCGGGAAGCCAGTCTGACAGCGAAATTGATGCCATCAGTGGTGCTACCGTAACCACAAAAGCAATTACCAATGCGGTGAACGGTGGCCTTAAGGTTGTACAAAAGCTCATGCAGGGAGGTGAAGCAAATGAATAAATCATCTATGTCCACGGCATGGGAGAGACTGTCAAACGGTCTGCTTAAAGAAAATCCCACCTTTGTGCTGATGCTTGGTATGTGTCCCACACTGGCAGTTACCACATCTGCCGTAAACGGTCTGGGAATGGGACTTACCACTACGGTGGTATTGATGCTTAGCAACCTGATTATTTCTTTGCTTCGCAAGATTATACCTAACAGAGTAAGAATCCCTGCATTTATCGTAATCATTGCGTCTTTTGTAACTGTGGTACAGCTTCTTTTGGAGGCGTACATACCGTTCTTGAATGACGCACTGGGAATGTATATCCCCCTCATTGTTGTAAACTGTATCATTCTGGGAAGAGCAGAGAGCTATGCATATTCTAATCCTCCCCTTCCCTCCTTCTTTGACGGTTTGGGAATGGGACTTGGTTTTTCCTTTGCACTTACCTGCATCGGTGCGGTGCGAGAGCTTTTGGGCGCAGGAACCATATTTAATTATCACATTATGCCGGATTCCTTTACACCCATCAATATCTTTATTCTGGCACCGGGCGCATTCTTTGTATTGGCAGTGCTGACCGCGTTCCAGAATTATTTAAAGATAACAAGAGAGCGTGCAGGCAAGGATGCTTCCAAGATACAGTCCGGATGTAGTGAGGATTGTATGAATTGTACAGAGGGCGGTTGCGCAAAGCGTTTTTATGATACAAGCGCAGAGAAGAAAGAAACAGAAGAACATGCTTCACAAGAGCCTGTAGAAAACGACAAGAAGGAGGACAAATAAATGGATAGCGTAAAAGATTTACTGTTATTGATGATTAGTGCCTCCCTTGTAAGCAATGTAGTATTGAGCCAGTTTTTGGGATTATGTCCTTTCTTAGGTGTTTCAAGAAAGATTAAGACGGCAGCCGGAATGGGCGGTGCGGTTATCTTCGTCATTACCCTTGCCAGTGCAGTTGCAGGTGTGATATACAAATATGTTCTGCAGCGCTTCGGTATTGAATATTTACAGACCATCGTTTTTATTCTGGTGATTGCGGCACTGGTACAGTTTGTGGAGATGTTTTTGCGCAAAGCAATGCCTTCTCTTTATGAAGCGCTTGGAGTATATCTGCCGCTCATTACGACCAACTGTGCGGTACTTGGTGTGGCGCTTTCCAATGTACAGAAGGAGTACGATATTCTTACCGGTGTTGTAAACGGTTTTGCAACAGCTGTGGGCTTTACCATTGCGATTGTGATACTTGCAGGTATCCGCGAAAAAATGGAGTACAATGATATTCCGGAGTCCTTTAAGGGCATGCCGATAGTGCTTGTGACAGCAGGACTTATGGCAATTGCCTTCTGTGGATTTTCGGGCTTGTTATAAGGAGGAAGAGATATGAGTATGACTGGAATTCTTACAGCTGCGGCTGTGGTGGGAATCGTTGGTATCTTTATCGGTCTGTTCCTCGGTATTGCAGGTATTAAGTTTAAGGTGGAAGTGGACGAAAAGGAAGAGGCTGTCCTTTCCGTACTTCCGGGCAATAACTGTGGCGGATGCGGATTTGCAGGATGTGCCGGTCTTGCAGCTGCCATAGCAAAAGGAGAGGCACCGGTGAATGCCTGCCCTGTAGGCGGAGACGATGTTGGTAAGAAAATCGCTGAAATCATGGGTGTCAGTGCAGAGAGCAGTGTCAAGAAGGTTGCATATGTACATTGTCAGGGCGATTGCGATAAGGCGAAGCAGGATTATGATTACTTTGGCGTAAAGGATTGCCGCATGCTAAGCTTTGTGCCAAACGGCGGCCCCAAATCCTGTAACAGCGGTTGCTTAGGATTTGGTTCCTGTGCACAGGTATGTCCCTTTGATGCCATAAAAGTAGAGAATGGTGTAGCTGTGGTTGACAAGGAGAAGTGTAAGGCTTGTGGTAAATGCATTGATGTATGTCCCAAGCATCTGATTTCCCTGATACCCTATGAAGCAAAGCAGGTTGTGGCATGTAGCTCCACAGATAAAGGACCTGTTACCATGAAGGCTTGCTCCGTGGGTTGTATCGGCTGCGGCATTTGTGTGAAGGCTTGCCCTAAGGAGGCCATTAAGGTAGAGAACTTCCATGCAATCATTGACCATGAAAAATGTGTAGGATGCGGACTTTGTGAGCAGAAATGTCCGAAGAAGGCGATTGTAAAGCTCTGATAAAGGGAGCAAGAAATACAAAAGTAAGGAGGTGGATTATGCGTTTACCGGATGATTATGATGACCGTCACAAAATGACGCCGACAGTTGTTTCGTCTATATTGATAGTTACGTTATTTGTGGCAGCAATAATGATTATTGTGCTATTAACGAATAGGCAGGATAAGGATACACCGAAAAAACAGAATGTCGAAGCATCTGTGCCGACGCAGGAATCCGTCTCTAATGAACAAAAGTATCCGGATACGGAGGATTTGCTTTCCGGAAGTAAGCTTACACCTGATGATTTGGATTTCTGGGATAAATATCCCGAGAAGACCGAAGAGTTGACACCGCCACCGGAGACCGAGGAGGAGCCGGTTCCGGAAAATGACCCGTCCACGGATGGAAAACATACTTTGGTGAAGTCTTCGGACGGCAAGGAAGAGTGGGTTCTGATAAGCCCATACCTTCCCAAGCATGAATATGATTTTACCAAGTTGGTATGCCAGTCCAATCTGATGAAATATTATGTGGATGGTAAACAGGTATCCTTTGTGGGAGTAAATATTTCCAAGTTTCAGGATTACGTTGATTTTGTAAAGCTCAAAAAGTCCGGTATTGATTATGTAATGCTGCGTGTTGGTTTCAGAGGCTACAGCTCCGGACAGATTGTGCTGGATGATTATTTTTTGGATAATATCAAACGTGCCAATGATGCCGGACTGGAGGTTGGGGTATATTTCTTCTCGCAGGCAATTACGGAGGAGGAGGCTGTTGAGGAAGCCAACATGGTGCTTCAAAATATCAGCGAATATGATGTGACGTTTCCGGTTGCGTTTTATATGGAAAGCGTAGACAATGACTCTGCAAGAATTGATGCGTTGTCAAAAGCAGAAAGAACCACCATTACAAAAGCCTTCCTGGATACCATCAAGAATGCAGGATATAACGCCACAATTTTTGGAGATAAAGAATGGCTGATTAAGCAGATAGATATGTCAAAGCTCACGGCATATGATATCTGGCTGTCCCAGATTGCGGATGTGCCGGACTATCCTTACAAGTTTTCCATGTGGCATTACGGTAACGCCATAGTGGATGGAGTTGCGGGATACGCAGACTTAAGCATCAGTTTTATAGATTATTCGGAAAAATAAAGTAATGCCCATCACTCATTGAGTGGTGGGCATTTTGTATGGAGGAACAGGGCTGGGTGGCATAGGTATCTGTCATCGCAGGCACGCTTCCGCTAAGGGCGAGTATGTAGTGTGCATTAAGGAGAATTGCGTAGCAATTTCTCAGAAGCGTTGCTGCCGGGCAACGCTTTAGGACCGACGTGCTCACATTGCACTGCTTATGCCAGATACCTATGCTCCCAGCCCTGTTCCTCCATACAAAATCTGCGCAAGTAGAAAAGACTTGCGCAGATTAAGTAATATAATTCACAATTTTAGGGGAGATGGAAAGCTCGGAGTAGATTTCTGCATAAGCGCGGGGGGACAAATCTTCAATATAATTGGTGGTGAAGTTTTTAGCGACCCCATTTTTCTTTAGGATATCCACAGCCTTGTTATAGGCGATGGCGGCTTCAGTTTCGGTATCGTAACGACCTACGATATAATTCCCTTTAAGGTGTATGCGGGTAGTATAAACGGTCTTTCCTTTGTGTGTGTCACGTCGCACGCCGTGGTAGGTGTTAAGAATTTCCAGGTTTTCACGGCGGAAATCTGTAGTATCACCGTTTAAAAATTCAAAATCCACGCCGGGAACGGCATAATTTTTGATACCGTAGCGGCTGGCAATATTGACCTGCATACCGTAATCCGCAACAAAATAATGGTTACCCCTCTGCATGATTTTGTGGGAGGAATAATAGAAAAGGTCGTCCAAATCAAATTTCAATATATGAGTGGGTGACATGTAATAATAAAACAGTCTCTGTCCCATATAGATGGGATTGCCAAAGTAAATACCATTATCCCTGAAGTTAAGAAGGCTTATCCATTTTTCAAAGGAAAGAGGAGAGGATTTACGGTAATCATGGAAATCAAGTTCCTTATTACTTATAATGCGATTGCCCTCCAAATAAGCCTCGTGAGCTTCTGTGGCAGTGTCATAGCTGCCAAGACTGATATGCTTTTGGCGATAAGTAAGGGATGCACGAAAATAAACCTCGCCACTTTTCTTTGTGGCGGGGAAGACTCCGGGCAGATGATTTTGTTGTAATTCATCCTTCTTTTCCATAGTGCACCTCACAGTTAAGAGTATATCATAGCAAGAAAAAAATTACAAATTCAGATATATTTTCCGGACAAGCCTCATAAAATAATATATTGAAAAGGTATAACCCCGCATGGAGGAAAGATTATGTATAAAAAAGCGATAGGCGGTCTGGTAATAATATATGTAATGATACTGTTTGCGTTTTTGTGTATTGTGGGTGTGCAGAGCAATACTAAACAGGCGCAGAAGTCGGAGAAACTGCTCTCCACAGAGAGAAGTAGTACCATGGGTATCGCGAGGATTACCGCATCCGGACAGCGGGTGGAAGACTGCAGTACGCTGGAAAGACAGCTTGCCTATGACATAACGGAGGAAGAGCTGGACATCCTTCATAGGATTGTGGAGGCCGAGGCCGGCGGAGAGGACGAGGAAGGTAAGCTACTGGTGGCTAATGTAGTGTTAAACAGGGTTAACAGCGATAAATTTCCGGATACGGTGAAGGAAGTGGTACTGCAGCGCTCTGAGAGAGTAACACAGTTTTCTCCGGTAGCCAGCGGCAGAATCTGGCGGGTGGAAGTCTCTGATGAAACCATTAGTGCTGTGGAACGCGCCTTGAACGGAGAAGATATTTCGGAGGGGGCACTTTTCTTTGCAGCCAGAAAACGTGCAAATCAGGACAAGATGAGATGGTTTGATACCAGTCTGACCTATCTGTTTAGGCATGGAGGACATGAATTTTTTAAATAGAGGATTGAAAACAAGAGCTTCTATGGTGTATAGTTTAAGATGTTAAATAACAGTTTTGAAAGGATTTACAAAGGATGAGAAAGCGTATTTTAACAGGGATATTAACGGTGATGCTTGCTGTGATGTGCGCCTGCGGTAGTCAGAAGGCAACTGAAGATGATATGGAAACTGCGACGGGAGAGAGTAGTATCGAAGAGACCGATGTGACAGAGAATGATACGACAAGCAGTGATGCGCAGGAAACGGAGAATGCCATAGAAGCAGATACGGAAGCGTCTGAGCAGGAGTCTTCAGAGGAAATGCAGGAAGAGGACAACAGCTGGTATGACCGAATGGTGAAAAACTCCGTGAAGTCCACAGGAAACAATTACCGCATCAAGAAGGTGATTGAGAAGGCAAGGAACGGTGAGGACGTATACATAGCAACCATCGGAGGTTCCGTGACCGAGGGCGCGGGTGCGACCATAAAGCAGCAGGGTTATGCATATCAGTTCGCAAAAGCATTTGCAGAGACCTACGCAGCAGGGGACGGATCCAACATACATTTTGTAAATGCGGGACTTGGCGGCACGCCGTCTTCTCTGGGTGTTATCCGCTATGATGAGGATGTGGAGGCAGAGCTTGGCACACAGGCTGATTTGATCCTCATTGAGTTTTCAGTAAATGACTATATGGAAGTCACAGGCGGACGGGCTTATGAGGCACTGATTTACGATGCTCTTTCTCAGGACAATGAAGCAGCGGTAATGCTGGTGTTTGCAGTATTTGAGTCCAAATGGAATATGCAGAATGACTATATACCTATGGGAAAGCACTACGACCTTCCAATGGTAAGTATCAAAAATGCTATAGAGGTACCCGTGACATTTGGTTATCTGACGGACGAGGAATTTTTTGCGGATGAGTATCATCCCACCACCTACGGTCACACCATCATGACAGACTGCATTATGAAGCTGCTTGCAGACATTGATGCAGAGGAGCTTGAAGAGAAAAATCCCATTCCTGATGCACCCTACAAATCATGGAACTTTGCTGATATGAAGATGATTACCCGTAAAACTGAGGGCATCTCCATCAAAGAGGGCAGCTTTACCCTTACTGATAACGAAGTCCAGAATATCTGGTGGGACAATACCAATTCCTTCCCGGACAACTGGAAGCGGGACAGCAGTGCCGGAAACGACAGCTTTGTGATGGAGCTTACCTGTAAGAATCTTTTGCTGAACTGCAAAAATTCCGGTAGCAGTGATTTCGGTACCGCGGAAGTTTATGTGGACGGAAAGCTGGTGCAGACTATTGAAGGAAGAACAGACGGTGGCTGGAATAATTCCAATGTGGTTATGATTATTGATGAGGAGAAGGCAACAAAGCATAAGGTGGAAATCCGTATGGCTAAGGGGCAGGAGGACAAATCCTTTACCATATTAGCTATAGGATATACCCAATAATGTATAGGTATACAGACGAATCTTAAGCAGATTTGCAGATTGCACATCATGGAAAATTGTGCTATACTATCGTAAGTTTCAATACATACAAGTAAATTCAATGTACCTTTCGGTACATGAAGGGAGATAATATGGAAGTTTTATACTACAGTACCAGAAGTAAAAGTGAACCTGTAAAGGCATCAGAAGCTATTTTAAAGGGGCTTTCCGATGATGGCGGATTGTTTGTGCCTGCGCAGATTCCTGCCCTTGATAAGAGCCTCAAGGAGCTTGCTGCAATGGATTACAAGCAGGTGGCTTACGAGGTAATGAAGCTGTTTCTTACAGACTTTACCGAGGAAGAGTTAAAGAGCTGTATTGAGAAGGCATATGACGAGAAGTTTGACACAGAGGAAATCGCTCCCATGGTTGAGGCATGCGGTGCATACTATTTAGAGCTGTTTCACGGCTCCACCATCGCGTTTAAGGATATGGCACTGTCCATCCTGCCTCACCTTTTGATTACCTCTGCAAGAAAGAATAAGATTCAGAATAAAATCGTGATTCTGACCGCTACCAGCGGTGACACCGGTAAGGCTGCACTTGCAGGCTTTGCAGGCGTTGAGGGTACAGGTATCATCGTATTCTATCCCAAGGACGGCGTAAGCCCCATTCAGGAGAAGCAGATGGTAACCCAGAAGGGTGACAATACCCTTGTAGTAGGTATTCACGGCAACTTTGATGATGCGCAGACCGGTGTTAAGATGATTTTCTCCGATAAGGAGCTGGCAAAAGAGATGGATGAGAAGGGTTTCCAGTTCTCCTCCGCAAACTCCATCAATATCGGCCGTCTGGTGCCTCAGATTTGCTATTATGTATATGCATATGCAACCCTGCTTAAGGAGGGCAAAATCAGTGAGGGCGAGACCATCAACGTGGTAGTGCCTACCGGTAACTTCGGTAACATTCTGGCAGCCTTCTATGCAAAGAACATGGGACTTCCCATCGGTAAGCTGATTTGTGCTTCCAATGACAACAAGGTACTGTACGACTTCTTCAGCACAGGAACCTACGACAGAAACAGAGAGTTTGTACTGACAACCTCTCCTTCCATGGATATTCTGATTTCCAGCAACTTGGAGCGTCTGATTTACCGCATTGCAGGCAATGACGCTGACAAGAACAAGGAGCTGATGGCAGCTCTTGGCGGTCAGGGCAAGTACGAAATCACCGAGGAGATGAAGGCACAGCTTGTTGACTTCTACGGCAACTATGCAAGTGAGGCTGAGACTGCCAAGACTATCAAGAAGATTTATGAGGATTGTGGCTATGTGATTGATACCCATACAGCAGTTGCAGCAGCTGTTTATGAGAAGTACAAGGCAGATACCAAGGATACGGCAAAGACCGTGATTGCATCCACCGCAAGTCCTTTCAAGTTCACCAGAAGCGTTATGAATGCCATCGATACCAAGTATGATACCATGAGCGACTTCGAGCTTGTAGACGAGCTTTCCAAGCTTGCCAATGTAACTGTTCCCCAGGCAATCGAGGAAATCCGTACAGCACCCGTGCTTCACGACAAGCAGTGTGATGTGGATAAGATGAAGGATGTCGTAAGAGAATTCTTACATATTTAATTTCATAAAGTTATAGATATCGGCAGAGGTGTCCGCAAGGATGCTTCTGCCGATTTTTGATTCCTCGAAAAATTGTAAGAAATTTGTAAGAAAAATGTCAATTGTTTTGTAAGAATTATTTGTTATGATATAGGCGTACTAAAAATGGTAAGCAGCGGAGGGAAGTAGCATGAAGAAAATAATGGTACGGATACTTTCAATAGTAAGTTGTATTTTTTTAATCGGATGTGGCAGAGAAACGCCGAATCCGGACCCGGATAATGTGTTTATGGAAAAGACGTGCGATGTAACACAACCCCCAAAAAAGCAGGAGATTACCATTGCGTTGGATTATTTAGCAGCCCCAAAATATAATGAAATTATTGAAAACTTTAATGCAACAAGTGAAGATTACGTTGTCACTGTAATGTCTGAAAAGGATGATATGAATACATTCAGGGATAGTATTATGAAAGATATGGAGTTAGGAAGAGGTCCGGACATTATTGATGGCATGTTACTAAATAATATTACAGCCATTCAAAACCAGTATGTACAGCCCTGGGGTGAAGTGTTTTTGGAGGAAGAAATAGAGAAGAACTTCTTTCCGGGAGTGTTTGATACCGGTACATATGAGGGAGCAATATACGGTATTCCCTATGAGTGGACAGGCTATATTTTGGTAACAACGAAGGACAGATGTAACGGTTTCGATACATGGAACGTGGAACAGATGATGGAATGGGTAAGGGCAAGCGATGCTAAAAACGTGGCTGCCAATGTACCCGACTGGCAATTATTTGTCAATGGTATGTTGTATGATAAAACCAATACGGACATTATCGATTGGGAAAACAAAACCTGTAATTTCATGCAACAGAAGGTTTATGACTATTTGAAATTTATAAAGGAGTACGGAAGCAGCATAAACTATTCGGATAAGTCAGAAAAAAAGGCAAAAATGGGGGAAGATTTTGCGTGGTATGATATCCTGTTTTTTAATAATATGAATTATTATGAGGCAATCTTCGGTGAAGAGATTGTTTACATCAGTTTTCCGGCGGAGGAAGGAAAGTCTATTCATACGTTTACGGAATTATTGTACTTAAATAGCGCCTGTGAGAATAAAGAGGGAGCTGTAGCCTTCATCAGACATCTGCTTTCCTACGAGTCACAGAATATTCGGGTAAAGAATTTGGTTGAAATGCGAACCAGTGGCTCCTATTCCGTCAGAAAAGATACAATGGATTACCATATTGAATTGGAAAAGAATGCAAGAGAAGGCAGGCATGCATTTGAGCTTTATGGAGAACTTTATGGTAATCCAAGTATGACCACGGAACAGGAAAAACAGGTGCGGGATATGCTGGATAATCTGGTTTTTACCAATTGTTACATGGAAGAACTGGCGTATCGGAGAGTGTTGAATGCTCTGGATGGGTATCTGGATGGAACACAGACAGAGGAAGAAACTGCAGCTCTCATGCAGAAGGAAGCAGAGGAATTTTTCGCGGATATGGATATTACAGTAACGAATATGCATTAGGGAATGGAGAAGAATACAGATGAAGTCGGGAGTAGGAATCATAATATGTTTGACAATGGTATCGATGCTGCTTTGTTTTACGGGGTGCGGCGACAAGAAGGAAAGCGGCGGAAAAAAAGAACTGGTGATTCTGGCCACAGATTCCATGGAGAACTTATTAGAGGAATTTATTGTAGAATACAACAAGCAGAGTGAAGAGTATTATATCACCTACGAGGATTTCGGGTGGATGCCCGGGGGACCGGAGGTGCTGTCAGATAAAATCAATGCCAAAATCGTTTCCGAGCATTGTCCGGATGTGGTGCTGATAAACTATAACCTGTATCAGGTCTATATGGATGCCGAAGCGCTGGAGGATTTGACTCCTTACGTAGAAAACAGCAAAAGCATTGCAGTAGAAGCGTTTAAGGAACCGGTAATAAAAGCCTTTGAGAAAAACAATGCTTTATATGGTATTCCTAGGAATTTTTCCATTACGGGTATGGCGGGAAGAACAGAACAGGTGGGAGAATTACAGGGTTGGAATATAGATGAATTCATCACTTATTTTGAACAAAATCCGGATGTAGTACTTGAATGGGATGGTGATGATTACGGCATATTAAATTTTTGCCTGCGGTACGGACTGGAGAATTATGTGGACTTTGAAGAGGGAAAATGTTATTTTGACACAGAGAAGTTCAAAACCCTATTAACCCGCATAAAGGCACTTAACCGCGAGGATTCACATGTAGATAATTTTCGGGAGCATGTGGAAGATGGTGGTAAGTTTTTACTGGATTTATCTGTAAATTCATTTGATGAATATAAACGTATGGAGGCAGAGTATCAGGATTCGTTCACCATTTTAGGGTATCCCGGCAGTGTAGGGAATGCAAACTGCAGACTGCTTCCGGAAAATGCCATTGGCATGTTTGCTAACAGTAAGAACAAGGAAGCAGCATGGGATGTGATTGAAAAATATATGGAATTCGATTTTGGATTTGAAGAATATAGTTTTTCTGCAATAGAAAAGACTTTCAACGAACAGTTAACATTGGCCAAGGAGGAGCAGCAGGTGACAGAGCATAATATTACCACCAAGATGGAAGCCCTGACCTATGAACAGGAGCTTCAGATACTGCGTGCCATTGAGAATGCCGTGCCTGACAATACAGTATGGGAGGATATACGATACATGGTGCTGGATGAGGCATTACATTACTATTTGGATAAGAAGAGCCTTGAGGAGACTACGGACATCATACAGAAGCGTGTGCAGCTGTATTTGGAGGAAGCGGCATTATAAAAAACATTGAAAATATATCTGTTTTTGGTAATACTGTGCCATTATGTGCATGTGGAGTCTATGTCGAATGGTTGAAGGAGGCTGTGACAGCATATAATGAGCAAAGCAGTAAGTATGAGATTGTAGTACTGCAGCATAAAGAGGATGAGAGGATAGAGGATTATCGCAGCCGGATGAAGCAGAAGCTGGCATCAGGATAAGGTTACAATATATTATTAAGTAAAATCAAAGGAGTCATTTGTGAATGAAAAGAGCAATCGTTTTTGGAATTTTTTATTTTTGTTTTGTAATATCGTTACTATTTACAGGATGCAATAAGGAAAATAACCTTGATATGCACAGTAGTGAAAGTAAAGAGACGGTAGAAACAGATACAACCATTGATAAGGAAGCAAAGACAGTCATTACATGGAT
>SVFG01000012.1 GCA_015056975.1 Lachnospiraceae bacterium | reverse complement strand
CCCATCATGGTACCATTCAGATATACGTTTTCGATACCGTTGTACTCCATGTTGAACCCTGCTCCCAACTCCAAGAGAGCAGAAATACGGCCGTCAACCGTAACCTTCCCGGCCGTAGGATTTAAAACTCCGGTAATAATCTTAAGAATAGTAGACTTTCCCGATCCATTTGTACCGATAATGCCTACCGTTTCACCCTTCGTAATCTTAAGACTCACATCATTTAATGCATAATGCTTTTTCGGCGGTCTCTTTTTCAACAGACCGAAGGCATCCTTCATGCGGTCCGAAGGTTTGTCATATAATTTATATATTTTTTGAACATTTTGCACATCAATGGCAATTTGATTTTTTTCCTGCATTTTATGCACCAAGCGCTATCTGCGCCCTTTCTTCCATCCTCGGACTATTTTTACAATACATCGGCAAAATGAACCTTTAGACGCTTAAACACTCTGGTCCCTGCAAAAAACAATAGCGCGGTAATTCCCCAAAAATACAAGGTATATAAAATATCTTCAAAAAACCACTGTCTCTCTAAAATGGCACTGCGATAACCGTCCACAACATACACTATCGGGTTCAACTTAAAGAATAATACAGCATTTCCAAATCGGGTCTGCATATCTCCCAAATTCCACAGAATAGGCGTTGCCCACATGCCTATCTGAAGCGCAATGCTGATAATCTGGGACAAGTCTCGGAAAAACACCACCACTGCACATGTGGTATAACTCAACGCCAGCACAAACACAAAAAGGCAGGCGCTGTAATATAGTAGCTGCACGGTATAAATCGTGGGAAAATAACCGTAAAGACATGACATTACCAAAAGTACTCCCACAAAAAACACATGGATAAAGCCTGCTGCAACCACCTTAATAACCGGCAGTACATTGATATTAAAAACTACCTTTTTCACCAGATAATGATATTCAAGCAGTGCTGCCGTACCATGATTTAGGGCTTCACTAAAAAAAAACCAGGGCACTAACCCTGCTGTCAGGGATAATACATAAGGTGCTCTTGTCCCGTCCTGTAAGAGGGGACCTTCGCTGTTAAAAACAATGTCAAACACAAGAAAATACATAATTACCGTGACAACCGGCTGTGCCATAGCCCAAACGGCACCCAGGTAAGAACCCGAATACCGTTTCTTAAAATCATTTTTAGCAAGCTTCCATATCAAATGCCTGTCTTTCATTCCTATTTTCCAGCTTTCTTTTTATAGTCTGCAAAACTGCCGTGCTTTGTATCCTTCTCAGAAAGTGTCAGTTCCATTCCCTCAGGAATGGGCCACTCTACACCAATATCGGGATCATTGTACATGAAACCGCCCTCATCATTGGGATGATAGAAATCCGATACCTTATAGCAGAATTCCGCATAATCGGATAACACCAAGAAACCATGGGCAAATCCCTTGGGAACAAAGAACTGCTTCTTATTCTCCTCTGAAAGCAAAACCCCATGCCACTTACCAAAGGTAGGGGATCCCTCTCTCATATCCACTGCCACATCATATACTTCTCCCCTGATAACTCTCACCAGCTTGTCCTGAGGGTAGTTAATCTGGAAGTGAAGTCCCCTGAGTACACCTTTCTTGGAAGCAGACTGATTATCCTGTACAAATTCCACATCAATTCCTGCTGCCTTAAAATCGTTATAATTGTAGGACTCCATAAAATAACCTCTTTCATCCCCGCGCACCTCTGGGGTAACAATCTTAAGTCCTTCAATTTCGCATGTTTCAACCGTTAGTTTACCCATAACAATTCCTTTCTGCCGCTTCCGGCACCCAATTATTCATAGTATATATTTAAATCCACATTACCGTCGATACCGTCAATCTTACCCTTCGAGGTATACTGCCACATACCGTAATACCCCTGATAAAGCGGTACACTGCGGTACTCTGCCAGCCAAATAAAGTAATTATCCAGTCTCTTCATTTCCATTCTGTTGTTATACCAGTTGCGGCTTCCGTAAACACCTGCCGTATATCCGGCATTCTCGATGGTCCGGCAGAACGCCTCACACACCAGGGTTCTTGTCTCCGCATCGAGACCGTCCGCCCTACCGTTGCCACCGGCTCCTTCCGTATCGATAAACACCGGAAATTCTACCTTGTACTTACGAAGGAGCTCAATCACCATGGAAGCCTCCTCCACAGCTTCCACTTCACTCACCGCCTGTGTAAAGAAATATACGCCTGTAGGGATTCCGGCAGCTTGTGCACCTCTCATATTTTCCTCAAAACGAGGGTCTTGTACAAGGCTTCCTGACACCGAACCGCGATACCCGGCTCTGACAACAGCGAATTCCACTCCGGCATTCTTAACCTTATCCCAGTCAATCTCTCCGTTCCACTTGGATACATCAATACCAGCCTTGGATTTACCGCTCAAAACCTGCAGTTTACTGATCTCAGTTTTGTCCGCATCCGACTGCGCATCCTGCTCTCTGCTGTCCTCAGCTCCGGCATCAACCTCATCCTCCGTCTTAATCAAAAGCGCTATGTCATCAATCGCAACATACTCCACCTTATCTTTCACTCGAACTCTGGTCTCATTCAAAGGAACTTTGTAGCCCTCCTGCGGCAGCAGTTCCACAAAGTACTCACCGGGCGATAAATCACCGATATATATCACGCCGTCCCGATCCAAGTCTTTAAACTCTCCATGCCCTTCCAGTGACACATAAAAGCTCTCGCCTTTTACCGGATTTCCTTCAATGTCCACAATCTGTATACGAAGATCCTTCTCCACAGATGTCATTACTAACGACAGACGGTTTGACTGATTCCGAATATCCTCAAGCACCGGATTTACTTCCTCATCAAAAAAGGTATTATCCTTTAAAAACGCAGACAAATCTTCTCCTATCTGTCCTGACAGAATCTCTGTTTCCGTAATGGACACCGACTCATTGTCTGATGTATTTCCCACTATAGGGTTCTTATCTGTCCGGATGCTCTGCGCCTCCTTAGAATTACCCGCAATCACTATTACGACAACCAAAAGAATCACGGCCACCGAAGCACTGATTGCCATTTTGCGCAGTTTAGAGTCCATTTGCTACCTCTACCAAATATTTACCGTAATTGGTCTTCATCAAAGGCTCTGCAAGCTTAAGCAGCTGCTCCTTATCGATGAATCCTCTCTTGTAAGCGATTTCTTCAATACAGGAAATATAGAGTCCTTGTCTCTTCTGGAATGCCGCCACGAAATCGGATGCATCCAAAAGGGCATCATGATTTCCGGTATCCAGCCATGCAAATCCTCTTCCCAATGTTTCTACATTCAGAGTACCTCTCTGCAAATACTCATTGTTTACAGTTGTGATTTCAATTTCACCTCTTGCGGAAGGCTTTACATTCTTTGCAATCTCCACTACATCATTGTCATAGAAATACAAGCCCGGTACTGCATAATTGCTCTTGGGATTCTCAGGCTTTTCCTCAATGGAAAGTGCCTTACCGTTTTCGTCGAACTCTACCACACCATACTCTCTGGGGTCACGTACATAATAGCCGAAAATGGTTGCTCCAGGCTGACTCTCTGTGCGCTGTGCAGCATTCTTAAGCACCTTGGAAAAGCTCTGTCCGTAGAAAATATTATCTCCAAGTACAAGTGCCACTGCATCCTTTCCGATAAACTCTTCACCGATAATAAACGCATCCGCAAGTCCTCTGGGATACTCCTGTACAGCATAACAAATCTCCATGCCAAGCTGATGACCGTCTCCCAAAAGCTCCTCAAATACAGGCAGATCTCTGGGTGTGGAAATAATCAATACCTCACGGATTCCCGCAAGCATCAGTGTGGATAAGGGATAATAAATCATAGGCTTGTCATACACCGGCATAATCTGCTTGGAAATTGCCTTTGTAAGGGGATATAATCTGGTGCCTGAGCCTCCTGCTAAAATAATACCTTTCATCTTTTTCTCCTCTTTTCTTTTCGTAGTTTTAAACACACCGAATGGGAACGATAATATCGTTCCCATTTGGCATTCTCTATTTCTTATTTCTCGTACATATCCTCGTAATACTTCTGGTAGTCACCGCTTGTCACGTTCTTCATCCACTCTTCATTCTCAAAGAACCATGCGATAGTCTTCTTAATACCTTCTTTGAACATGGTTTCGGGATACCAGCCGATTTCTGCCTTAATCTTATCGGGAGCGATGGCGTATCTGCGGTCATGACCCTTACGGTCTTCTACATAAGTAATCAGGTCTGTGGTCACCAGAGCCTTTCTAGGGTCCCCTTCCGGAAGCATCTCCTGTAAGGTTTCGATAATGATGTTGATAATCTCAATATTCTGCTTCTCGTTATGTCCGCCGACATTGTAGGTCTCAAACAGTCTGCCCTGCTCCTGTACCATATCAATTGCCTTTGCGTGATCCTCCACAAACAGCCAGTCGCGGACATTCTTGCCGTCGCCGTATACGGGAAGCTTCTTGCCCTGGAGTGCATTGTTGATAATCAGCGGAATCAGCTTCTCAGGGAACTGATAAGGACCGTAATTGTTGGAACAGTTGGTAATGTTCGCAGGGAACTTATAAGTATCCATATAAGCCTTCACCAGCATGTCAGAGCTTGCCTTACTTGCAGAATAAGGGCTGTGAGGGTCATAGGGGGTTGTCTCATAAAAGAACGCATTGTCATCATCGGGAAGGGAACCGTACACCTCGTCAGTGGACACATGTAAAAACTTCTTGCCCTCCTTGAAGGTACCGTCAGGCAGCTCCCATGCAGCCTTTGCACAGTTTAACATAACTGCTGTACCAAGTACATTGGTCTGCACAAACACTTCGGGATTGCGGATACTTCTGTCCACATGACTCTCAGCCGCAAAATGTACCACGCGATCGATATCATTTTCTGCGAAAATCTTTGCAATAGCTTCCTTGTCACAGATATCTGCACGCACGAAAGTATAATTGTCTCTGTTTTCAATATCCTTCAAATTCTCAAGATTACCTGCATAGGTAAGAACATCCACATTGATAATACGGATGTCATTATCATACTTCTTAAACATATAGTGAATGTAGTTGGAGCCGATAAAACCTGCTCCGCCGGTTACTAAATAGGTTCTCATATTTTTTTCTCCTTGTATTTTACTATAAATGAGCATATTTTGTTTATTATATCACATATACTACGCTTCTGGCTACAAAATTATTTCTTTAGTATCCCAGATAGCTTAAATTCAGGTCAACATCACCGCTTATGCCGCCAACCTTGCCCTTACAGGTATACTGCCACAAATCTATTCTACCCGCATATGTGGGCTCTTTCACATACTGTGCAAGCCATATTTTATATGCGCCCAGCTTTTCTACATCTATCTTGCTTTCCAGCCATGTCTTGTTCGCATAGATGCCTGCAGTATAGCCCGCATTCTGAATGGTCTGACAGAACGCCTTGCACACTGCCGTACGGGTTTCTTTATCAATCTTGTCTCCTCTTCCGCCACTGGCTTCCACATCCAAAAATACCGGATAGGAAATTTTATAATTCTTTATCCTGTCAAGCACAAAAGAAGCTTCATAAACTGCTTCAACCTCGTCCGTTGCCTGGGTAAAGAAATACACACCTACCTTTAATCCCGCCTTGGTTGCTCCCTTGATATTCTCTTCAAACATGCGGTCTTCATACAACTCGCCGTTGGACGAACCTCGATATCCGCAGCGGATAATGACATAGGATACACCGGAATTCTTTACAGCCTCCCAGTCAACCTTACCGTTCCACTTGGACACATCAATTCCCATGGTCCCGGAACCGGTTACCAACGAGCCATCACTGGCAAAGGTATACTTAGCGCCCTGAATAACCTGCTCTCCCTTCACCGTTTCTCCCATTGCCGTAAAATAATATACCTTGCCGTCAATAATCTGCCAGCCCGTATACTTGACATCACCTTTTACAAAGAATTTTTCAGCAGTATAGTAATCTGCATACACTGCTTCTCTGTAAGTATTGTTCTCCATCACATAAAGCTGATTATCCTTCTCATCTTTCAGCTTTGTCTCCTTATCTTCTTTCGGATGCCTCTTTACGGTTATCACACAATTCGTTTTTGTTTTATCCCCGATGGACACAGTAATGGTGGCACTTCCTTCTTTGATACCCGTGATAATTAATTCTTTTCCCCTCACCTCTGCGGTAGCAACCAATGTATCCGAAGATACAGCCTCCAGCACTTCATCACCTGACGCATTGACAATCTCTGCTCCGACCTTAGCTTTCACTTCAGCAAACACAGTAAGCTGGGGCAATGCCAAAACAATTTCTTTGCGATTATCTACAACCACCGTGATGTCCGCACTCACTTCCGCATTACCGTCCATTGCAGGTTCATTCGCAAACACTTTAACATTGGTCTGCCCTTTTCCAACACCTGTTATTATAAGCATACCATCATTCTGTATGTCCGCAGTCGCAATTGAGGCATCTTCGCTTTCTGCACGAAATAAGATACTACCCTCATCCAAAAAGCCCGATAACAAAACCCTTGTCTGAATCTTATCCCCCTCCGTCAGCGTCAAACGGTTTTTCTCCACTTTTATACTTCTCATGGCGTCTTCAACCGTTACACTACAGGTTCCAAAGAGCGGTTCCATCGGATTTCCCATCTCGTCGGTTACCACAGCCTCATAAGATATTATCGTGTTTCCGGCACTTTCCGTTGTCACCACTGCATCTGCACCGTTACCGGAGACCGTCGCCACCATGGGATTACTGCTCTCCCACACTACGGATTGTATTCTGACAGCCCTCGAATTCTCATCCACGCAGCTTACTGTAACCGTAAAACGCTCTCCCTTCCGCGCCTTATAATTCGATGGTGTAATAAAAGAACGATATGCCGTAAGTACAAAACAATCACTGTTTTCTCCCAACGTAACCGGATCCGGTATTTTGTTTTTCAAAATCTCCGTATATGTATTCGCCGTAGAAGTACTCTCTACCCAGACAACCGTATCCTGTAATACAGATTCTATTACGGTTTCATTTTTCTTAGTGTCTTCAACCTTGGCGTCACTTTCCGTCTCCTTCTTAACTTCTGCGCTGACATCCACCTTTTTGTAGGAAATATCTTTCTTGACACCTACCAGCTGTTTCCCCGTCGGAAGTACATAATCGCCATACCTCTCTTCGGTAAACGCATTCACCGCAACTTTATAGTCACCGGAATCAATACCCTTTTTATAAATAATACCGTCCATATCCTCATCGGACCAGATTTCACTTTTATTGTCAGGCTTTGTTACCGTCACGGAAAAAGGTGCATTTGCAATCAGCTTTCCTGTTTCCTTGTTTGTAAACTTGATTTTTAAATCTTTCTGTACGGATGTCATATTTAATGCCACCGACACCAATTTATCATACTCTATTTCATTGTATTCTTTATCCTTCTCCTGCTCCTTCTCTAATTCCTCCTGTTTCTGCTGCTCCTTCAATTCCAAAGTTGCTTCCTCACGCGCCTTTTGTGCATCCGCCACCGCAGCAAGCCCCTTGCCTCCAATCACGTCAATATGTTCAATCTGTGAGCCGGTCGTAGCAAACACTGCTGTTAGGGCTGAAGCCTCTTTTGATTTCATGTAAACCACACCGATGACAACCGCAAGAACCAATGCAAATATGCCCATACCAACGAGAACACCGTCCATAAGATTCACCCGCGGTTTTTTCTTCTTCGAAGCTTCCCCCATGCCCCACATTCCCATGAGTTCCTCTTCATCGTATTCCCCAGCCTCCGCAGGTTCTTCGTAGGTGTTCTCTTCCGCCATGTACTCCGAAGCCTCTTCGCACACTTCCTCTTCCGCCATATACTCCATAGCCTCTTCATACACTTCCTCTTCTTCCATGTACTCCGAAGCCTCTTCGTACACTTCCTCTTCCGCCATATACTCCGCGGACTCTTCATATATTTCCTCTTCGTCCATATATTCTGCAGCATCGTACTCTTCTTCCTCTATCGTTTCATCATCCGTATAATTCATATTTTCCTGCTCCATATCAAAAAGCGCATCATCGTATGCCGCTCTGCTCTGCTCAGTTCTTCCTATATGTCTTCCGAATTTTTTCATATATATTCCCTTCTTCCGGCAATCATCATCAATTTTGTTCATTATAGCATTGAAGTTTCACACCATCAATACATTGCACATTTTCTTCATAATATTTTAAACTTTTCTTTATAGACTTTTTCACTGTTGAATAGTAAAATAGATAAGAATTGACATACTAGATTATTATTCCGACACTCAATCAGATGCGAGGATACCGACAATTATGAAAAACGATTTATTCCATAATATACCCGATATAGAGATTATAGATCTGGAAAATGATGGCGATACCCCTGAAGCCCCTCCTTTGCCCCAACCCGAAGAAGGAAAAAAAGCCGACCGCAAATCCATTTTTAGCAAGCTGCCTTCTTTTCTTAATATGCATGTTATTTTTGCAGCAGTAGTCCTTTTAATTTTTATAGGAATCTTTTTCAGCATCAAAAACTGGGGGATTCGCATAGATTTAGACGAAATTTTCAAGGATGGCCAGGGTGAATACAGTGATACTCTTGACAGTATCCTTCCTTTATTTACAGAGGGAGAGCTTCCTGCAGATGATGGCGTAACCACAATTGTCTGCTTTGGCAACGCCCCCTTTGCCGATGATCGGAATTCAAAAGACAATTTAGCCAATATCATTGCCAAAAAGACCGGCGCCACCGTCTACAATTGTTCGGTCAGCGGAACCTATCTGGGTGCCCTGCGCGAAACCTTCCTGCCGGACGAAGAACCTATCGATGCTTACAATTTTTATTGGCTTACACACCTTGCTGCCGGAAGTCCTGTTCAAGAAAATTATGTACAGGCAGAAGCCGCCTTAGGCTCCAACCTTCCTCCGGAGGCTATAGAAGTTTATAACACCCTATCTACTTTGGATTTTAATACAGTTGACGTCATTGCTATTATGTATGATGCAAGCGATTACCTCATAGGCAATCCTATGTATGACGATTTGAACAACACACATATCACTTGCTTTACCGGCAACATGGAAGCCGGCATTGAACTGCTGAAAAGCGTATATCCGCACATCCGGATTATTGTAATGTCACCCACCTATGCCTATGCGCTGAATGAAAATGGCGAATATATCAGCAGCGATCAAATGACCTATAAAGGTCAGGATGTGTTATCAACCTATGTAATCAAGCAGTCAGATTCTGCTTTCAACCAGGCTGTCAGCTTTATTGACAACCTCTACGGCACCATTACAGAGGATAACGCCTCCAAATATCTCACAGACCATATACATCTGAATGTAAAAGGCCGCGAAAAGGTGGCAGAACGTTTTATTGAGTTTCTAAACTATTACAACAAATAGACAATCATATGCCAAACGAGGCTCCCGCCGTTGCGGGAGCCTTTTTTATAAACCAAAATACATTGTATTGTCTTTGTAAATATCATATCCTCCTATGACATCAAACAGTTCATAGGAGTACTGTTCCATTTCCGCTTGGGACACCTTTCCCGCTTCCAAAATAACATAATGGCACAGATCCTGTTTTGCCAGTGCAGCAAGCTTTTCCACATCCGGCTCATCACTCATAATTACGCCATATAATTCATCGTGATAATTAAAGACTTCCCTGCCATAAGGCATGCATACCAACGGCGAATACTGTCTGACATATAAAAGAAATTCCTGCGGAAAAGCCGCCATAACTTCGCGTCCTTCCACTTCAATGGCATCACAAATATCCACTACCGTCTGAGGTACATGATAGGGATTCTCTGCCCTGCTAAACAGCGGGTTCGTATATACAAGCTTTCCCGATATCATAAGCACCGCAATCGCAACAATCGCAAATACTCCCTTTGCCCGTCCTTTTAACGCAGCGCACGCTAATACCGCCGCATATCCAATCACAACCGTGACCGGTAACAACCAGACCAGTCTGAAATAGATTTCGTTTCCCACCAGTTTTTCAAACAACCGATAAAATATCGGATTAAAAAACGCAAGCAGAAGAATCACCGGAGCATATATTAACAATATTCTGAATGATTTTCTCTTTTCGTGCAGATACAGGTACACCAGCGCAAGCAGAAACCATATCAACATCAGGCCGGTACCCATGTATTTTTGAAATATTTCGACCAAAATATCCTCCTTAGCATACCATTGCTATCCCAAAACAAAATATAACGCCGCCACGCATACCGGTACAGCACAACTAAACGCCATACCAATCAGAACATTCCACTTTCGATAACACACCATAATGCACAGCCCAACAATTCCCAAAAGCATACAAGCCAGCAGCGCTCCAAGTGTACTACACAGACATGCAGTAATCATGGTGGATGTCAGCAATATCCAAATATCTGCCGTCCATTCCTTTTTTTGGATTTTTTCCATAAGCAGAATAAACAGTAAAAACAAAAACGGAATCACTAAATTGGCCAAAACCGCTTTCCCCTGAGAAGTACGCACTAGCAGGAAGTTTTCAGCCGAATACAATGAATAACCACCAAACAACACCATCACTTCCACCAAAAGCATAAAGTACGGAAGATATGCTCTGTGCTTTTCCAACAAATGGCATCCTACCAGATAAAAAATTGCATACGCCATTATGATAAGCACTATCGGGACCACAATATGTGCAACAGTAGTTGCCGGCAGTCCGGAAAGCGATGCCAAAACAGATATCCATACCGGAAACGGTGCAAGTCCGTGCCTTGCATCCATCCCAGTGGTACCTCCGGTATACGGAAGCTTGCTATACATTGTTTCCGCATCTATGGTAATCGTGGAAATTGCAACATAAAAAGCATCATCGCCTTCTTCATATGCCATTACACCGGTTAATATCAACTGGGTAAGCAGTAATACCGCAAATATCCCCCACAGCACAATGTACTGTCTATTAATATAATGCTTATTGCAGCCGACAAGTTTGTAGGCCTTCCGCCCCTTTAAGCTTCGCAGTGCACAAATTATAGCTCCACCCACTGCGAGCACTGCCGTAAAACCAAGAAACAGTTTTTTCACATCGCCAAAGGAGCCCCACCGCAAAATCACAGGCACACAAATACACTGGAAGCCTGCCCAGAGCATTATCTGACCACTTATCCACATGAACAGAATATTGCCGAAGGACTTTTCCACTTTGTAAAAGAAGCCACCCGCCATGACAGGTACAATAAACATAATAATACCTATTAATAATATCTGAACTGCCAACATTTTACTCCTTACAAATAAAAGCTTTTCACCGCATCACAAATATAGTCCACCTGTTCCGGCGTCAGGCCGTAATACATAGGTAATCTTGCCAGGCGTTCGCTTTCCCTTGTGGTATACTTATCCTCGCCATGGAAACGTCCAAACTTCTTTCCGGCAGGAGAGGTGTGAAGTGGTATATAATGAAATACAGACAGAATATCCTTCTTTGCCAGATGGTCTATCAGCGCAGTTCTCTCCTCGATATCCTTTGCCTTAATATAGAACATGTGGGCATTGTGCACACAGTGCTCAGGAACCACCGGCAGTTCAATCCTTCCGCTTTCCGCAAGCGGCAACAAATTCTCATAATAACGATTCCAGCATTTAAGACGCCACTCATTTATCTCATCAGCGATTTCCAACTGCGCATACAAATATGCAGCATTCATATCGCTGGGCAAATAAGAAGAACCGTAATCTACCCAAGTATATTTATCAATCTGTCCCCGATAATATTTGCTTCTGTTGGTACCCTTTTCACGGATAATCTCAGCCGCCTCAACATTCTTCTCGTCACGGATGAGTAATGCTCCTCCTTCACCCATACTGTAATTTTTTGTTTCATGGAAGCTAAAGCAACCGTAATCACCGATGGTTCCCAGTGCCCTTCCCTTATAGGATGACATAATTCCCTGTGCAGCATCTTCAATTACCACAAGGTTATGTTTTTTCGCAATCTCCATTATAACATCCATCTCGCAGGCAACACCCGCATAATGTACGGGAGCAATGGCCTTGGTCTTTTCGGTAATGGCAGCTTCTATCAAGGTTTCGTCCATATTCATGGTGTCAGGTCTGATATCCACAAACACCGGAACAGCACCGCGAAGCACAAACGCATTGGCTGTAGATACAAAGGTATATGCCGGCATGATAACCTCATCACCCTCTTTTATATCAGCAAGTAGCGCTGCCATCTCTGTAGCATGTGTACAGGATGTGGTCAAAAGGCACTTGGCAGTCCCTGTCTTTTCTTCTATCCACTCATTGCACTTTTTAGTATAGGCACCATCGCCGCAAATCTTCTGGTTTTCAACACATTCCCTGATATAATCAGCCGCTTTTTCTGCATACGGCGGCACATTAAACTTAATCATCTACTCTGCCCTCTTTCCTTTCCAGCTTCCCTTTACATTCCCCTGCACATTGTCAGTCACATCACTGATAATGTATTTGGGTCTTCCTTTTACTTCTTCATAAATACGTGCGATATAGTGTCCGATTACGCCCAGGCTCAACATGATAAAGCCTCCGATAATCAGTATCAGCAGAATAACCGTAGTAAAACCTTCCACAGCGGATCCGGTCAGGTAATTCACCATCGTCTGTATAGCCAGCACTACACTGAACAAAATGGATATCACTCCCATCACCGTAACCATCTGAAGCGGCCTGGTACTAAAAGATGTGGCATTTGCAACCGCATATTTCATCAGGCTCAGGAAGGACCACTTGCTGGTACCAAATTGTCTTTCCTGTACCTCATACTCAATGCTGACCGTCTTAAAGCCCGCCCAGAAGGTAAGGGCCCTAAAGAAGGGATTGCGCTCAGGCAATTCCAGCAGGACATTAACTACCTTTCTGTCCAAAAGTTTAAAATCCGAGGAGGCATTCATATCCATCTTTATAAGCTTACTCATAATCTTGTAAAACAGACCGGCGGAAAGCTTATAGAAAATGCTCTCTTTTCCTCTTTTGGATTTGATGCCTTCCACAATTTCCGCTCCGTCCTGCCAAAGCTTCCACATCTGCGGAATCACCTCCGGCGGATGCTGCAAATCACAGTCCATCACAATCACAGCATCTCCCGTCGTCAGCTCCAGCCCTGCAAAGATGCCCGCCTCTTTCCCAAAATTCCGGCTAAACTGAGCCCCCTTAATATTGGGATTTTGCTCTGCAGCCCTTACAATTTCCCGATAGGTTCCGTCCTTGGAACCATCACTGACAAACACCAATTCATAGTCAATACCGTTTTCTGTCAGCAATGCTGCAAGCACATTCGCCGTATTTTCGATATTCTGTTCTTCATTGTAGGCCGGCAGTACTATTGATAATTTTGCCATTTTATTTCCTCCGACAGTCCGTTAATCTCTGTTCTTGTTTTCAGTCTTCACATACATAATACCGTCTACTACCTTTACGGAATTCTTTCCGGGGAAGCTGTCCATTTCCACATATTCATCAGAATAGTAAATATCATTCATCACTTCCGGTTCCAAAAAGTTCAAAGTCGCACCCAAATAATGCTTCATAAATGCCTCATAATTAGCACCGGTATACAGCAGACTGTCACCGTTCATACCTATCATATTTCCGGTAAACTCTCCCGTAATATCCGTAACAGGAAACTGTTCGTCTCCCACCACACCTATCATGGCAATGGGAATCCCCTGATAATAGCCTTCAGTCTGTTCAATCCTATCAAGCAGTCTTACGCAGTATGCGTAAGTCTTTTCGTATTTCTTTTCCAAATTAGCATATGCTATATTATCCGTCACCGCATAATTAAATATCAGAATCACTGCCGCCACGGATGCCGCCCAGCAAAGCCAACCCGATACACAACCGCCTGTCCTTTCCATACATTCCCTGAAATCTGCACATACCGTATTTTGTTTCCCTGCGTATCTGCTCACAAAGTCAACGGCAATAATCAGATATAACACCCATTGATAACGCATCAAAAGATGATATGTCACATCCGGAGAGATAATCAGGATCAAATTGGTCGCCACCGGCAAACCAAGCGCTAACAGTAATAAAACCGCATAAAAAGTAAGCTTCTTCCACCACTTCCCGCCAATGGTCTTTCTGACTACCGTCACAATTAAGCATACTGCCAGAACAGCTACAGCCAATCCGGAAAATACATTGTTAAACAGAATATTACCCGCACCGGTAAAGCTCACAAAATCAATATATATATTTTTGATACTTCCAAGCAGTCCGGTTCCGGCCACATTGCCCATTCCGCTGATACCCTGATAGGATGCCAGTTCCTTGCCTTGAACCGCCAATAGCACCGAGAGCACAACCACATACAGTATCAGACCAATAACACCCATCAGCAGATATCTGCATACCTTCCGCAGCTTGTCCTTCCATTCGCCCTGCTCAATCAGCAAACGCACTATCATATAAACACACAATATTACCGCAAACGAAAGATACGCCTGATAGGTACCCACGCTAAAAGCCAGGCATACCGCTCCCGCCAGAAATCCATAGCGGAATTTCTTTACCAGAAGCACGGAAAGGGTAGCAAGAAACATGGCCAGCATATATCCGTCCAACGTAAAAACATAGGCAACCGTGGAAGCAAATGCAGGGAAGGCAACAAGCAGTCCGCTCACCAGGCATACAACCGTTTTATCTTTTAGCTCCAAAAGCTCCGTCAACACCACCGACGTCCCCGCCAAAAACAAAAGTCCCAGCAGACCAATCATCCAAGGAATGGAGAAATACGAGGAAAAACCACACGCTACCGTCAGAAACCATCTTCCGGAGGTAATCATGTTTTGGTCAAAATACATGCTGTCCAGCCCATCGTGATTGGGAATATCCGAAAGCAATGCCGGCATATGAATCAAAAGCCCTATCACCAAAGTTGACAAAAAGGCTGTTTTCCACTGCGGCTTAATCTTTGTATTCACTTTTTCCAATGTCTGCATCGGTGTAAGCATTGTATTATCCTTCCTACTTCTCTGCCTGCATCAGGCGATACTTCATTTCGGCCATCTGCCAATCCGAAGGTGTGTCTATATCCTGCACACAGCTTTCCGGCATCTCAAACGGCACTGTCTTCTTCATAATCAGATTTTTCTGTTCCAAAAAGCAATTAACATCAAAACAATAAAACTGTCCTACATCATGATAAAAGGGTTCCAAATCCTGAGAACGCATAGGCATGCATTCAGGCCATCTCGGTTGCAAATAACCATCCCTTATCACAACACTTCTCTGCGGTGGAAAGCTGAATCTCACCACAGGAAGTACACTTTCCACTTCCGATACGCTCAATAATTCCATGGCTTCCTTAAGCTTCTGGGCCGTAAGAAACGGTGCTGTCGGATAAATACAGCAAGCCCTCTCAAAAGCTTCTCCACGTTTTTCATACTCCGCAAATACCTCCAGCAAAACATCCGCCGTGGTGGCATAATCATTCGCCGTTTTCTCACTGCGGAAAAAGGGAACCTCCGCACCGTACTCCTTTGCAATATCTGCAATTTCTTCGTCATCCGTAGACACCATCACCGTATCAAAGCATCCTGAAGCAAGGGCCGCCTCGATGGAGTATGCAAGGATGGGCTTTCCGCAAAATTCCTTTATGTTTTTGCGGGGAATACGCTTGCTCCCTCCCCGCGCCGTGATAATCGCTATACATTTCATAATACGCCTCTTTCGATATGCGCCTTGCCGTTTTCCACACGGTATACAATATCGCACTTTTCTATTGTCTGTAGTCTATGAGCTATGATTAATAAAGTTTTCTTTCCCTGTAATCTGTTGATGGACTCCATTATGGCTGCCTCCGTGTCATTGTCAAGCGCCGAAGTTGCCTCATCCAAAATCAAGACCTCAGGGTCATTATATAACGCTCTTGCAATACCGATTCGCTGTCTCTGTCCTCCGGACAAACGGATACCGCGCTCTCCGATTCCGGTATCCAGACCTTCAGGCAGTTCATTTACAAACTCATCTAACTGTGCTTCCCTGAGCACCTCCCAGATTCTGTTCTCGTCAATTTCCTCCTCAGGCACACCAAACGCAATGTTATGACGGATAGAGTCATCCAGCATAAATATCATCTGAGGGATATAACCTACATTCCTTAAAAAGCCCCTGTAATTTTCCTGTACATCCGTATTGTCCGCAAATATTTTTCCATCCTGCACCTTAAGAAGACCCAGCAGGATATCCACCACCGTGCTCTTTCCTGCGCCGGAGCTGCCTACAATACCAACTGACTTGCCTACCGGCACCGCGAAATCAGCCTTATCAAATATCAGCTTGTCCGTTCCCGGATAAGCATAAGTAATTCCCTTTAACGTAATTTCTTTTTTCACAGGCATCTTTTCAGTCACCGCAGCAAAAGACATATCCACTTTCTTTTCATCGATTTCATCCTGAAGATTATCCGTAACTCCCATAAAGAACGGCTCGAAATAAGCGATGGATGTAATTTGGTTATTGATTCTGTTTACACAGGGCAGGAGCACAAACGCTGCCGCTGCCAGTGTACCGAATACAGTCAGCATATTGTCCGTAGATGCCCCCTGCGCCACCAGCACAATCATATAACCCACCATAGTGCAAACACAGACCGTCTCAATCAAAAGCTTGGGTACGTTATTGTACAGGCTGTACTTTTGTACCGCATTGACATAGCCCTGACCACACTTGCGGTATTCCTCCACAAAGTACTGTTCCTTGCAGGTAATCTTTACCTCCTTGATGCCCTGTACAGTCTGGGATATCCACTTAAACAAACCGCTGTAATAGTCCTGATTGTCTTTACCCGCTTTATACATTATAGGCTTTAAAATCTTCTTAATCAGCAACAACAGAATAATCAAAACTGCTGCCATAAGCACTGTCATGGTACCGTTTGCCAAAAAACAATATCCTACCACGAACAAGGATACCACTCCGTCCGATAAAAGCTGCAATATAGCCAAAATCAATGCATACATATTGTTTACGTCAGAGGTAATGCTTCTTTGTACCACTGCCGTGTCTGCATTTAAGAAAAATTCATAACCTCTGCTCATATAGTTGCGCATCATACGCTCCGAGGTACTGAACTGGTTGGTGTACACAAACGCAAGCGTCAGCTTCTGCTGCATATATAAAAACGCATTCTTCACAATAAACGTTACAATCAAAAGAACCATTACAGTAATGGCAAAGCTCTGATAACTTCCGGAACCGAAAAGCTTGTACAAAAATGCCGCAATCGCATTACTTTCCACCGCATTGGGGTCGACAACCAGACTGACTACCTGCACCAAAAGCCCTACACCTGCCGTCTGCAGAAAAGCTCCGATTATCATCAGGAAAATCAGCCCCACCATTGTTCTTTTTTGCTTTTTATCCAATAAAATGCGAAGTTTTTTTAATATCTTAACCATAACACTTACGCCATGACCTTTCTATCTTAATTCCCTCCGGCGGCACACTTCACCGTGCGCTCCGGCTAAAAATGTACGATTATATACTCTCCCATGTCGACAATAGAGCCTTCTTTCGGAAAGCTCGGAAGCGACATAGCATACACTTCTGCACTCTCATACAGTGCCGGATCCGAAACCGGAATCACATGTCCGTGCATTGCCAGAAAACGAACCAGCTCCGCATTGGAATCAAAGGCATTTCGCCCCCAGTCAATCACGGAAAGCGCCGGTGTTTGGGCAATCCACACGCCCTGATCGCGATAAAACTTATCCAGAAGGTGTTCATCCACCAAATCCGTAATACGTTTCATTGCAAAAAATGTCTTGGAATTGTACTCCACATAGGCATCCCCTAAAATACTCTTCGGAACCTCGTACTCACCGGTAAAGACAACCTGCTTGCTCAAGTCATAATCCTTCTCCAGTTCATACATGACCTGATTCATGACATTTTTTGCATCCTCATATTTCAGATAATCCACATAAAACCATCTGTTCATATCACTGCACTGATTGAACAAAAGCACAGAAAAACCGACAACAGCCAAGGCGTTTATCATTTTGGATAATCCCATTAACCGCCCCGCTCCTGCGCGCTTCTCAAGCCATACTTTCAAATTAAAAATTGCATATCCGGCAAGCAGTACTCCAAACCCGCATATCACCGGCAAAAACTGAGCAGCCCGGTATAGTGTGGCATCTCCCTCAATAACCACCAGCAAAAAGGCCGCCACAAAACAGCCTACAGTCAAAAAGAATACCCATGCATCCTTTTTTACCACAGCCTTGTAAATACCATATACCATCATAAACACTGCCGATGCCAAAAACACCGTAATCGGCAGATATGCATAGGCAAACACACCGTACATGACAAAGACACGCTTTAATGTCATGGCAAAGACCGCACCGGCATCCGGTTCAAACATCCAAGCCAGCATTTCCGTCATGGAACGTTGCACGGCCTCATCACGCATGGACTGAAGTCCAAACACTCCGGTGACCAATGCAATCATCAGACTTCTGAGCAAAATAGCCGCTACCGTAATCCCTGCCGCTATCAGCAGGCTTACAAATACCTTACGCTTAACATCTGCATAGCGTTCCGCCAGCAGTAAGAGAAGCACTCCCACCAGCCATACAATCATAAAGGATTCATAGCATCCTATAGATATCCACAAAAAGAGCAGTGAAGCAGCAAAGGGAGGCAACCATGCTTTTTTATTTTCTAACCGCATCAGACCTTCGCTAAAAAAGCAAAGACCGATGCCTGTTGCCAAATAACCGATTCCCACGCCATTGTGCAGATAGTACGTAAATACCTCGCTGATAATCGGGGAGGACATAAAAATACCCGCAAAAAACAGATAGCCCCATATGGGTAGTCTGTCTCTCAACACGGAATAAAACAACGTACTCCATACCATGACTGCCGCAAGCAACAGCATTACGCCAATCAAATCCATCATAAAGGGAGAAAAATCCGAAATGTGTATCAACTTATTTAACACAAATAAAACCCATCTGCCCACAATGGCAACCAGGCCTTCTTCAAAATAGTAAGCATACGGGGTATCATCAATTCCCACAGTCTGATGCGTAATCAAAAAGCCATAACTGCATACCGCTGTCAGAATCAGCACATACCTGTACCATTTATTTCTCCAAAGTGTAAAAAAGTCTTCTTTCCACTTTTGCATAGTCTACTCCCATGATATTTTTATCTTATTATTGTACAACATCCGGATAAAAATGTCTACTTTATTCATGATTAAGATCATGGTGATAATCAAAACCGGCATGCGCTGTAAAGCGCACGCCGGAGGTCTTCATCTCTCATAAAATACTACTTCATGGTCTCTGTACAGTTCACGGTATCCGTTTTCTCTGCAAAGTACATCAACCTCGCCATCTACTATGGTGGCAAGATACCTGCTTTGCAGTGTCTTTAGGTTCTCTCTTACATACTCACCCTCGCAGCAGCTGATGCCAAATCCCTGCGGAATGGCATACAAAAGCTGCCATTTCATACTGGTCTGTACCGGTGCATCGTTTTTATCCGGGACATTGTCATACAGCGTCCATATGACAGCATTGTCATAATTCGGAGCACTCCCTTCAGAAAGCTTCATTTTCTCTGCCAGCACCTCCGTTGCTGCCGCAATCTGCTCCTGTCGCACGTCTTCTGCATAAGGTACCTGAAAATCATAGGGGTGATTCACTGCCATGTAAGAATAGAAATACACGAAGGTCACGCCCAGCAGTACGGCTTTCTTGTAGAAGGCAGTTTTCATCAAACTGACCATAAACACGCCCACTGCGATAAAAGTAAGCAGATGCTTGCTACCCTCTGTCAATTTATACATAAGAAGCAGGGCAAGCAGCATACCTACAAAACATACTGCCAGATGAAGCTGTGGCACGAATTTCTCTGAAAGGGAAGCCTCTCCCTTTTTCTTCTTTTTGCGATAGCTTGTCCAGTCAGAAAGGCTTTGCCACAGCAAAATCGCCATCATCACAAGATAACCGGCAAAGAATGCTCCCGAAGCCAAACCGCTCCTAAAGCCTTCGGCCGTATGCTCCAAAAAGTCGCATCCCATCCAGTAAATCTTTGCAAAGAAATAATATATGCCCGAGAAAAAGCCTTTTTCAAAAAATGTGGTTATCCAATCCGTAAAGAACAGCGGCGTAAAATATTCTGCTCCCAGATAATGTTTAATCAACCCATAGCTACCCAATACTACTCCAAACACTAAAGCCGAGCCCAAAACGCCCCACCACCTCTTCCTGCGAATCAGGTAGTAGGCAGGCAACAAGAGAAACAACAGCATATAGGGACGCATCAGTGTAAGCACACCAGCCATCACAAACAATACAACAAGCTTGTACGTCCGTTCGCTCCTGCCGTAATTTATGGCAAGGCTGTAAAAGATAATCAGCATACTGATGCATATAATCTCCGGCATTCCGGACAGCATATATCGTGAAAACGGCGTGTACAGGCAAAACAACAGAGTCAGAATACCCAGCTGTTTCCATGTGGGGCGCACCAGTATCACAAACAAAACCATTGCCAATGTCAAAAGCACAACATTACAGATAATGGGGGACATCACATTCCATCCGAATAACAGCCCCCAAATAATCCAAGGGAAGACCAGCACAGGGCTCCATGCCGCAAAGGAAAGCTTCAGGGCATGGCTTTCATTAAAACCGAAATACCCCTGCGGATAGCCATAATTCACAATGCCTTCCACTTGCTTAAAATAGAACAACTCATCATTCCACTCTGACATGGGAAGATATACATCACTGACACTCTTCCCTTGCATGCCACAGGTAAGCAGACAACAAAACACCGGCAAAAGTGCCATCAGCACTGTCTTTAACAACAATATATATCGCTTGTCCGTTTTCCACCATTCCATAAATTTACTCATGGTTCATACCTTACTTTTCTTCGATATTCAGAACTTCCTTAATCACATACTGAGGAGAATTATTGAGGCTGATATAAATTCTGCCAACGTATTCTCCAATCATTCCAAGCATTAACATAATCATACCGCAAAAGATAACGATCGCAGACATCAGCGCACTGAATCCCACCGGCACATCCGGATTTACAAATCGCTTGATAATGGTATAGATACCATACAAAAAGCCCATGCACGCACAGCTTCCACCGATTACGGTAAAAATTCTCAACGGCTTTACAGAAAACGCAGTAAATCCGTTAAACCATAAACCAAGAAGCTTTTTCATGGTATAGCCGGAACGTCCTTCCTCTCGCTCCCTGTGATTTACCACTACATTGGTAATATTTCTGGTAGCACGAAGCACCAGACCGATTACATAGGGGTAGGAGTTTTCATACCGTATCATATCATCCACAACAAATCGTTTTACTGCGAAATAGCTGGAAATGAATAATTCCTTGGGCTTCTCCAGCATGACTCTGGTCATCAACTCATTCACCTTACTGCCCATATTGCGAAAAGCAGAGTGCTGTTTATGTTCATACTTTGCATATACTGCATCATATCCCTCCTCCAGCTTCTTGAGAAGTTTATCTACTTCATCCGCAGGAGTCTGACCGTCATCATCAAGACACACCACATAATCACCGTCTGCATGGCGGAGTCCTGCCATCAGTGCAGCATGCTGACCGAAATTGCGGGCAAAATTAATCCCCTTCCGATTTTCTTTCTCCTCGCACAGTCTACGGATAGTACCCATGGTATTGTCCGGCGAACAATCATTTACCATAAAAATATTATAAGTATATTCCGGCATCTGCTCCATCTTTGCATCAATTTCTGCAATAACCTGCGGCAAGGTATGCTCTGAACGATAACAGGGAATCACAAAACTAATCTTCTTCATGTCTGAAAGCTCCAATCTTTGTATTCTTTACTCATTTATCTTAGCCATTAGTATGATATCACAATATTTTCCCGAAACACAAACATCATCCCTCAAAAAAGCTTCCTGCACAAATCCCGCCTTCTCATAGCTGCGGATTGCCTGCTTGTTATGTGCAAATACTCTCAAGAAGACCTTGTGCAATTTTTCTTCCTCAAAACAATAATCCAGCATGAGACGCGCTGCAGCAGTCCCAACTCCTCGTCCTCTCGCAGATGCTTCCCCGATAAAAATACCGTACTCCGCCTTATTGTGGGTTCTGTCAATGTCTCGAATATAAACCGAACCGAGAGGCATATCATCTGCCTCATTGCAAATGATAAGCTGTATCACCTTACCTGTACCCACCATGTTTTTCACCCAGGCTTCATGCCCCTGTCTGGTAAAAAGCTCCTGATAAATAAAATTTTTGCGCACTGCATCCGTATTGCGCCATTTCACAATATTATCGGTATCTGCCTCCGTCATAGGACGCAAGTAAATACCGGTCTGATTGTCCGTATACTTCTGTTTCATTCCTTATTCCTCACTTTATCCGCCTCTTTTTTCGAACATTTGTACGGTGGCGTTTCGGTGGCACTTCGTTTGTTATACTTACTTTCGTAAAAGGGGATTGAAATATAGAAACGTGAATAGGTAGAACGTCTGCAGTGGCAGACGTTTTCCTATTTTAGTCCTATCTCCATAGTTTTTCATAGTCAAATGATACCGCATACTCATACATATCGGCAAGCTGTTCTTTATAAGAGTCCTGATTTATCTGCCTTACGCCTCTCGCCATACTATCACAGATATACTTGTTGTACTCCGGTCTGAAATGCGTGCTGTCACGATAATTATCCAGATTGCTGATAATATCCCTTTCATTCTGAAAATAAAAAATTTTCACATTATCATAGGCTAATAGTTTTTCCATGGAACGACCATAAATAGCTATCATATCCTCCAATTGCCCCATCATCTGCTTCTGTTCCCAATAAAGCATACTGTACGGGGGATAAAAGACATAAAATGTTGTCTCGGGATGTTCTTCTATAAATGGTATGATATTGTCCAAATTGGCATCACACTTCTCCATACTCAACTGCGGGAGACCACTTTTGATGCTTTGCTCCAGACTTTCACGCTGCTTGGTTTCAGCCTCCAGCGTTTTGGGCGCTCCAAAAAGTTCATCCTCTTCCCAAGTGTAGGCACTGTCAAGATTACTTTGCCTTCCCTCTATTTTATCCAACACGCGGTTTGCCGCTGCCAAAAGCACATCCTGGTTATAGATATAAGACAAATCCGTAAATATGTTATTATCATACAAATATTCCGGTCGTATTGCAAATGCGGTGTCCGGTTCCACTGTAAGCTGATAATCATTCACATCAAACACAACATTCGCAGGAGACTTCTCCCCGGAGTAAATCTGTTCAAAAATAGCCTTTAAATCATTGGTTCTTGCCCCCGAATAGGAAAGCTTTAGTGTATTCCACCCAAAAGCATCGTCAAACCATTTCGCATGAAAATTCTCCGTCATGCTTGTGCCGACTATCACACTGTCATACTCTAAATTACGCGCCGCTCCGGGAGTCTGGTAAACTGCATTTTCCAGAACTACCGGCAATCCGAACCATGCGCCGTGGTAATGATAAAACGGATCTATGCAAAAAACGAAGACTCCCGCACACACAAGAGCACCTGCCAGATATCCCACCAGCCGCTTTAATGCTTTTTTCTCCGACATTTTCTCCTCCTCGCTTCATCAGAAGTTGAAATAAATAAACTTGGACACTTGAGACAGCTTGCAAACTGACCACAAAAGGAGAAGTGCCAGCCACAGGAAGTATCCGTTGCTTCTGCATTTACGTCCTACTATTTCATGTGAGGACGGTGCCTTCACACATAAGATAAGCGGAACCGCAATCCACAGGGCTGTCATTCCCTGGGACAAAATATCCATCACCGGTCCGTTCAAGTAGCGGTCCAAAATCACAAGCAGAAAATTCTTCTCACAGATACTGTCTACAATTCCTTCCGTAAAGCCGCCAAAGCCACCCAGTACCATCATATAAACCAGCTTAAACGGTTGCAACAAATTATCGGCCCTAAAAAACAGCCACGCACCGTTCACAAAGGCGAAGGTTAAAAGCCAGCCCAGCCACTTCGGCATTGCATCCGCCTGTTTTCTGAATATACGGTAGAGCACCATGGCAAGTCCATGGAGCATTCCCCATACCACAAAGGTCCAGTTGGCACCATGCCACAGACCGCTTAAGGTAAATACAATCATAACATTCAGACAAGTCCTCCACATTTTACCTCTGTTGCCGCCTAAGGGAATATAGAGATACGTTGTCAAAAACCTGGTTAATGTCATATGCCACTTCTTCCAAAACTGTGAAATATTACATGCCTTATAAGGCGAATAGAAATTTATGGGGATATCAATATTTAACAGCTTACCGATACCGATAGCCATGTCGCAGTAACCGCTGAAATCAAAATAGATTTCCAGGGTATATGCCAGCATCACAGCCACTGCACTCAGGCTGTTAAGCTGTCGCACTGCCCCAAACCCCACATCACTCAATCGTCCGAAGGAATCTGCCAAAAGTACCTTCTTGGAAAGACCTATAATCAGATACTCCAGACCGGAAACCATATTTCCAAAGTCAATCTTTTTCTTTGATTTGTCCGCAAATTGCGGAATCATCTCACTGTGCAGAACAATCGGTCCCGCCACCAGCTGCGGAAAAAAGGATACAAAAAGTGCATAATCAATCAGGGAATATCTGCCCATTTCCTTTTTGTAACTATCCACCACAAATGACACCTGCTGGAAGGTATAAAAACTGATACCGAGAGGAAGCGCGATATGTTGTAACGCAAAGCTGCTCCCGGTCAGGAAATTTATATTACTGATGGTAAAATCTAAATACTTAAAGTAAAAGAGCAATCCAAAGTTAAACAATACTGCCGAAACCATAATTCCCTTTCGCAGCCTCGCCCCCCTGCTTACGTCCGACAGCAACAGATGAGCCGCATAATTGACCGCGATACTTGACAACAAAAGCAGGCACAGCATAGGATTCTGATATCCGTAAAACACAAAGGATCCCAAAATCAATGCCAGCTTAGCTGCCGTAAATAAATTCATTCTGTTCAGTCCAAAATATAAAACCCATACAAGAGGCAAAAATGCAAATAGAAAAACATAGGAATTAAACAGCATCTAAACAACCTTTCCGACAGTTACTTTTCAGCCATACGGTAGATGTCAAATAACACCCTTCCATTTTGACTGATACTGTCAGTTTTCTCAATCTGTACACCATTTAAACGTTGTTTGCAATATTCATGCAACCAGTCGACATCCCTGTCCGCAGAAATAACATAACAACACTCTTCTGCTTTTAGGGACGATACTTTATCTTTCAGCAACGGGCTGTTACTCATCCAACCTCCGGCCAGCACATAATTCTCCCGAACCGGCTGTTCCCAGACCTTTCCGCTGTAGTCAACCGTAGAATAAACGTCCACAAGGAATGTATACTCCGGATTGTCTTCACAATACTCCTTTAGAGCTCGCCACTCCTCATGCTTGTCTGAATGTACCTCAACGCGCTTCGTCATCATCACGCATTGACTGATTCCTACGCCAAGCAATGCAACGCTTACGGCAATGCACGCCCCAGTAAAAAAACGCTTTCTCTTGCACTCTTTTAGCAATTGCAGCAGCATACCTGTCAAAATCATAAGATCCAAAAAATAGAGGGAAACGTAGACACGTTCCGGAAATCTTCCCTGCCAAATCAAATATATCCAAATCAGACTTCTTCCACCCAGCATGCAGCCAAGTAACGCCGTCTTCCACCACTTTTTCCGACATATCAGTAAGACAAAGACTCCGACATAACCTGCTATCAGCAGATAATTATACGGGCCGTCATTGTATCGCAAATGGTAGTAGTACTCTTTGACACAATATATCAGATACTCGGTGAAGCTTTGCCCTGCTTCCTTTCTTGAGGCTGTGAGCTGCGCAGCCGCATTCATCATTTCCGGAGTGATATCATCCGCCAGTACAAGCACATATTCATCCATCAGGCGGTGTTGTATTTCGCTGATACCAAGCTTTTCAAAATCCGCCTCATTGCCCTCATACGGCAGGAGCTTATCATAATCGTACAGCTTAGTACGGCTTTCATTATATACCTCATACTGCTTCCATTCCGTAGACCGGTACATGATTCCGTTCCATGCCATGCAGATTACAATACCTAATCCGAGAATCAAAACCTGTCTGCACATGGGACGAATATTTTTATCAATGATGTTCCATAGTACAGAAACCAGCAGAAACGGTAAGAGCAGGAAAAACACCTGACTACGGATGCAGTAAGTAAGCAGTAGCAGAACAATTGAAACTACACCGCCACCCGTCAACAGTAAAAACAATCCGCAGCTTCCCATCATGGCTGCCACCAGGGTGTAATGCAGGGTAAAAATCTGCGGCACAAACAATGTAAACACCAAGCTGATTGCACCTGCCCCAAGCCCCCATGCAAAGCCTGTAAGCTTCCCGTCCTTCTGCGCAAGCATGCCCTGCACACGTACCACAACAGCCGCTATGGCCACAATAAAGCACATGGTCATAAACAGTTCAAACCATGGAACAACAGGCAAAATGCGGTACAACAGACTCAAAATTCCTGTAAGCGGATATTTCATATATATGGCATGTCCATCAGGCGTACCCGTATAGGCACCTGACAGAATACTTTTCATCATAACATCATCATTCATCGAATAATATGGGGGGCAGATAAGCATCGCCGCCACCAATATACACACCGTCACCAGACCGGTTAACAGGGTTCTCTTTTTATTCATCTTCCACCATTCTTTCCGAACACTTAATAATACATGGCACCGCCAAAGATATCATAAAAATACATCAGTCCGCATACCAGATGTCCTATAAAGGCAAGCCACTGCAAAACAATCAACGCTCTTCTGAAAGCGGGCTTCTTCCAAAATGCATCATCCGGCAGAACCGCCTCATGACGACGCGCCGCTTCCTCTTTTGTCACCTGCAAAAGGACAAGCAATGCTGCAAAGTGGCAAAAGAACATACCACAGATATATCCCCAGGAAAAATTGAAATCAAATTTGCGGAACCCTTTCTCATATAGGAAAAACGCCTCGGCAAATCCCACTGCATATAGCTGCCAGGAAAAAAGAAACATGGTGTTCTTTTTACATTTCTTAAAATTCGCCACCAACACTGCCAGGGGAAAACCTACGCCTAAGCACACAGCCAACGGCAGATTCCCACAGTACTTGCCCCAAACTTCACCGAAGCAAAAGCCCAGGCCGCCTTCCACACCTTCCTCCGGCACAAATACACCCTTATACTGATACAACAAATCAATAAAGGTTGGCACAAACGCCAGTCCAAACAGCAATGTGGGCACCAGATTTTGAAACCGTGAGCGAATCAGACGATAAAGCATAATCAGTCCCGCCGTACTCACAAGCACCAGCGTGAAGCTCGGCTTTGTCATGGTCGCCAAAAGCAAAAATACCGAAAACAAAATATAGTCGCCAATGAGCTTGCGCCCCGCCTCCTTTTCATACACCGGCAAAAGCTTTACAAACCACAAAAAAGCAAGAATGGCAAAGGGTCTCGCCGCCAAATAGGTAGCGTTATGAAAGGGATTGGGGGTAAACACTCCCAGATATCTCCTATAGATACCCGGCAGATAAAGTCCCTCCGGCACCGTTAACATGGATACAAAAAACAAAGCTATCGACAGAATGCTGAGCAACGCACCATCTGCCACGCCTTTTCTTGGCAGCAGATGGTTAAACGCCAGCTTCGTCACCATAATCGCCAGACTGTTTAACAGCATTGTGGCAATTGCCACTGCCATCTGCGGTCCCGCAAACAAATGAATCAACGCTGACAGCTTAAAGAATACAGGGTAAGGGAACTCATAACCGCTCTCCAGCCCCTGCATTTCCAGTATATATGCCTTCATATCAGAATGATACAGTGCCTCGCTTCCCAGGGTTTGCCGGTAAAACAGTGTAAACATTACCGCTGACACCGCCGCAAGCAGCACCCCGAATATCACCGCATCTGCTATTTTATCTCTTCTTACTGCTTTCATGCCGTTCCCTTCTGTCACCCGTCGCAAACTACGGACTTGTGGCTTATACGCATACAAAGTCATTATATCATAGGCTATTAAAAATGGCAATTTCTACATCACAGCCTCCACTGCACAAAAGCGCCTGACAGGAGTTTCCGTCAGGCGCTTATCTACTATTCCATTATAATGCATATCCCTTTGCAATAATCACATCAATTACCTTATCCACATACTTCTGACAGGTCTCAATGTCTCCCGCTTCTACCATTACGCGTACAACAGGCTCTGTGCCGCTCTCTCTTACGAGAATACGTCCGTCATCTCCCAGGGCGTCTGCGACCTCTTTAACTGCTGCCTGTACGTCACTGTCATCCTGTGCCTGACGCTTGTCGGTCACACGGATATTCTTGAGCACCTGAGGGAATACCTTGAAGGGAGAAGCCAGCTCACTGAGCGTCTTCTTCTTTTCCAGCATAACCTCCATCATTTTGATGGCTGTGAGAATACCGTCACCGGTAGTCGCATACTTCTTAAAAATAATATGACCGGACTGCTCACCGCCCAGACGGTAGCCGTTCTGCACCATATTCTCATACACATACTTGTCACCCACTGCAGTCTTCTCATATTCGATATCCATTGCATCAAACGCCTTGTAAAGACCGAAATTGGACATAACAGTGGTTACAACCTTGTTGCCAAACAGCTTTCCACGCTCTTTTAAGTAGCAACCATAAATGTACATGATGGCATCACCATCCACCAGATTACCGTTCTCATCCACACAGAGACAACGATCAGCGTCACCGTCAAAGGCAAAGCCTACATCCAGACCGTTCTCTACCACAAACTTCTGAAGTCCCTCAATATGTGTAGAACCGCAATTTGTATTGATGTTCACACCATCCGGCTGATTGTTAATCACATATGTCTTGGCACCCAAAGCGTCAAATACACTCTTTGCAATCATCCAAGAGCTTCCGTTAGCACAGTCCAGACCCACCTTCTTATCCCTGTAGGATCTGGTAGCCAGGGAAATCAGGTAACCAATGTAACGGTTACGGCCTGCAGCATAATCCACGGTGCATCCGATATTTTCCTTCTCAGCGTAGGGCACCTCGCCGCTCTTGCCGTCGAGATAATCCTCAATCTTTAAGATTGTCTCCTCATCCATTTTTTCACCGTTGGCATTTAACAGCTTAATACCATTGTCATAATAAGGATTATGGCTGGCGGAAATCATAATACCACAGTCAAAATTTTCAGTTCTGGTAACATAAGACACACTGGGGGTAGTGGTAACATGAAGCAGATATGCATCCGCTCCTGAAGCAGTCAGTCCCGCTACCAGCGCATACTCATACATATAGGAGGAACGGCGTGTATCCTTACCGATTACCACCTTACATCTCTCATCCTCCTCTTTGTGTTGATAATACCAGCCAAGGAAACGACCGATTTTGTATGCATGATCTGCAGTCAGTTCCTTGTTTGCTTCTCCTCTGAAGCCGTCAGTGCCAAAATATTTTCCCATATAAAAACTCTCCCTTTCAAATGCATTCCTCTATGCTTTATAGTATGCAACTATTTTCTTTATAGCACAAATTGTATCTCCAACTTCTTTATCCGTCAAGGAAAAAAACAACGGGATACTCATAATTTCATCGTAAAGCTTTTCCGCATTGGGACAAATTCCCTTACGATAACCTAGCTTCTCATAGTAGGAATGCCAATACACCGGCAAATAGTGCACCTGCGGACAAATATTCTCTGCGCGCATAGCATCAAAAAACTGTCTTCTGTCGCAGGTAAGTTTTTCCAAATTTAATCTGAGGATATACAAATGTCTGGTGGTATCCGATTCCGGAATTTCCTTTTGTACAATCACCTCCGGCACTCCGGCAAGCTCTCTGTCGTAACGCTCTACAATCTCTCTCCTGCGCTTTGAAAAGCGCTCCAGCTTATTCAGCTGGCTGCAAAGAAGCGCCGCCTGAAAATCCGTAATACGGTAATTGTAGCCCAGCTCTACCTGCTCATTGTACCATGCTGCATCCGTGGGATGTACCATCTCCGCCTGATTACGGGTAATTCCGTGGGTACGCAGACGCATCAGCCTGTGATAAAACTCCTCATTGTTGGTGGTGATGGCACCGCCCTCGCCACCGGTTACCGTCTTCACCGGGTGGAAGCTGAAGCAGGTCATGTCCGCAATACTGCCCACCGGCTGTCCTTTATATTTAGTGCCAATGGCATGGGCTGCATCCTCAATCAAAATCAAATTATGTTCTCTTGCAATCTGTCTGATTTCATCCAGCTGCACCGCCTGTCCCGTAAAATCCACTGCCACAATTCCTTTGGTCCGTGGCGTAATCAGCTTCTCTATGCATGCCGGATCAATATTGTAGGTTTCCGGGTTGATATCCGCAAATACAGGTTTTGCTCCGCAATACAACACACAATTGGCTGAAGCCGCAAAGGTTATGGGGCTGACAATCACCTCATCTCCCTCAGAAAAACCGGCTGTCAATGCCGCCAAATGAAGTGCTGCCGTACCGTTGCTTACTGCTACCGCGTATTTTGCACCGGTAATTTCACACAATCTCTTCTCCAATTCTTCTATTTGAGGTCCGCCGGTCAGATAATCGCTCTTAAGCGCTTCCACAACCGCTTGTATATCATCCTCATCTATAAACTGTTTTCCATATGAAATGGGTGTTTCCCTCACGGGAGTCCCACCAAATATCGCTAATTGTTCCATGGAATACCTCCTTTAAATCAAACAATATCATAGCATATTATTTCATAAATGGCAATTTTTATGTTGCAAAAGAGGCGGTACATGTGTACCACCCCGTCATTTTTATGCCGGCATGAATGCAATGGCTTCTTTTATCAGCCGCACATCCTCTTCCAAAATATTAACCCTAATACCAAGCATCTCTTCATTATTGCTAACTCTCGCTGCCTCTGACAGCTTGTTGTACAAATCGAGATGCCCCTCTGCTACTATACGGATATTCTTATCTGTAACATTTTCAAGATGCAATTCAACACGCTTCATGGAAGTCTGTAACTTATCGATATCCATTTGCATAATATCTACTTCAGACTGCAAGGTCTGCATGCCTGTTTGCAGTTCCTTTACATCCGTTTTCAAGCCCTTTACATCCGTTTGCAGTTCCTTTACATCCGTCTGCAGTTCCTTTACATCCGTCTGCAGTTCCTTTACATCCGTTTGCAAGTCCCGTACATCTGCTTTCAGTTCCCGTATGTCCGACTTCATGTCCTGCATTTCTGACTTCATGTCCTGCATCTCAGTCCTCAGACCGCCTACTTCTCGGATAATAATATCCAGTTTTTCAGTTTCGTTCATTGCTCTCTCTTTCCGCCTTCTCGTACCGCAAAACGTCTTACGCCCTTACAACATTACAATACCACAATTCCACGGAAAAGTCAATCGAACAACCATAAATATAATCATCGTTTTATCGTTTATTTTGTCAACTAACCCCTTCATGCACATCGGGCGATTCATACTTATCCATAAACTCCGCTCCCAAACGGATAACCTCATCTGCAAAATGAAGGGCTTTCATCTCCGTCCACACACCAATCACCTTGCGGAACCGTAAATTCGGGAAAAAGTTTAAAAGCTCCATGGGAATCGCACCGTCAAACTGCGGATACTCCGCAAACACCTTACGGTAGTCTAAAACATCTCTGGGATGGGGCTTGATAAACACCAGATACTCATCCTCATACATTTTAATAATATCTCGAAAAAGCCTCTCCCTGGTCTCCAAATCACACAGTGGCTCTGTCAAAATCAGGACCTTGTCACGCTTTCCCTCACACTCTGCAATCTGCTTTTGCAGGGCATCATAATCGCGAACAAATGCCTGAATGATAAGCTCTTTACCTTCCTCGTCAAGACCGTCCACCAACGCCTGCCGTTTCAATTCAATATACTGCGGGCAGGGCTCCTTGATTGCGGCAATATCATTGACCTCCATATCAATGCAATACTTACCGTATCCGTTCTGGATAAAAATCAGATTCAGCTTACGCGAAAAAAATACCTTGAGATTGAAATTGCCCCGATTATCATATCGCGCCGCATCAAAATTTACCAGACAGTTGAGTCCATCCTCCACCGCATGATAGGGGATACGCTTCCAATTCAGGTAATAACCGATGGGGTCGCTGTCGCAATACACATAAATATCCTTATATTCCTTAAAGTTAACCGGTATGTAGGGTGCATTCAGCTTTGCCAGCTTCTTTGTGAAAATAATGCGGGCAATCATATTCGATACGATATTACCCCTATCCTTACGGTATTTATCCAGCTGCGGAAAATAATCCTCCCTCTTTTCATCATATTCCACAACCGATTCAAACAGTCCGGTACGCTCCACACGTTCCTTCAGCTGTTCAAAATCATTGGACATCCTGCTGAGCACCAGCGTGGCTTGTCCCCGCTTCTCTTTCGGCAAATTCAACTCTTTTAAAAATGTCACATACACATGATAATAGGTATGGCACACATAAATTCTTTCCTTCATGGTTCAACCCTTTCAGCCCTGCTTATTGCGATACCTTAACTTCCGATAGCAATACAGCGCCTTGTAATAACAGATAAACAGCAGATTACTCTTGCGGTGCAGCCCCACCAGCTTCTTCGTCTCAGGGTCCACCAGCTTCTGATAATACTCATTTTGGGCAAACTCCGGCACCTGCTCTATCAAAAATTTTCTAAGCCCTGCTACAAACCCGTAACCCGGAATGCTTTTGGCCTGCATGTACGAAAACAAGGTATTGCGATAGCCCAGTTCAAAAATTTTGTAATCCATTTCTTTTTGAAACCTGTCGTAAAAGCCCCTTTCCACACACTGCTTTTTATAAAGCTCCATCGCCAGTATGCGGTCCTTACATCTGCCGATATCAACCGTGTGAACCGTGGACGCATTGTGCTGATAATAAAAATACAGACACTCCTCCACCCGCTCGAAGCGCTTGGCATATAAAAACGGCAGCACACTTATGGCATTATCCATAAAACATTTTCTCCGGGAATACGATTCCATGGTCAAAGAAAAGCTCTCTTCTGTAAATCTTTATCACCATACTTCCCGGTGTGAGAATCAGCTCCCTATACTTGGCATCGTCAAGCTCACCCGTCTGGGATGCATAGTTATTCTGTATGGAGCGCCCTTCCTCCTTGCCAAGCTCATCCGTAATCAGATAATCACAGCCCACAATATCGGCTCCCGTTATAACCGCCTTCTCAAGCAGCTTCGAAAACATATCCGCAGACACCCAGTCATCGCTGTCCACGAACCCGATAAAATCTCCCTTCGCCTGCGCAAGCCCCAGATTCTTGGCACCGCCCTGTCTACGGTTTTCCGGGGAAGCAACTACCTTTATTTTTTCGGGATACTTTGCCTCATACTCACGCAAAACCTCCAATGAGTTGTCGGTCGACTTATCATCCACAGTGATAATCTCATAGTCCGCAAGCTTCTGCTTAAGCAGGGAATCCAGACAAAATTTAAGTTTCCCGCCCGACGCCATATTGTAAACAGGAACAATAATGCTTAATTGCATGAGACTTTTTCCTCCTTACACTGTTCTTCCGAAAAGCCCGGATGTTGCACAAAAAAGAACAAAAACAACACCGCCTGCCCAATATTCCAGACAAGCTCCATGGTTCCGTAGGTAAAGAAAACTACACTGATAAACAACGGAATCATGGCATAAAGCCAATTTTTATTTCTCTTCATACCTACATAATGGCGGCGCAGGAGAAGAACCGTCATCACCACAAACAGCATTCCCGCAGGAATACCAAAGGTATAGGCTATCTGTATCCAAACATTCTGGGCATGCCAGGAATGATAGTCCGCGCCCTCTATCTCATAATAACCTGCCGTAGGCGGATTCCCCACCCAGGTCAAATCCCGCAAATACGCCTTGTAAATCGCAAGCCTGATGGAAAGCCCCGCATCCATATTCTCCGTACCTGTAAGCTGCTCTGCCTCCGGATAAAAACCGTTCTCAGCCGCATATGCCCGTATGGTAAACGGACTCTTCACCTGAAAGGTTCCTTTAATTCGTCCGAACACTGCATCCAGGAATTCATCCATGTCAATATATTTCCAGGTATCCGCCGGATCATAGGAGTGTACCTTGTCCGCACTGTACTCACCTTCATACCATACCGGATAATGCAAAATCGTAGGGAGCCATCTCACCGTACCAAAAACAGCCGGGAACAACAATACCATGGAAAGCACAAGCGCCGCACCTCTCGCCATGACAGCGCGCCACTTCTTTGCCCACATTCCGCGGATGATAAAAACACCGTACAGCACAGTCAAAACAACTGCTGCCACCCACGCAGTGCGCCCCATGGTCAAAAACATAAATCCAAGTAAGCCACCTGCACCGGCAAGATAAAACAGCTTCCATCCCTTCTTTGCCTTATTCTGCTCCAATATATGCAGGCGGAATAAAATCATACAATACACCAGCAAATAGTGCAGCGCCGTAATATTGCAATTGGAAAATGCACCTTTGTAGCGCAGCTCATCATAAGGTCTGAAGCCGTATGCATAGATTTGCAGTAAAAAGAAAGAGATAATGGTACCGTTAATCATACCCTCCAGCATATCCTTCCGCTCGCTCTCTTCATACCTTGTCAGGTAAAAGATTCCAAACATTACAAGAAACCACAGGGGCCATATCCTACCGCTGACACCAAAGGTCATGAATACCGTCATAACAATCCACAGCCAAACAGTACGGCTGATATGAATTTGCAATGATTTTTGTATGAAAATCTTCTGTATCAAAAGCTTCCCATACAGAACCATCCACCAAACATTCAATACTGCCACTACCACAGCCCAGTAATACATGCCCAAAAACCGTGTGCCTTCCCATGCTATCACCAGAATTACCGCGCCGGCACACAAGGCACTCCATACATAAGTAAAAGCGCCACGTAATTCTTTGAAAGAATATCCGGACGCTACAATAAGCATCACCACCAACCCCGTAGCGTTGGCGGCAATGCTCCATATATCACCATTTTGCGTATCACGTATAAAGTCCAATACGTTAACGGCTATAAAACATAAGGTATAAAACCACTTTTTATTCCTAATCTTTGATTCCATCAATCCAATTCCAACTCTTTTAAGAGCTCTCTGATTTCCTCAACGGAAAGCCATTCCGTATTATTGTCAGAGCTGTAGGAGAAGCCTTCGGGTACCTTCTTGCCGGTAGGTGTAGCCTCTTTGCTCTTGCTCCACACCAGCTGAGGATAGATAATAAAATGCTTATCATATTCGTAGGTATAATCCGCATCCTCCACCGTAACCATAATCTCGTGAAGCTTCTCTCCGGGATAGATACCGATTTCCTTGGTCTTACATCCGGGTGCCATAGCCTCTGCCAAATCCGGAATCCTAAAGGAAGGAATCTTGGAGATAAAGGTCTCTCCGCCCTTTGCCTCCTCAAGCGCCTTGATTACCAGCTCAACGCCCTGCTTTAAGCTAATCCAGAATCTGGTCATACGGTAATCTGTAATGGTCAGTTCACCGTCACCCTTTTTCAAAATATCATAAAACTTCGGGATAATGGAACCACGGCTGCCTGCCACATTACCGTAACGCACGATAGAGAAACAAATATCCTTGCTTCCGGCATACGCATTTGCAGCAATAAACAGCTTATCGGACACCAGCTTGGTACCACCGTACAGATTCACAGGATTAACTGCCTTGTCCGTAGAAAGTGCAACCACCTTCTTTACACCGGTACTAAGTGCAGCATCAATTACATTCTGCGCTCCGTCGATATTGGTCTTAATCGCCTCTGCAGGATTGTACTCACAGGCAGGGACCTGCTTTAACGCTGCCGCATGAATTACATAATCCACACCCTCAAACGCTCTGGTCAGGCGCTCCTTATCGCGTACATCACCGATAAAGAAGCGGAGCTTGTCCTTATACTGTTGCAACTCCTGCTGCATAATAAACTGCTTAAACTCATCGCGGGAGTAAATAATAATCTTCTTGGGATTATAATGCTCCAACACATATTTGGTAAAGGCCTTTCCAAAGCTACCTGTACCACCGGTCACTAAAATAGATTTATTGCTTAACATAATGTACTCTCCTTCATACTATGGGGTCGGTACGCCTTACACATAAGTATACCACATTTAATCATAGCATATTATTACCGAAAAGGCAATTAACAAAACACTCTAAGGAGCTGTCCCTTTCCACTCACCTGCACTTCACCGCAATCCGCAGGCAATAACAGGCAGTCTCCCTTGCGTGCAAATATACCGTCATTATCCGGGAATGCCGCATTTTTCACATTCATTTCTCCTTCAAGCACCAGCAGTACCTGAAAAGAGGTAGTTTCTACCCTCAGTCTATATTCACTGCTTACCAGCACACGGTTTACCTGAAAATACTGACACCTGCAAAGAATCTCCTCCGCAGAGCCGGGCTGATAACGCATCAGACGCAAATTCTGCCTGGGAGCATCCGCGCGCTTTAAATTCATAACCTCAAGTGCCTTGTCCACATGCAAAGGACGCTTCTGACCGTTTTTGTCCACGCGGTCATAATCGTACACACGGTAGGTTACATTGGAATTTTCCTGAATCTCCGCAATCAGCACACCCTCACCGATAGCATGTACCGTTCCGGGTTTTACGAAAAACACATCGTTCTTCTTGACGGGAATCTGTTGTAAATAGTCACCCAAACTACCATCCTGCAGACTCTCCCGTACCTGCTTACTTGTCACATCATGTGCAAATCCGTAAACCAGCTTTGCACCGGGCTTCGCATCCAGCACATACCACATTTCCGTCTTGCCAAGCTGCTTCTCTCTCTCCAGGGCATACTCGTCATCAGGATGCACCTGCACGGACAAATCCTTGGCAGCATCGATAAACTTAATCAATATGGGGAGCTCGTCCTTTCCCTCATAGCGGCTTCCAAGCCACTCAGGATGCTTTTGCAGCACCTCATCCAAGCCCATACCCTGATAGCTCCCGCTCACCACCACGCTGGGGCCATCGGGATGCGTGGAGCACTCCCAGGTCTCCGCAAGAGGCACCTGGAGTAAATCCTTGCCGTATTCCTCACGCAAACGGTTGCCGCCCCACAAATAATCTTTGCCTATGGGACGCAGCAGAATGGGCTGCAGACGTTCCTCCTTACAGCTCAAATTTCTGCTTGTCATTTACGTCAATATCCTTTCCAAGCTGAACCTCAATAATCTGAAGCTCCGTATCCGCAATCACGGTATGCTTACAGCCTGCTGCCATGGTCACCACATCACCGGGGCGCACCACCTGCTCCATACCGTCCACTATGGTACGGCCCTGACCGCTGACAATGGTCCACACCTCATCGCGGTGCTCATGACTGTGATAATACAATTTATGTCCGGGAAGCAGGGTTACGCGGATAGTCATACTCTCCTGCTGTACATCCAGCACAGTAAAGCTGCCCCAGGATTTCTCAGCATACATAACGGGCTGCTCAATAGCATCCACAAAGGGCTTAATGTAACTGCTCTGCTCCTTATCGGCAATCAAAATACCATCCACGCCGGCAGCTACCACCATATCCTTGCAGCCCATGCAAAGAATCGGAATATCCAATTCGTTTACCACATGGGTATTAACACACGTTGTATCCATGGTCACCTTACCGATTGCCTCAGTATCCATAGCCTCCGTAAAGGTATTCCAGCTTCCGAGGTCCTTCCACTCGCCGCGGTAACGGAGCACCTGAATTGCACTTTCCTGCTCCACTACAGCGTAGTCAAAGCTAATCTTTTTCTGCTCTCCGTAGTGCTTGAACAAATCATAGTAATTCTCAAAATCAAGGAGCTCATGAGCCTTATTCAACAAATAACCAAGCTTAAATGCAAACACACCGCCATTCCAAAGGGCACCCTGCGCAATATACGCCTCAGCGGTGGCCACATCCGGCTTCTCCTTAAAGGTATTTACAGGGCTTACCTTATCCGCATTCTCCGGAATAATATAGCCGTACTTCTCACTGGGATAAGTGGGCTCGATACCCATCAGGGAAAGATTGGCTCCACCTGCAGCCGCCAGGTCAGACAACTCTTTAAGTGCCTCAAAATAACTGTTCTCCACGTAAGGGTCAACGGGACAAACTACTACTGCTTCATCCGCCGAAACACCCTTCTCATCATGTAAATATGCAGCCGCAAGACAAATCGCAGGGAAGGTGTCTCTTCTGTCAGGCTCAACGCATACATTCACCTTGTCGCCAAGCTGATTCTTGATGGTGCTCACCTGCTTCTTGCCGGTTGCTATGGTAACATTGGCAGACGGGTCCACTTCCGTAATCTGACGGTACACACGCTGCACCATGGACTCCTCTTCACCGTTTGCATTTTTAAACATCTTTATAAACTGCTTTGATCTGATATCGTTTGATAAGGGCCAAAGGCGCTTACCGCTTCCTCCGGAAAGTAAAATTATATTCATGGGAACCTCCTAAAATCTTATACTCTTTTCACTAATATTGTATTATAGCACAGCCATACTAAAAAGGCAATTTCACTTCTCCGTTCACAACCTCATATACAATGCCGTCCACAGTAATCTGACCGGAAAACGCAAAAACAATTTCACTTCTCTGTACATACCAAAACCGTTCATTGACAAATGCAATACCGGCGTAGCCAAAAGTAATCTCACCATTTTCCACATACCACCATTTATCATTGAAGGCGGTGTATGCAAGACCATTGTACCCAAAGTTCACCTTGCCGTTCTCAATGTACCACCATGTATCATTAAAGTAGTATACATTATTATAGGCGAAGTCGATCATACCACCCTGTACATACCACCAATCATTGTTAAAAAACACCAGCCCGCAGTAAGTAAAATCTATTTTACCATTTACTACATACCACCAATTATCGTTTACAAATGCCAAACCATTGTAATTAAAATTCACGCATCCGTTTTCCACATACCACCAGTCGTTATTATAATAAACCAACCCGGTGTAGGTAAAATCAATTCTGCCGCCCTGCACATACCACCAGTTATCATTCACGAATCCAAGTCCCGTAAAGGTATCGTCCGAGCATCCGTTGACAAAATAATACCACTGTCCGTCTCCCGCCATAGCCAGACCGCTATAACCCTCATACGGTGCAGACACCTTCACGGCTGTATCCACTGTGTATGCTTTGATTCTGATATTGGCATTATTCGCCTGACCATAATCCAGCCAGCCGTCATCTGTGTACCGGAAGCTTTGTCCCGCTTCTGCATGGGACTCGAAATTATATCTGCTTCCCAAATAATTGCGTTCTGCAGAAATGGCGCCTATTTTTCCCTCTGCATCCGTCAATGAAACTACTACCGAAAAATTATCTCCCTCGTCCAAATATATTGTATGCGGCAATTTCACCGTATAGCATCCCGCATAAGATGTCTCGCCCTCCAGCGAGCTCACCAATTCTCCACTCTCAGGGTTACTTACATCAGTCAAATTCCTGTATATTCGAACCTCATACCTATTATTGGCATCGCAAGCTACAAACGACACAGCAGATAATCGTTCCGCTCCACCGGGATTACCTTTTACGGTAAAAACATTGGCTGCCTTTGCATTCACATCCCTAGAATACACTGCGCCATCATACTGATAATTGTGCTGATATGCAGATGCAGGTACTGCCTCCGCCGCAAGCCCCAGGGCGTCAATGGTCTTATCCTCATAAGAAAGATAAAAATATCCCTCGTCACCATATTCCTCACCCCAGCTGTTACGCACTATCCATGCACCGTCCGCTCCCGGAGTCGTAGAGAAATTAGCGGCAGGATAATTGTCATCCCAGCCCACAATCACGCCTCCATGATTAATCTGCATTTCCTTGGAGCAATAATAAGCCCCGGTATCCGGATTATAATTATCCGTTTTATTATTAACAGCTCCATCCATATAATAGCTGATTGCAACCGCTCCAAAATCAACAACCGCCTGCTTTACACCCGCAGGCTCCGTCATATTTATCAAGTAATAATTCTCCATGTATGCCACATCCTCAAAGGCATACGCTATTGGTAAACCATTTTTATTTATCGCTTCTTCCGTTTCAGCGTTCATCGGCACAAGCTCTTCCGCAGCCGCACCCTTCCAATTCTTTAACGTAGCAGCTGCCATGGTAAAATTGCCACCGCCCGTCAGCCAGAACTTGGTCCCCTTATCACTCCGTTCATCACCATACAGACCACTCAGTGCATCCTCCGCCGAATGATAGGTAAAATATGCCAGATGCATCTCCGAATAATCATCCTCTGTATAGCCGTTTTTCATCATATTTATCTCCAGCAGGGAAATCGCCGAAACGGCCCAGCATATACCGTATTTCCCCTGACTTCTGATAGCCGGCAGCTTTGCCGTTCTGTAATAATCATCCTCACCGGAGGATAAAATTACCCTGTCTGCATCCTCAAAAATCGGCTTCGCATCGGACGAATCCTCTCCGTCCTTTACATAACCCATTCCATACTCAGCTTGGGTTATTGACATAGCACCTGCTTGCACATGTCCACAGAGCATAACCAGCATGTATACAATTCCCATTATCCCCCAAGCTTTCTTTCGCATCTTACAAATCCTTTCTCAAAAAATCCTCTTGCGGACAATATCGTCCGCAAGAGGTTTCCTTTTACATATTTATTACATGCCTAAGATTTCACCTAAAGATACATTCCATTCTACACCATCAATGGTTACCTTTCCAACACGGCTAAAATCAATCTCTCCTCTCTCTACATACCAATACTTCTCCTGTGCATATGCTGCACCGGTATAGTCGAAGGAAATCATACCGTTAATTACATACCACCACTTATCATTGAACTGGGTATATGCCAATCCGTTGTATCCGAAGTTCACCTTACCGGTCTCAATGTAATACCAGGTATCATTGAAGTAATATACATTGTTGTAGGTAAAGTCAATCTTACCACCCTGAACATACCACCACTCATTGTTGAAGAACATCAATCCGCAGTATGCGAAGTCAATCTTACCGCTTACCACATACCACCATGCATCATTGATGAATGCAAGTCCGGTGAAGTCTGTTCTTACCTGACCATCCTTTACAAGATACCAATCAAGTCCTGTACATACCAAACCATCACTCACATAGTCAATCTCACCATTCATGATAAACCATGTAGCACCGTTGAACTGGCAGGGACCACAGTAATTGAAGTCGATTCTTCCGGCATTTACATACCACCACTTCTCATTCACAAAGGTAAGACCTGTATAGCTAAAGTCAACCTTACCGTTTACTACATACCACCATGCGTCGTTGATATATGCAGTTCCGCTGTAGCTTGTATCTACGCGGCCC
>SVFG01000122.1 GCA_015056975.1 Lachnospiraceae bacterium | reverse complement strand
CTTTGATGCATTACAGGATGTAGAGTAATACATTCTTTCAAAACAGAATATTTATGAAAAGCGTTTGAGAAAAGAGAAGTAATACAGGAAATCGCTCGCAGCGAGTGTGGGATGGTGGGAGCCATGCAGCGGAGCCTGTATGAATAACACTTTTCGAGCTGCAATCTGAAAAGAAGATTCTTAGTAGGTGCGCCGTAGCGTCATGCGTGAGTTGGCAGAACCTTGGTAGAGGTTTGGAAAATGAGAACAAATATAGGTGGCACAGCGAGCACAGCACTTGCCCTATAGAATGCTGAATTACTAATATTATGGAGGTACATTCATATGTGTTCTATTATGGGTTATTGCAGCCGCAGTGCTGCCTTTGATGCGTTTAAGGAAGGATTTGACAAGACAATTTCGAGAGGACCGGATGATAGCAGGATTGTGGATACAGGGGATGGATTTCTTGGATTTCATAGATTGGCTATTATGGGACTGACGCCATCCGGCATGCAGCCTTTTAAGCTGGGTAAAAGTTATGTGGTTTGTAATGGAGAGATTTATGGATTTGAAAAACTGAAGCAGGAGCTTTCTAAAAAGTATACATTTGAAAGTGATTCGGATTGTGAAATTCTTTTACCACTCTATAAAGAGTATGGAGCAGAAATGTTTGCCATGCTGGATGCTGAGTTTGCCTGCATCATCTATGACGGTGATACAAGAGAATATATTGCTGCAAGAGACCCTATTGGAATTCGTCCGTTATACTATGGATATGATAAGGAGGGCGTAATCCTTTTTGCAAGCGAAGCAAAAAACTTGGTTGGATTGACCGATATGATTATGCCGTTTCCACCGGGACACTATTATAAAAGCGGGCAGTTTATCTGCTACTGTGATATTGCAAAGGTAGATGCCGTTTGTCATGACGATTTGGAGACAGTTTGCAGGAATATCCATGATAAGCTTATGACAGGTGTAGAGAAACGACTTGTTGCGGATGCAAAGGTTGGGTTCTTGCTTTCGGGAGGATTGGATTCTTCGCTAGTATGTGCCATTGCAGCGAAGAAAAGTAAGGAACCCATAAAGACATTTGCCATTGGTATGAGCGAGGATGCAATTGATTTGAAATATGCAAAGCAGGTAGCAGATTATATTGGCAGTGAGCATAAGGAAGTTTACATGACGTCTGCTGAGGTGCTGGCATCTTTGGAAACGGTTATTCAGTTATTGGGAACCTATGATATTACCACCATCCGGGCATCCGTGGGCATGTATTTAGTATGTAAGGCAATCCATGAGCAGACGGACATCAGAGTGCTTCTGACAGGCGAAATCTCGGATGAATTATTTGGTTATAAATATACGGACTTTGCACCAGATGCGACTGCATTCCAGAAGGAATCCCAGAAAAGAATCAGGGAATTGCATATGTATGATGTGCTTCGTGCGGACCGCTGCATATCCGTGAATTCATTGGAGGCAAGAGTACCATTTGGAGATATTGATTTTGTAAAGTATGTTATGTCCGCAGACCCGGAATTGAAATTAAATAAATATGGAAAGGGAAAATATTTGCTTCGTCATGCATTTGAGGAAGGAGATTATTTGCCAAAGGAAATTCTTTGGAGAGAAAAGGCCGCATTTTCAGATGCTGTTGGACACTCTATGGTTGATTATTTAAAGGAATATGCACAAAAGCAATATTCAGACGAAGAATTTGAAAGCAGATGTAAAAGCTATACCCATGCCAGACCATTTACAAAAGAATCCTTATTATATAGAGAGATTTTTGAAAAGTATTATCCGGGTCAGTCTGAGATGGTTGCAGATTTCTGGATGCCGAACAGGGAGTGGGAAGGCTGCGATGTAAATGATCCTTCTGCAAGGGTACTATCTAACTATGGTGACAGTGGAAAATAGAATGGATGTCAAATATATTACTGGAAATATAAGTGGAAAAAACACAAAAAATTCACATAATTTGTTAGCACTCACGCTTGACGAGTGCCAACAAAGGTGCTATAACATAATTAGAAACAGGAGAAAGAAAGAACCACGAGTTCATGATTCTTCCCAAACATCCCCAGTTTCAAAATATAATTTGAAAAAGGAGCGATGATTATGTTAACACCTAGTATTTTTGGAGAAAACTTATTTGACGAGTTCTTTGATGATTTCTTTGATTTTCCGGTATTTGATGATCGGGCAATGAAGAAAGCACAGAAAAAACTGTATGGTCGTCATGTTGCAAACATGATGAAAACAGATGTGAAAGAACAGGATGATCATTATGAAGTGGATATCGATCTTCCGGGATTTAAGAAAGAGGAACTTTCACTAGAACTGAAGAATGGATATTTGATGATCAATGCAGCGAAAGGTCTCGACAAAGAGGAAAAAGAAGAAAAGACAGGAAAATTTGTCCGTCGTGAACGTTACGCAGGCAGTATGAGCAGAGCGTTCTATGTGGGCGAGGATATTAGACAGGAAGATATTCATGCGAAGTACGAAAGTGGAGTATTAAGACTGTCTATTCCAAAACAGGAAGAGAAAAAAGCACAGATAGAAGATAAAAACTATATTGCTATTGAAGGATAAATGCCCTTCAAAAAATGATGGTAATGTGAATTTGGCCCGGAGTCATTATGGCTTCGGGCTATTTATATGGAACGATTAACAGAGATATGAAACAGATCGGTGGTGCGGTTTGATTGCCATGAAGTCCGATGCAGAAAATTGTAAAATAAATTTACTAAAGGATTTTTGAAATACCTATTGACGTGGTAGGTAAATAATGGATATAATACAAAAAACAAAAACCTACTAACACGGTAGGTAATAAGGAGCTTGTTATGGGATTTTATTTTGAAAAGCTTGTACGAGAAAACTTTCGTTTTGGTCGAATGTGACAATCCGCAGTAAGCTAATTGAAATCATCGAAATTTATAAACGAAAGGAACTATATTATGTCAAAATACAGATTTGAAACACTTCAGCTTCATGTAGGACAGGAGGCTCCGGATCCTGTTACAGATGCACGTGCAGTGCCTATTTATGCAACCACTTCTTATGTTTTTCGCGATTGTACCCATGCGGCGGCACGTTTTGGACTTACAGATGCCGGAAATATTTATGGACGCTTAACGAACTCTACGCAGGATGTTCTGGAAAAGCGTGTTGCTGCCTTAGAAGGTGGTGTTGCTGCTTTGGCACTTGCTTCAGGAGCAGCTGCAATTACATATACCTTACAGGCTCTGGGACAAAATGGTGGACACTTTGTTGCACAGAAAACGATTTATGGCGGCAGTTACAACCTGTTGGCACATACACTTCCGGGGTTTGGAATCACAGCTTCCTTTGTCAATATACATGATCTTGATGAAGTGGAAGCTGCTATTGAGGAAAATACAAGAGCGATTTACATAGAAACGCTGGGCAATCCGAACAGTGATATTCCGGATATTGACGCATTGGCTGCGCTTGCCCATAGACATGGTTTACCTCTTGTGGTAGATAATACCTTTGGTACACCGTATTTTATTCGTCCAATTGAACATGGGGCTGATATTGTGGTACATTCTGCTACAAAATTTCTTGGAGGTCATGGAACTACTCTTGGTGGGGTCATTATAGATTCAGGCAAATTTGATTGGACTGCTTCAGGCAAGTATCCAGCCATAGCCGAACCGAATCCAAGTTATCATGGCGTATCTTTTGTAAAAGCTGCCGGGTCAGCAGCCTTCGTTACTTATATCCGTGCAATTCTGCTTCGTGATACAGGAGCAACCATTTCTCCTTTTGCAGCGTTTTTATTATTGCAGGGAATCGAAACACTGTCGCTGCGCCTGGAGCGTCATGCAGAGAATACGAAGAAGGTGGTAGAATTTTTAAACGCTCATCCACAGGTTGAAAGAGTGAACCATCCATCTCTTCCTTCCCATCCTGATTATCCGCTTTATCAGAAGTATTTCCCGAATGGTGGAGCATCTATTTTTACATTTGATATTAAAGGGGGAATGGAAGAGGCCTACAGATTTATAGATCATCTGCAGATTTTTTCATTACTTGCAAATGTAGCTGATGTGAAAAGTCTTGTGATTCATCCTGCGACTACAACACACAGTCAGCTTTCGCCGGAGGAACTGGCTGAGCAGGAAATTAAGCCAAATACAATCCGGCTTTCTATTGGAACAGAACATATAGAAGATATTATCAATGATTTACAGCATGGGTTTGATGCGGTAGAATAAGTAAAGGAGAGTGTTTGAGATGTCAAGAATATATACTTCGGCAGAGCAGCTGATTGGAAAGACACCACTTTTGGAACTCACTCATATTGAAAAAGAATATGATTTGCAGGCAAAAATTTTAGCCAAGCTGGAATACTTTAATCCAGCTGGCTCGGTAAAAGACCGTGTGGCAAAAGCAATACTGGATGACGCTGAGAGTACAGGCAGATTAAAACCTGATACAGTAATTATTGAGCCAACTTCCGGTAATACAGGTATTGGTCTCGCTTCTGTTGCAGCGGCCAGGGGGTATTGCATGATTCTTGTAATGCCTGATACCATGTCCGTAGAGCGACGTCAGCTTATGAAAGCATACGGAGCGGAACTTGTGCTTAGTGAAGGGTCGAAAGGCATGAAGGGAGCCATTGCGAAAGCAGAAGAGCTGGCCAATGAAATACCGAATAGTTTTGTTCCCGGACAATTTGTGAATCCTGCAAATCCTAAAGCCCATAGGGAGAGTACAGGCCCTGAAATATATGAGGATACAGATGGTAATGTGGATATCTTTGTAGCAGGCGTAGGTACCGGAGGTACAGTGACGGGTGTTGGTGAATATCTGAAAGCACAAAATCCGGATATTAAGATTGTGGCTGTTGAGCCGGTATCTTCAGCAGTGCTTTCCACAGGCATTGCTGGTTCGCATAAAATACAGGGTATTGGAGCAGGATTTGTTCCGGACATATTAAATACTTCCATTTATGATGAGGTTATTACGGTAGAGAATGATGATGCTTTTGCAACCGGAAAACTCATGGGGCATAGAGAAGGAGTGCTTGTAGGTATTTCTTCCGGAGCAGCCTTATGGGCGGCAATCCAGCTTGCCAAAAGAGCCGAAAATAAAGGAAAAACAATTGTTGTATTGATGCCGGATACAGGAGATAGATATTTATCAACACCTCTATTTGCAGAATAAGGAAAGAAGGAACAAAGGAATGATGATCTCAACAAGGGGAAGATATGCTTTGCGTGTATTGCTTGATCTTGCAGAAAATCAGAATGAAGGTTATATAGCAATGAAGACGGTTGCAGAGCGACAGGAGCTGTCTCTAAAATATATCGAGAGAATTATGCCTGTACTTTCTAAAAACCATTATGTGGAAGGGGTACAGGGCAAAGGCGGCGGATACCGTCTGGCAAGGGAACCAAAAGATTATAGGATTGGAGATATATTAAGACTTGCAGAAGGGGAACTGGTTCCGGTTGCATGTCTGGAATGTAATGCAAAAACCTGTAAACGTGCAGATACATGTAAAACATTGCCGATGTGGAAAGAGTTTCATCATATGGTAAATCATTATTTTGATAATATCACTCTTTTGGATCTAATGAAATAGATCGATGAAAGTAAGGATTTTTAGACAAAATGGATTGACAAGATAAAAGTTAAGCGGTAAAATAACGTGCGTAAAGGCAAAGGCGTCTTTAAGTTAAAATGAA
>SVFG01000121.1 GCA_015056975.1 Lachnospiraceae bacterium | reverse complement strand
CAATAAGGATGTGGACGGCTTTCATCCTCAAAATGTTGGTGCGCTCTGTATCGGTAAAGCAGGCTTTGTATCCTGTACACCGGCAGGTATTATACAGCTTCTTAAGCGCTCCGGTATTGAAATCGCCGGCAAGGAATGTGTTGTTATCGGCAGAAGTAATATTGTAGGCAAACCGATGGCATTACTTTTGCTTTGTGAAAACGGTACTGTCACCATTGCTCACAGCCGTACTAAGGATTTAAAGGATGTTACAAAGCGTGCAGATATTTTGGTGGTTGCAGTAGGAAAGCCGAAGATGATTACTGCAGATTATGTAAAAGATGGTGCAGTGGTAATTGACGTTGGTATCCATCGAAATGAAAATAACAAGCTATGTGGTGATGTTGATTATGAATCTGTTGCGCCTAAGTGTAGTGCCATTACTCCGGTTCCCGGTGGAGTTGGTCCCATGACAATTGCTATGCTTATGAACAACTGCGTGGAGTCGTTGGAGTTACAAAAATGAAATGTCCCAATTGTGGCAAAGAAATGTCAGAAAATACACTCTATTGCGAACACTGCGGAGAGGATATCCATATAGTACCTGACTTTGAACCTGAAATAGATTTGCATTTGGAACAGTTTATTACAGAAATTTCAGAGGAAGTACAAAGGGATGAGAGGAAAAGTCAAAAGCCTGTAATTATTATCAGCCTAGTTATTACCGTACTCATTTTAGGTGGCGGAATATTTGGTATAATAACCTTCAGAAACAGGTCGGTAGAATATCAGATTAAAAAAGCTGAGCAATGTGTTGCAAAGGCCGGTTATGAAGAGGCTGCCCAATACTATGAGCGTGCTTTGGAACTGGCGCCGGATGATATATCCCTTCAATTTTCGTTAGCAGAAGTATATTTTCTAAAGAATGATAAAATTGAATATGAGAATTTGCTAAGAGGTATTATTTCGCATGAAGCCACGACGCAGGCACAGTTGGAAAGCGCTTACGGTAAACTGATTGCTATTTACAGGGCCAGAGGTGAATATGATGTAATTCAGGAAATATTAATGACCAGCGATAATGATGCAATAAAAAATACCTATAAGGATTATTTTGCAAATCCACCGGAGTTTAGCTTGAAATCAGGATATTATACACAGGTCACACCCCTTAAAATTACATCGACCGGTAAAGGTAAGATATATTATACTACAGACGGTTCCGTTCCGACGGTGGACAGTAATCTGTATTCAGCACCTATTATTTTGGAAGACGGTGATTATTTGTTCAAGGTCTGTTTTATTAATGAATACGGTACTTCCAGTAAAGTGATAACGGGCGAATACCATGTAGAAATTGCAGAGATTCCTGCACCTGAGATAGGAACAATCAGTGGCGACTATAATTATCCGACTTACATAGAGGTATTGGAGAGAGAGGCGGAGGTATATTATACCACTGACGGCAGTATACCTACCCAGTTATCACAGCGATATACGGCACCGATACCCATGCCGCTTGGCAAATCGGTGTATAAATTTGTAAAGGTTGTAAACGGTGTTGTAAGTAATGTGGCAGAATGTAGCTATAATTTTACCTTGAATACGGATTTTGGGCCGCAACAGGCGGAGGAGGCGGTAGTAAAATTCTGCATGGATAACGGCAAAATTACGGATGAAGAAGGTCATTTTGGCACAGATGGTTGCATGTATAAGTACAGCTATCAGCATGTTATAGATATTGAGAGTGTTGGTCATTTTTATGCAATTGCAGAAGTTTTGCAGGACAGTGAAGGCGTAATGACCAAGACCGGTAACAATTTTGCAGTAGATGTTTACGGAGGATTGATTTACAAGCTCCAGAGAGACGGTAATAACAACTATGTTTTAGTTGAAATACAATAGAGAGGTGACTTATGTACAAGATTATTAAAAAGCGTGAGTTGACTACCAACATTTATCTGATGGAGGTAGAGGCAAAGAGGGTTGCAAAATCCTGTGAGCCGGGACAGTTTGTAATTGTCCGTATGGATAGTGAAGGAGAGAGAATTCCTCTTACCATCTGTGATTATGACAGAGAGAAGGGAACCATTACCATTGTTTTTCAGACCGTTGGTGCAGGTACAAAGCTGATGGCAGATTTACAGGAGGGAGATTCTTTCCATGATTTCGTGGGACCTCTTGGCTGTCCTTCCGAATTTGTAAAGGAAGATTTGGAAGAATTAAAGAAAAAGAAGATTCTCTTTGTAGCAGGTGGTGTAGGTACCGCACCTGTATATCCTCAGGTTAAGTGGTTGAATGCTCACGGAATTGCAGCAGATGTAATTGAGGGTGCAAAGACCAAGGATTTACTGATTCTTGAAAAAGAGATGGAGGCTGTTGCAGGTAATCTTTATGTAACAACAGATGACGGCTCCTACGGAAGAAGCGGTATGGTTACCCAGACCATTAAGGATCTGATTGCAGATGGTAATCAGTATGATGTCTGTGTGGCAATCGGTCCCATGATTATGATGAAATTTGTATGCCTTTTGACAAAGGAGTTAAACATTCCTACCATTGTCAGCTTGAATCCCATTATGGTTGACGGTACGGGAATGTGTGGTGCATGTCGTGTAACAGTTGGTGATAAGGTGAAGTTTGCATGTGTTGACGGTCCTGAATTTGATGGACATGCAGTAAACTTTGACGAAGCTATGAGACGCCAGCAGATGTACAAGACAGCTGAGGGCAGAGCAGTCCTTAAGCTGGAAGAGGGCGATACCCATCACGGCGGTTGCGGCAACTGCAACGACTAATTTGCAAAAGACTTTTAGGAGGATAAAATGGACGTATTAAAGAAGGTTCCTGTGAGAGAACAGGATGCAAAAGAACGTGCAACAAATTTCGATGAAGTTTGCTTGGGATATAATATGGAAGAGGCTATGGCAGAGGCTTCCAGATGTATCAACTGTAAAAATGCGCAGTGCGTAAAGGGATGTCCCGTAGCTATTGATATTCCCGGTTTTGTAGAAAAGGTGAAGGAAGGAAACATTGAGGCTGCATATAAGATTATCAGTGAGTCCAGTGCACTTCCTGCTGTCTGCGGACGTGTGTGTCCTCAGGAAACCCAGTGTGAAGGTAAATGTATCCGCGGTATCAAGGGTGAGCCTGTAAGTATCGGTAAACTTGAGCGTTTCGTAGCTGATTGGGCAAGAGAAAACGGTATTAAGCCTGTATGTGCTGCAGAAAAGAAGAATAAAAAGGTGGCTGTTATCGGTTCCGGCCCCGCAGGACTTACCTGTGCAGGTGATTTGGCTAAGATGGGCTATGACGTAACTATTTTTGAGGCACTTCATGAAGCAGGCGGCGTACTTGTTTACGGTATTCCGGAGTTCCGTCTTCCCAAGGAAGCAGTTGTTGCCAAGGAAATTGAAAATGTAAAAGCTTTAGGCGTTAAGATTGAGACCAACGTAGTAGTTGGTAAGGCTGTAACCATTGATGAACTGATGGATGAGGAAGGTTTCAGTGCCGTATTTATCGGTTCCGGTGCAGGACTTCCCAAATTCATGGGTATTCCCGGTGAGAACTCCAACGGTGTATTTTCTGCCAATGAATATCTTACCAGAAGCAATCTGATGAAGGCGTTTAATGAAGAATCCAACACTCCGATTATGATAGGTAAAAAGGTAGCTGTTGTAGGTGGCGGAAACGTGGCTATGGATGCTGCAAGAACTGCACTCCGCCTTGGAGCAGAGGTACATATCGTATACCGCAGAAGCGAGGAAGAGCTTCCTGCCAGAGTGGAAGAAGTACATCATGCAAAGGAAGAGGGCATCATTTTCGACCTGCTCACCAATCCTACAGAAATCATTGCTGATGAGAACGGTTGGGTAACCGGTATGAAGTGTATCAAGATGGAGCTCGGTGAGCCCGATGAATCCGGCAGACGTCGTCCTGTTGAAGTAAAGGATTCTGAGTTTGTTATGGAGCTTGATACTGTAATTATGTCTCTTGGAACCTCTCCCAATCCTTTGATTTCTTCTACCACAGAGGGACTTGAAGTCAATAAGTGGAAATGTATCGTTGCAGATGAAAACGATGGAAAGACCACCAAGGAAGGTGTATATGCAGGTGGTGATGCAGTTACAGGTGCTGCAACCGTTATTTTGGCAATGGGTGCAGGTAAAGCAGCTGCAAAGGGTATTGACGAGTATTTGAGTAAATAATGAAAATGGCAAGTTACCTGCATATGCGGGTAACTTGTTGTGTTTGAAATGGGAGGTATGAAAGATGGCATGGTGTCCTAAGTGTAAGAATGAATATCGCGAAGGCTTTACTGTTTGTGCAGAGTGTAAGGTTGCACTTGTAGATTCCCTTGAGAAGGTAATGATTCCGCTTATGTTTGGGAAGAGCGAAAAATTGTCCTATTTGAAGGATTTTTTGGAGTACAATGGGATCACAAATGTGGAAATGCGATATGATGAGACAGAGGAAGTTTATGAGATTTTAATTCAGGAGAAGGATAAAAATCAGGCGGCAAATCTTACAAAAGTCTTTTTAATGAAGCAGACAGAAATGATGCAGGAGAAAGAAAAAGCATCAAAAGAGACAAATAAGGCAGAGGCGGAAGAGGTAAATGAGGAGGATGTATTAAAGATTCAGCATGCGAAGATTAGGGAGGAGAGAAAACCTTCAAACGGCCGTTATCAGAGCAGTGCAGATAAAGCGGAGGATAATAAATCATCCGCATGGACATTACTGGGACTCGGTTTTTTAGGACTTATCTTTATTGTACTTAGCATTTTGGGTATTATCCCAATTTCCTTCGGAAATCCTTATATTTTCTATGGTGTAATGGGCGGTGTTTTCGGTCTTTTCGTGGTAATGGGCTTTGTGTCTATGAAGAGTGCGAAGGAGTATTCCAAGCAGGCAGCATCTGAAAAGGATGAGCAGAAGGAAGTACTTGACTGGTGTAAAGAAAATTTCAAGCCGGATGTGATTGACGGTGAACTTTATATGCAGGATGTCCCGGAGGAAGTATTGTATTTCAGACGTTATGAAAAGATGAAACAAATGTTAATGGCACAGTTTCCCAATATGGATGTTGCATTTATCGAGCAATTCATTGATGAAACGGTCTACGATATGGTGTTTTCCGAATGATTAAAGTAATGGCAAACGTAAAGTGTTGTCGTTGCTGCAAGAATGGAGTAGAAGTATGAAGATAACCATACTTTGTGTAGGAAAAATAAAAGAAAAATTTTACACGGACGCTATTGCAGAATATGCAAAGCGTCTGAGTAAGTATTGCAACTTTGAGATTGTCGAAGTAGCAGATGAAAAGACACCTGACAAGGCAAGTGCAGCCTTGGAGGACCAGATAAAGGAAAAAGAGGCAAAGCGTCTCCTTGCTAAAATCAGGGAGGACGCTTTTGTCTGTACACTGGAAATTGCAGGAAAAAAATTGTCCTCTGAGAAGTTTGCAGATTGGCTGGAGAAAGCTGCAGTTTCCGGAAAGAGCAATATTGTATTTGTAATCGGTGGTTCCTTAGGTCTTCACAGCAGTGTGCTTACGCGGTCTGATATGGGGCTTAGCTTTTCGGATATGACTTTTCCTCATCAGCTGATGAGAGTGATTTTAAGTGAACAGATTTACAGAGCGTATCGGATAATTAATGGTGAACCGTATCACAAATAGGGTACAGGGTAAAACAGAATAGTAAGAAAGTGTTAGAAGGATGGTAAATGTGCCATCCTTTTAATTATTATTACCCACTTGGCAAGTCGATGGTCGGCAGGTGGGAGATGGGTGTGTTTTGTTCATGATTTCTATAATTCAGTAAT
>SVFG01000120.1 GCA_015056975.1 Lachnospiraceae bacterium | reverse complement strand
ACAAACAATTTCAAAGGTGTAGATAAATCTTTTGCTATTCAGGCAGGACGTGAAGTTCGTGTTATGGTAGTGCCCGAGCAGGTTACAGATGCCGATATGGTACTTATGGCTCGTGAGATTTCTAAGCAGATTGAAGCTGAATTAGAGTATCCCGGACAGATTAAGGTAAATGTAATCCGCGAGAGCCGTGTCATTGACTACGCGAAGTAAAACTGAATACTTAACAAAGCCGTTGTGAAAATATCACAACGGCTTTTTCTTTTATATTCGAAAAAACATGAAAATTTCTCTTGTGTAATCCGCTGTGTTATAGTATGATATAGCAAGTGTATGATTGTATACGATTATCCAATCTTGTATTTGAGTGGACATAACGGATACATTTCATAGTATTTTTAAGGAAAACGAACATAAAATAGGTGCTTACCTATAGACGGAGGATGTATGAAAGCATATCAGGAATTAAGCAGAGAAGAATTATTGGCATTACAGGCTCAGTTACAGGCAGAGTATGAGGATGCAAAAGGAAAAGGTTTGCAGCTTGACATGTCCAGAGGAAAACCTGCAGCAACACAGTTGAATCTTGCAGGTGGTATGATGGAAGTTTTAACAGCTGACAGTGACATGAAGGCAAGCAATGGCTTTGATGTCCGCAATTATGGTGTTCTTGACGGCATTCCTGAGGCAAAGCAGCTGATGGCTGATATGATGGGTGTAAAGGCGGAGAATGTAGTGGTATGTGGCAATGCCAGCCTTACCATTATGTATGATACCATTTCACGTTCCATGACCCACGGTGTGCTTGGAAGTACTCCATGGTGTAAGCTTGATACAGTAAAGTTTTTGTGCCCTGCACCCGGCTATGACAGACATTTTGCTATTACACAGCATTTCGGCATTGAGATGATTACAATTCCCATGACACCTGCGGGTCCGGATATGGATATGGTGGAAAAGCTGGTTTCCGAGGATGCAAGTATTAAGGGTATCTGGTGTGTACCCAAGTATTCCAACCCTCAGGGTTATTCTTACTCAGATGAGACCGTAAAGAGATTTGCAGCTCTTAAGCCTGCAGCAGAGGACTTCCGTATTTTCTGGGATAATGCATATGTAATTCACCATTTGTATGCAGATAAGCAGGATGAAATATTAGAGATTCTCAGCGAGTGCGAGAAGGCTGGAAATGTTGATATGGTATATGAATTCTGCTCTACCTCCAAGGTAAGCTACGCAGGTGCAGGTATTGCAGCCATCGCTTCCTCTAAGGCAAACCTTGACTGGATGAAGAAGTCCATGACAATTCAGACCATTGGCTATGATAAGGTAAATCAGTTACGTCATGTACGTTACTATAAGGACATCAATGGCATTAATGCTCATATGATGAAGCATGCGGACCTTCTGCGCCCTAAGTTTGAGGCGGTATTGAAGGTATTGGATGCGGAGCTTACAGGTCTGGGTATCGGTGAGTGGACCCGTCCCAACGGCGGTTATTTCATTTCCTTTGAAGCTATGGAAGGCTGTGCAAAAGCAATTGTTGCAAAGTGTAAGGAGGCCGGTATGGTTCTCACCGGAGCCGGAGCAACCTATCCTTACGGTAAGGACCCTAAGGATTCCAATATCCGTATTGCACCTTCCTTCCCTACACCCGAAGAGATGGCAATGGCAACAGACCTCTTCGTACTTTGTGTAAAGCTTGTCAGTGTTGAAAAGCTTTTGGAGCAGTAGGCTATGAGTGACTTTATACGTCTTAATAGAGAATTGATTGCAAAGGGCGCCATTATTGATTACTATCAGGATGTCATGCAGATACCAAACGGCAATACAGCCAGATGGGATTTCATTGAACATAAAGGGGCGGCTGCTGTGGTAGCTGTGCGCGAGGATGGTAAATTATTGATGGTGCGTCAATACCGTAATGCTTTGGAGAGGGAGACGCTTGAGATTCCGGCAGGCGGGCTGAATGAAAGAACGGAGCCTACCGATGAAGCAGCCATGCGTGAGCTTTCGGAGGAAACAGGGTATACCTGTGATAAAGTGGAATTGCTTACCTCCATCTATACTACGGTGGCTTTTTGCAATGAGAAGATAGATATCTATGTGGCGAGAAATTTGAAGCCGGGAAGCCAGCATCTGGATGAAGATGAGTTCATCAATGTAGAGGCATATTCCGTAGAGGAATTAAGGCAAATGATATTTGAGTGCAAAATTCAGGATTCCAAGACGATTTGTGGAATACTTGCTTATGCCGAAAAATATGGTGTGTGATAAATTGAAAATGAATGCAAGTATGATTACCGTATCTGTGTCAGTACATGGATACGGTAATTAATTTTAACAGGTAATATTGTATGTGGGAACAAAGAGGTTGTGACGCAGTAAGTTAAGCTTAGGGTTGTCAGACATGAAATCTTCATAAATGGAATATATTGTGAAGAGGTGAAGGAATGAAGCGTATTCGTTTTTACATACAAACAGATAAACTTCCGACTTTGTTACTATTTGGAGCAGGCGTATTGCTTGGAATTTTTGGGGTATATATAGGAAGGGAGTTTTTTCTTGCAAATTCAGAGATTTTACGGGAGGACATCCTATATCATCTGAAATATGTGAATGTGGACTGTAAAGCCTTCTTTTATTATGTGGTTAAGGAACGTGTGGGTCAAGCGTTGATATTGGCAGTGTTGTCCAGTACCTATCTGGGAATCGTATTATGCGCGGGAACAGCACTGGGATATGGAGTTTCCATGGGCGTCTTCCTGGCAACCGCAGTACTCAGGTACGGATTAAAAGGAGTGATTCTGATAGTAGTGTGTGCGTTTCCACATTATGCTTTGTACATACCTATGTTGTTTGCGCTACTTGTTTGGTGTGAAAGACTTTGCAGGGGAATCTATTTTCAACGAAATTTTCATGTGGAAAAAGGGGCAGCCATATTGCGGGAAGCTGATTTGCCTCGGTTATTTATTATTTTAGGAATTATTTTAGCAGGGTGTTTTTTGGAAAGTTTCTTAAATCCATATCTGCTCTCAGCCTATTTAAAAATTTTTTAGTACTGTTTACTAGATGTTGCAGTTAACATAATCAATTATTTCTATATCTTGTATCGTCAAAAAAAGGCACAAAAATGCGTCTTGCTTTTCCAAAATGATGTCTTTATAATGTAAATTACGACGCATAAAAAGTAATGGAAGGATGTAGAAAATGGATAAGGCTATTGAAGGTTTTGTCACATATATGAGGGATGTGATGAAAAAATCAGAAAACACCATAGCGTCATATGCAAGTGATTTGAGCAAGCTGAAAAAATTTTTGGCTGAGCGTGATATCACAGAAGTGTCTGAAGTCAAGAAATCTGATTTGACAGACTTTATTCGAAGTCTGGAGAAAAAGAACTTCAAGGCGGCCACCATATGCAGAAACATTGCATCCATAAAGGCATTGTTTCATTATCTGGAGAAAGAAAAATGGATATCACAGGATATTTCGGAGGATTTGCAGGCACCTAAGCTGGAAAAGAGGACACCGGGGATTATCAGCATGGAACAGGTATCCAGACTGCTTGCCCAGCCTTCGGGAAATACACCCAAAGAAATACGTGATAAGGCAATGCTGGAGCTTATGTATGCAACGGGTATCCGGGTAACAGAGCTTGCCACATTACAGCTTGGTGATATTAATTTGAGAACAGGTCATATTGTATGTAGGGACGGTAGTAAAGAGCGTAAGATTCCGTTTGGCCAAAAAGCTAAAAAAGCACTTACGAATTATTTGAATAATGCGAGAGCAGTACTCATTAAGGAAGAAGGAGAGAAATACGTATTTGTGAATTGTTCCGGTTCTCCCATGAGCAGACAGGGCTTTTGGAAGTTAATTAAGGAGTATGCAGGAAGAGCCGGTATTGAAGAGGAGATTACCCCTCAGACACTTCGACATTCCTTTGCAGCACATTTGGTTGAAAACGGAGCTGATTTAAAGAGCGTGCAGGAGATGATGGGGTTTTCGGCGATGTCTTCCACGCAGATATATGCGGCTCAAAATCATAATAATTTGCGGGGCGTGTATGCGAAAGCACACCCGAGAGCATAAAAAGCGGATGTCCGGCGACATCCGCTCCAAGAATTGCTTCGCAATTCTTCTGACGTACTCCACTGTACTCGCGCAATTATTTTAGTTAAAAAATGTTGGTGGGATGAAAACCACCTGCACTATAGAAAGAGGTCGGGCTTTAAGCCCGGCCTCTTTTATTCATATTCTGCGATATTGTAAATCAACTGCTCGGAAGCTTCCCAGCCAAGGCAGGGGTCGGTGATGGATTTACCATATATACCGCCGCCAACCTTCTGACAGCCTTCCTCGATATAGCTTTCAATCATGACACCCTTTACAAGATTGTGAATCTCGGGATTCAACTTACGGCTGTGCATAACCTCTTTGACAATGCGTACCTGCTGCTCGTACTGTTTGTTGGAATTAGAGTGATTGCTGTCAATGACACAGGCAGGATTCTTTAAATCCATTTTGTTGTACATATCAAGCAAGCGGCTTAAATCTTCGTAATGATAGTTGGGGGTGTTGTTACCGTGCTTGTTGGTAGCACCGCGAAGTACGGTGTGCGCCATATCATTACCGGTAGTATTTACTTCCCAGCCCCTATAAATAAAGGAGTGGGGATGCTGAGCAGCATATACGGAGTTCAGCATTACGGAGAAATCACCGCTGGTAGGATTCTTCATACCGGCAGGAACGTCAAAACCGCTTACTGTGAGGCGATGAAGCTGATCCTCTACGGAGCGGGCACCGATTGCCACATAAGACAAAATATCTGATAAATATCTCCAGTTCTCAGGATAAAGCATTTCATCAGCTGCGGTAAGACCGGTCTCTGCAATGGCACGGATGTGCATTTTACGCATTGCCTTAAGTCCGGTCAAAAAATCAGATTTCTTCTCAGGGTCTGGCTGGTGAACGATACCCTTGTAGCCTTCGCCTGTTGTACGGGGCTTATTGGTGTAGATTCTGGGAATCAGAATCAGTTTATCCTTAACCTTCTCGCTCACCTTTGCTAGGCGGTTCACATAATCGCATACAGAATCTTCGTTATCTGCAGAGCAAGGCCCGATAATAACCAAAAACTTGTTGCTCTTACCGGTGATGACATCGCGGATTTCCGCATCACGTGCTTCCTTTATTTTAATCAGTTCGGGAGCAAGTGGTAACTCCTCACGAATCTCTGCCGGGGTGGGCAGCTTTCTGACAAATTCAAAACCCATAACATTTTCCTCCGTATCTCTCTGCGAAAATGAGCAGAGCGGCATAGTATGCCTTACTAAGACGTTTACATTATAGTACAACTTTGCAAATCATGCAAGGGAATTTAACAGTTTAAAGTGATAAATTATCTTCGCAAAATGCATTATCCGGGCGCTCGACAAAAAAATGCAAGATACTACATGATAAAATAAAGATATTACATTTTCTTTTAAACGGCTATATCGTATATTAAAATTACAAATTTGTTAACTAACCTCCCCTTTTAAGCCGGCATCCCACACCCCAGGGATGTTGGCTTTTCCTTTGTTGAAAGTTTTTGTAATTATCTGAAAAAAGTTGTTGACAAATATTTGTCTGCATAGTATACTCATCTAGTCGGTTGCGAAACAGACAAATGGAATCTTAGCTCAGCTGGGAGAGCATCTGCCTTACAAGCAGAGGGTCATAGGTTCGAGCCCTATAGGTTCCACTCCAACAAAAGTTGGTATATTGATGGCGAGATAGCTCAGTTGGCTAGAGCATACGGTTCATACCCGTAGTGTCGAGGGTTCGAATCCCCCTCTCGCTACTATCAAAAGGCAATGAAAAAGATATTGCCCAAGAAACCCCCGATTTTATCGGGGGTTTCGCCGTTTCTACGGCAGAAAAAACAGCAAGCGATTTTGTAGATGTGAAAAAGATACTTTTCCCTTTCTG
>SVFG01000119.1 GCA_015056975.1 Lachnospiraceae bacterium | reverse complement strand
CTCCTGCAATGCACCAATCAAATCACAGGCAAGCTCCTCCATAACGATAATATCATCATTGATGGAGCCGATAAATGCAAGATTTATACCCACCTGTCTGTCCTCAAACTTGGGCCAGAGAATACCCGGGGTATCCAAAAGTTCCAGACTTTTATTAAGCTTAATCCACTGCTTTCCTTTTGTCACACCGGGCTTATTACCTGTCTTTGTACAAGCTTTACCGGCGAAGGAATTGATAAAAGTGGACTTGCCCACATTGGGGATTCCTACCACCATAGCCCGTACCGGACGATTCACAATACCACGCTTTCGGTCACGCTCAATCTTTTCCTTGCACGCCTCCTGTACCAGCCCGTGAATGGCCTTGATACCATTCCCGTTCTTGGCATTGATTTCAAGCACATGTGCACCCTGCTCCGTAAAATACTGTATCCAGCGTTTATTGACAGCCGGGTCAGCCAAATCAGATTTATTTAAGAGTACAATTCTCGACTTGCTTTTACCCAATTCATTGATATCCGGATTACGGCTGGAAAGCGGAATTCTCGCATCCACAAGCTCTATGATCAAATCAATCAGAGAGATATTCTCCTGCATCATACGTTTTGCCTTCGTCATATGACCGGGATACCAATTGATACTCATCATTTCTTTCTTCTGTTCCATTTTATCACATCCATTAACCTAATTTACTTAATAAAACCCATTTTATTTTTACCCAGGGACATCTTAAACCAAGCCTCACCAATAATATCATCCAGCTTAACCGGACCGATATTGGCTGAGCGGCTGTCCTCGCTGTTGTTGGGATTGTCACCGATACAGAAGTATTCACCCATTTTTAAGGTAAATTCATTCTCAGCAATCCCGCCATCCAATATTTTTTCTGTAACAAGTGTACTCTCCTCACCGTTTACAAAAAGGGTATAATTCTCAATCTTTATCTTGTCTCCCGGTACCGCTACAACTCTTTTCACATAATAATGTGCGTTCTCATTACCGTTTGGTAAAAAAACTACCACATCCCCCCTCTTGGGTGAGGAAAGTGTATAAATAAACCGATTCACCAAAATCTTCTGTCCGTTTTCAAGCGTCGGCTCCATGGAAATACCTACCACATTGGTGGTCATACCGAAAAACCACACGGTAACACCTGCTATAAATACGGCAGCCACAATTCCGAAAATCCAGCCGAGTATCTCTTTTATCAGTGAAGTACTGACTTTTTTCCTTCTTCTGTAAAAGCTGAGTCCTTTAATCTTAGCCATTTTATTTCCTTTCATAAAAACACAAGGCTATTGTATCACATTTTTTGCAAATAGAAAAGACTGCAGTATATAATCTGCAGTCTTTATTCGCAAAACTTATTTAACTAACTCTTTAACCTTTGCTCTCTTACCTACGCGGTCTCTTAAGTAGTTAAGCTTAGCACGTCTTACCTTACCTCTTCTTACTACTTCAATCTTCTCAACGTTGGGGGAGTGTAAAGGCCAGGTCTTCTCAACACCGATACCGTTAGAGGTCTTTCTAACAGTGAAGGTTTCTCTGTTGCTTCCGCCCTGTCTCTTCATTACAACGCCTTCGAAAACCTGAATTCTCTCACGGTTTCCTTCCTTAATCTTGCCGTATACCTTGATAGTATCACCAACTGCAAAATCAACAATGCCGTCTTTTAACTGTTCTGCTTCGATTTCCTTGATAATATTACTCATAATGAGCCTCCTTCATAAAATGGATGTTCTTAATACTTACTGTAACAGAGGACCATCTCGTTTTCACAACATTCAGATTTTAACACAATCCTTTGCATAATGCAAGTATTATTTTACAAATTTATGTAATTATGGTGTTATACGTACTTTTAGCTCCATATCCACCATAAGGGCTCGTCGCACAAATAAAGGCCCATTTTTTCCTGTAGCTTAAAGGAAGCTGTATTGCCCTCGTAAATATGACAATAAGGCGTTCTTCCCTGCTCCAAAAGCTTATTTATCACAAATGCCTCCAGGGAACCTGCTATACCGCTTCTGCGTTGTGACTCCTCCACAAAGAGCATACCCATGCTGCCCTCTCTATGACCTCCGATAAAGCCTACCAGCTTATCACCCACAAAAGCACCATACATAATGCCTGCATTAATACGAGCCTCGATATATTTCATATCGGAGTGATAATGTTCCTTTACATATTGCTTATGTTCAAGAGTAAGGGGGCGGATATCCTTATGGCGAACCGGAAGGGTTTCACGGCTTGTATAACAAGCCTGGTAACAGGGTGTTTCCGTTTCCATACCATAATCCTTTATAAGCAACTCCTTGATGTCAGGGTCACAGACAATCATCAGTGCGCCACCGTTTTGGATCCTTTCATCCATTCCGCTCTCGCGAAGCATCACTTTGGCACTTTCTACAGATTCTGCTGACATCATGTAAATACCGCTTAATTTGTCCTTAAGGAGAATATCCATGCCCTTGTTATACAATATGTTTGCCCTGCCCTGGGCAATCTGCTCCATCATGTGAATATACTTGCGCTTCTGCTTCTTTAAACGCTTAAATGCCTGCATGGACTTATCATACTTTTTATACAAATCCGGACGTCTCTCTTTAGTGAGGGCTACTGATTGCTCCAGTCTCCACTCTTCAATCTTTTTATGATTGCCGGACAAAAGCACCTCGGGTACTTTTTTGTCATGCCATACCTCCGGTCTGGAATACTGTGGATATTCCAAAAGGTCATTGTAAAAGCTCTCCGTCTGGGAAGATACATCATTATGTAGCACGCCCGGCACCAACCTTGCAATGGCATCAATCATCACCATAGCAGGCAGCTCACCGCCTGTCAGCACATAATCACCGATGGAAACATAATCCGTAACGATTTCATCAAGCACTCTCTGATCGATTCCCTCATAATGTCCGCACAGAAATACCAGTTCCTCTTCCTTGGCAAATTCCTCAGCCATGGACTGGTTAAAGGTTTTGCCCTGTGGTGTCACATAGATGGTTCTGGGCTTCTTAATGCAATCCTTTGTAACTGCCAGATAAGCATCAAAAACGGGCTGTGCCTGCATCAGCATACCTGCGCCGCCACCGTAGGGGTAATCATCTACCTTACCATGCTTATCCATGGTATAGTCTCTGATATTTACGGCATCTATTTCTATCAGCTTATTTTCTACTGCCCGTCCGATAATGCTGGTATTTAATCCCTGCATTACCATTTCGGGAAATAAGGTTAATATTTGAAACTTCATGAGTTACATCTCCATATTTCATTCACAACTTCTGGCCGGTCCGGCACCTATCCTTAAATACCGCATTGACCCGGTCTGACTTTAATCTAACAAGCCATCCAAAATGTGTACCTTGATAAAGCCCTCTTCTACATTTACCTCTAGCACGCACTGCTTAATCGCAGGCAAAAGAAGCTCTCTTCCATCATTCATGGTAATCTCATACACATCGTTGGCGCCGGTCTCCATCACATCTTTTAGTACACCGATTTCTTTGTCTTCCTCGTCGATAACCTTAAGCCCCATCAAATCAGCTATAAAATACTCGTCCTTCCTAAGGCGGACTGCATTTTCTCTTGTGACATAAAGACTCTTTTGTCTGTATTTCTCAATATCATTGATATTGTCAAAACCCTTGAACTTTAAGATAACAAACTGCTTAAAGAACTTTACGCCCTCAATCTCCAGGATTAACTGTTCCTTGCCCGTGTCCAAAATGATTTCCTTTAATCTTTTAAAACGCTTAGGGTCATCCGTTGTGGGATATACCTTAACCTCCCCGCGCACACCATGTGTAGAGGTGATGACACCTACCTGAAATCTCTCTTCCATAAAACTTCCTTTCTGTACTATAAACGCTTCAAACAAGAATGCTTTGCATCTATTGCAAAACCATTGTTTTTGTAAAAATTCAGGGTACTCTCCTTATTGGAGCCTGTCTCCAGAAAAACCTTATAGCAGCCGTGCTCTTTTGCTATCTCAGTAGCTTTATTAAGCAATGCCGAGGCATATCCTCTCATTCTGTAATCTGCATGTGTAACCACATTTTCAATTACGCCATAGGGTCTTACATTGTGAGTCAGATTTTCAACAATCGTCAAATGAACGGATGAAACCGCCTTTCCGTCCTCTTCAACAACCAATAAGTGTATCTTATCATCTTTCTCAAATTTATCAAGCATATTTTGCCACTGAGACATATCCTGTTCCTCTTTGGGCGGATACTGCGTCAAATACTCAAAATATAAGACTTTTAAATCGTTTGCATCTGTGCTTTTTGCTTTACGGATAATCATATTAACACCTCCAAATTTTATCTTTCTTAAACTCTACAAATTATTAGTTATTTGCATAAATCTTCTACAAACTGCTGAATACGATGCGTTACTAACTCATCTTTTTTCATTGCAACGAACTCGTCTCTCGCAACCCATTTATACGCGATTGTTTCTCCATCCTGTAAACGGATATTATCCTTAATCCAATCCGTAACGCACAGATACTCAAAATAGATGCAATGCGTGCTTTTATCAACCATTCTGCCGACTTCTGTAAGCTCTGACGCAATGATTCCCGTTTCTTCCTCTAATTCACGTCTTGCACATTCGACAGGTGTCTCTCCTTTCAGTGCAGACCCGCCTGCTGTCGCTTCCCACATGCCTCCATAATGCTTTCTTGGGTCACGTTTCATTAGTAAATAAGTGCCATCAACATGCTTTACCAAAATATCACAAACCAAGTGGAAAATATCATCATGAAAGGTAGACTCTTCCCCTCTAACTAGTGTAATCCCTTCTATCTTGTTAAATGAAACGTCATATGCATCCCAAAGCTCCATATCTTTACCTCCATCATAACTACAAAGCACGCCTAATGGAATTTACCTCATCTAAAATAATCTTCCGCAAGCATTGCATACATCACCTTATCGAAGATTCCGTTATTACATGAACATGCCTGCCTTAAAGTGCCTTCATATATCATTCCGCATTTTTTCATTACTTTTCCGGAAGCAGGATTTTCGCTTGCATGATAAGCATAGACACGATTTAATCCTACTTCTTCAAAGAAAAAGGGAAGTACGGCCTTTACTGCCTCTGTCATCAAACCCATGTTCCACCATTTTGAGCCAAGTTCATACGCTAATTCTACTTGTTTTACTTTGTCATCGGGATTCATACCAAACATTCTGCCAATGACTTGTCCCGTTTCTTTCAGCTGTATTGCCCAACTATAACGTTCCAATCTGTCATAAGCATTGAGCCAATTGTCAGTAAACATATTTGCATTTGTAAACACCTCTTCAATACATGTCATAGGTGCATAATTCGTCCACTTCCAAACATCGTATTCGCTCCAGCAATTATAGTAAATCTGTTCCAAATCATCTTTTGTGAACCGTCTCAATATGAGGCGGTCTGTTTTAAGTAATACTGTTCCTTTGTGCGTCATGAAGTGCCTCCGGATTCTAATTTATATTTTGGTTATCATTTCTACAAACTGAAAGTTTTACATTATTTTCTATCTTTTTTCTTTAGTAATTTTTCAGGTTCTTTCACATAACTTCTCACTACACTTCCACAATTTCGGCAAATAGAATGATACAGAGTTGCTCCCCCTAGCACATTACTCACCGCACTTACAGAACCATATCCACCTTGACAACTTTCTATTACTTCTGTGCCACCACAGAACGGACAATTAATCACGTATTTATCTTGCATTTTATCTCCTCCATCAACTTCTAATTTCATGCGTGCTTTCAATCTCTCAGTAAGACTGAAATTTATCTCTCCTTTTGCACTTTGCGAATATAACTTTTTGCATTTATAACTAATAGAACAGAATACGCTATTGTTATAGCCAGTGGAATTGCCGCAAACCAAAGACTGATTTTCACATCACTGCTCTCTATCAAAATTATAGAAGCTATTGTGAATCCGCAACAAAGCATTTCCAGAGCAAACATAATAATAGCCCTTAATACCGCTTGCTTTTTTTGTTTATCCGCATAATCTGCAACCGCTAATATTGTTTCTTTTACTTCATCATTCATATTCTCACTTTTCCTTTCTCCATCAATGATT
>SVFG01000118.1 GCA_015056975.1 Lachnospiraceae bacterium | reverse complement strand
GCCGCCCAATTCTACAGTAGTAGGTGTGCCGGGGCGTGTGGTAAAGCGTAATAACGTAGCACTGCCGCAAGAGACTATGAATCAGGTGGATTTACCGGACCCGGTAAAGGAAGAAATCGCAGGTTTGCAGAGCAGACTTGCCCAGCTTGAGATGACCATGGCGGCATTTATGGGTGAGGCGCAGGAAACGCAGCAAAGCGCGCAGGAGAATGAGGAAGCAATACAATAAGATACTACGTGAAAAATCAAGATAGAGTAAAGGAGAGTAACGACAATGAGCATGAAGATTTATAACACACTGACCAGAAATGTGGAAGAATTTGTACCCAATGTGGAAGGCAAGGTGAATATGTACACCTGCGGACCTACTGTGTATCATTTTGCACACATCGGTAATTTGAGAAGCTACATCATGGAGGATGTGCTTGAGAAGACTCTGCGTTATGCGGACTATGACGTAAAGCGAGTTATGAATATTACCGATGTAGGACATTTATCCTCCGACGCAGATACCGGAGAGGATAAGATGTTAAAGGGTGCCAAGAGAGAGCACAAGACCGTTATGGAGATTGCAAAATTCTATACGGATGCTTTCTTTTCAGACTGCGCAAAGTTAAACATCAAAACTCCCGATGTGGTAGAGCCTGCCACCAACTGTATTGACAGCTTTATTGAAATGATTCAGGTGCTTCTTGAAAAGGGTTATGCTTACCAGGCAGGAGAAAATATTTATTTTGATACCTCTAAGCTTGCCACTTATTATGTGTTTGGCAATCAGAGCGAGGAAGAGCTGATGGTTGGTGTCCGCGATGATGTGACTGAGGATGAGAACAAGAAGAATAAGAACGATTTTGTACTTTGGTTTACTAAGTCCAAATTTGAGGATCAGGCACTGAAGTGGGATAGCCCCTGGGGTGTAGGATATCCCGGCTGGCATATTGAGTGCTCCTGCATCAGCATGAAGCATTTGGGTGAGTATATGGATATCCACTGCGGCGGTATTGACAATATGTTCCCTCATCACACCAATGAAATTGCACAGAGTGAGGCTTATCTGGGACACAAGTGGTGTAATTACTGGTTCCATGTGCATCATTTGAATGATCAGTCCGGTAAGATGAGTAAGTCCAAGGGTGAGTTTTTAACTGTTTCATTGTTGGAAGAAAAGGGTTATGATCCTCTGGCATACCGATTCTTCTGCTTACAGTCCCATTACCGCAAACCATTAGTGTTCTCCTATGAGGCACTTGACCAGGCAACCGGCACCTACAAGAAGTTAAAGAAGCGCATTGCAGAGCTTGACAGGGACGGTGCGGTAGACAACGATGCAGTAAAGGAATACAAGGCAAAATTTGTGGAGGCTGTAGGTAATGATGTGAATACCTCTATGGGTATCACTTTGGTATATGATGTGCTGAAGGCAGAGTTAAACGGTGCAACCAAGCGTGCCATTATCGAAAGCTTTGACTATGTACTCAGTCTTGACTTGTTAAAGGCTGAAGCAACAGAAGAGACCGGTGTGGATGCTGAACTGGAAGCTTATGTGCTTGCAAAGATTGAGGAGCGCAAGGCGGCTAAGAAGGAAAAGAACTTTGCACTGGCTGATGCTATCAGAAATGAGCTTTTGGAGAAGGGTATTGTTTTGGAGGATACCAGAGAGGGCGTTAAATGGAAGAAGGCTTAAATTTGCTGGAAAAGATAAAGAAGGTATTTGCATGCGGAGAGCAGGATATAAGGGCATATTCGCCCTTAACCCTTGCTTATATCGGTGATGCGGTATATGAGCTGGTTATCCGCAGCGTGGTGGTGGAACGGGCAAACCGTTCTGCCAACGATTTACATAAAATGTCGGTAAAATATGTAAAGGCGGAGGCTCAGGCAAAAATGATAGAAGCACTGTTGGAGGTGCTCTCGGAGGACGAGCTGGCTGTTTACAAAAGAGGACGTAACGCCAAGTCTTACACCATGGCAAAGAATGCATCCATGAGTGATTACAGGAAGGCGACCGGCTTTGAAGCACTGATGGGCTTTTTGTATCTGAGCGGACAGACGGACAGAATGCTGGAGCTTATCAAGCAGGGAATCGGGTTTGCAGGCATGGAGATATAAGGTGACAGATGTTGCAGAAGGCAATGAAAGGCGCCGAGGAATTAGGAAAGGCAGGTATCACATGGGATATCAGGAATTTACCATAGAGGGCAGAAATGCAGTGATTGAGGCGTACCGTTCAGGGAAGCCCATTGATAAGATTTTTATTTTGGACGGTTGTCAGGACGGTCCCATTATGACCATTAAGAGGGAAGCCAAGAAGCATGATACCATGATAAAATTTGTGACCAAGGAGCGTCTGGAGCAGATGTCTGAGACCGGAAAGCATCAGGGTGTTATTGCTTATGCGGCGGCCTATGAATATGCAGAGGTGGAGGATATTTTACAAGCGGCAAAGGATAAGGGAGAAGCCCCCTTTATTTTCCTGCTAGATAATATCGAGGACCCTCACAATTTGGGTGCCATTATCCGTACTGCCAACCTTGCCGGAGCTCATGGAGTGATTATTCCCAAGAACCGTGCAGCGGGACTTACGGCAACGGTGGCAAGAACCTCTGCCGGGGCATTGAACTATACCCCTGTAGCTAAGGTGACCAATCTGGCAAAAACCATTGAGGATTTGAAGAAGGAAGGTCTGTGGTTTGTGTGTGCAGACATGGGCGGAACTACCATGTACCAGTTGGACTTGAAGGGTCCCATCGGTCTTGTTATCGGTAACGAAGGGGAAGGAGTAGGCCGTCTTGTAAAGGAAAAGTGCGATATGATTGCTTCCATACCCATGAAGGGAGATATTGATTCCCTGAATGCTTCGGTGGCAGCAGGTGTTCTGGCCTATGAAATTGTGCGTCAGAGAGGAATGTAAATGACCGGGGGGGGATTATTTGCGTAAGCAGGATTTATAGGAAGGATATTTCATGCAGAGAGAGTATGCAGATTATGAATTATTGAGTGATGAAGAACTGATAGACAGGCTCAGAAACGGTGAGACCGCTATCATGGATTACATATGTGATAAGTACAAGAATCTGGTGCGCAGTAAGGCGAAATCCATGTTTATCTTAGGCGGTGACAGTGAGGACCTGATTCAGGAGGGCATGATCGGGCTGTTTAAGGCTGTGCGGGATTATGATATGGGCAGGGATGCCAGCTTTTTAACCTTTGCAGATTTGTGTGTCAGCCGTCAGATGTACACGGCAGTGCAGGCGTCAAAACGTCAGAAACACATTCCTTTGAATACTTATGTTTCTTTGTACAGTGACAGCGAGGAGCAGGAGGATAAAGGTGAAAAGCAGCTTCTGGAGGCGTTGGAGGATAGGACAGAGTTAAATCCGGAGGAAGCATTTTTGGATAAAGAAAGAGTTGCTTATCTGGAAAAGGTTATTGAAAGCGAACTCAGCCCCTTTGAAAAACAGGTGCTGGACTTATACATGACCAAGATGCCCACGGCTCAGATTGCAAAGGTGCTTGGCAGGGAGGAAAAGTCAACGGACAATGCCCTGCAGCGGTTAAAGGCAAAGATTAGGAAGCTGTTGTAAAAAAATATAGTTGACGAATTGAATATGATGTGCTAGTATCGAAAAAAGGCTATGAAGAGAAAAGTAGGCAGTTAGGAACATTACAGAGAGCTTGTGGTGGTGAGAACAGGCGTGGAAATAGCTGTTGAAAATGGTCTCGGAGCTGCGTACCGAAGCGTTTCGCCAAGGCTACGACGGGTGCACCCGTTACAGTGATAGACTATCGATGAATCATTTCTCATCCGTAGTTGATAAGGCTTGCATCGTGAGGTGTAAGTGAATTAGGGTGGTAACACGAAGCGATAGCTCTCGTCCCTGAAAAGAAATTTTCAGAGAGGAGGGCTTTTTTAGTATGTATAGGTAAGAGACGAGGAGCCGCGAAGGGATACCATAGCATCCGCAGGCACGCTTTCGCTACGGGCGAGTGTTGAGTGTACGTTAAGGAGAATTGCAAAGCAATTCTCTCAGAATCGTCGCTGCCGAGCGACGATTTGGCCGACGTGCTCACATTGCACTGCTTGTGCCATGGTATCCCCTCATGCCCCTCGCCTCTTACCTAAATTTGTAACCCGCAGTTATCACAATAGAAAGAAATGAGGTAAGATTATGAGAGATATTTTAATCGGAGGAGCTTGGCCGTATGCAAACGGCTCATTACACATAGGACACATTGCAGGTTTGTTGCCGGGAGATGTTTTGGCGAGATATCACAGGGCATGCGGTGACAATGTATATTTTGTTTCGGGAAGTGACTGTCATGGCACACCGGTAGCGATACGTGCCAAAGCGGAGGGAAAGTCTCCCAAGGAGATTAGTGATTTTTATCATGAGGAGTTTACGGACTGTTTTGAGAGATTGGGCTTCAGTTATGATTTGTATACCAAGACATCAGAAGATAAGCACAAGGATTTTGTGAAGAAATTTCATGAGAAGTTGTATCAGAGTGATTTGGTTTATGAAAAGGAGACTCCACAGGCATTTTGTGAGGAGTGCAATGGTTTCCTGGCAGATAGATTTGTCACAGGTATCTGCCCCAAATGCGGCAAGGATGCAAGAGGAGACCAGTGTGATTTTTGTGGTACGGTTTTAGAACCTGAAAGTCTGGTGGAGCCGCTCTGTGCAGTGTGTGGAAAGCCGGTTACGTTTAAGGAATCCAAACATTTGTATATTGCAATATCCAAGCTGGAAAAAGAGTTAAGAAACTTGGTTGACAGCGGTAGTCAGTGGAGAAGAAATGCCGTGGCTTTTACCAACAGGTACATTGAAGAGGGTTTGCGTGACAGGGCATTAACCAGAGATTTGGAGTGGGGCATTGATGTACCAAAGGAAGGTTATGAAGAGAAGAGTATTTATATCTGGGCTGAAAATGTGCTGGGTTATCTGTCTGCCAGTGTAAGCGTGGCAGAGGAAAGAGGCGATGACTATAAACGACTGTGGGGAGAGAACGCTACCCATTATTATGTTCACGGAAAGGATAACATACCTTTCCACACAGTTATTCTGCCGGCACTGTTAATTGCCAACGGTGAAAATTGGCACTTGCCGGATAGGATTGTATCCAGTGAATACCTGACCTTGGAAGGCAGTAAAATTTCTACCAGTAGGAATTACGCTATATGGATAAAGGATTTGTTGGAAAGCTACGATGCAGACTCTATACGTTATTATTTCCTGGCAAACGGACCGGAAAAGAAAGATGCTGATTTTTCCTGGAGAGAATATATTTACAGCCACAACGGGGAGTTGCTTGGAGCTTACGGTAATTTTGTAAACCGTTCTCTTTCCTTTATCAATAAATACTGGGACGGCGTGGTGCCCTGCGGAGAACCTGATAAAGAGATAAGTAAGCAGATAGACCAATTATTTGATGAAACAGGAAAACTGATTGAAAAGGGAGCGTTTAAGGATGCTATCGGCGGTATTTTTGAGTTTGTGCGCAGTGCAAATAAATACTTTGACACACAGACGCCCTGGATAACACGTACCACCGATGAAAAGGCCTGCCAAAACACTCTTTACCAATGCGTGCAGATTATAGCAAACCTGGCAGTGCTCCTTGCACCATTCCTTCCCTTTTCCTCTGAGAAAGTGTGCGCATGGCTGCATATTTCCAATGATTGGAAACGTAAAGAAATCTCCGCAGGCTACAGACTTCCTGAGATTCAAATATTGTTTGAGCGTATCGACAAGAGCGTGATTGATATAGAGACAGAGAAGTTAAAAACTATAATTAATGAATAATATAAAAAATATCTGCAATTTCTGCATTTATTTTGTTGACAAAGAACGTCACATTTGCTAGAATGTAAAACGGTGATTGCGTAAGCAGTCACCGGAAACGCTGCTGTGGCTCAGTCGGTAGAGCGTCGCATTGGTAGTGCGGAGGTCACGGGTCCGATTCCCGTCAGCAGCTTCCACGCAAGGCTAAAGCCGTGCAAAACACGAAAAGAATAGCCGGACATCAAGCTCGCTTGATTGTCCGGCTATTCTTTTCGTGTTTTATAGGGCGCAGCCCGTGACCGAGATGGAGCCGCGGCTGAAAGCCGGTGGCGGAATCGAGGTCTCACGGCT
>SVFG01000117.1 GCA_015056975.1 Lachnospiraceae bacterium | reverse complement strand
GCGGCTGGCAGTAGCAAGCTCGTTCATATTCATACGGAAGCAGCCATCTCCTGCAATGTTAATACAAATTTTATCAGGCTGTCCAACCTGAGCACCTATACATGCTCCAAGACCATAGCCCATAGTTCCGAGACCGCCCGAGGAAAGGAACGTGCGGGGACTTGTATATTTATAATACTGTGCCGCCCACATCTGATGCTGACCTACATCAGTGGAAATCACCGCATCTCCCTTAGTTACTCTGTCAATCTCTTCAATCACATAAGGTCCTGACAGCTTCTCTGTATCATACTTCAAGGGGTACTTTGTCTTAAGCTCTTTGATGGTAGCCATCCAGTCTGCATTGTTCTTCTTTTCAATTTTACCGTTCAGTGCAGAAAGTACTTTCTTTAAGTCGCCAACAATCGCTGCATCTACACGAATATTTTTATTGATTTCCGCAGCATCGATATCAATATGAATCACCTTTGCATTTTCGGCAAATCTCTTGGGATTACCGATTACACGGTCAGAAAATCTTGCACCAAGGGCAATCAACAGGTCACACTGACTCACGCCGAGATTGGAGGTCTTAGTACCATGCATACCAATCATTCCGGTATAGCGTTCACTCTTACCGTTAAACGCACCCTTACCCATGAGGGTATCACATACAGGCGCATCAATAAGCTCTGCAAATTCAGCTACTTCCTTCTCTGCACCGGAAATTACGGCACCGCCACCCAGATAAATATAGGGTTTCTTAGCCTCTGCAATGTAAGAAATTACTTTTGCAAATTCCTCTTCACTAATTGTATTCTCCACTATGGCTTTCTCAATTACAACGGGCTCATATTCACATTTTGCAGCTGTTACATCCTTGGTAATATCTACAAGAACGGGACCGGGACGTCCGGTTGTCGCAATTTTAAATGCCTTGCGGATGGTATCTGCCAGGTCGTTTACATTCTTTACAATATAGCCATGCTTGGTAATAGGCATGGTCACACCTGCAATATCAACCTCTTGGAATGTATCCTTGCCCAGCAAAGGTAGATTTACATTCGCGGTGATTGCTACCATGGGTACAGAATCCATGTATGCGGTAGCAATACCGGTTACCAGATTGGTTGCACCGGGTCCGCTGGTAGCCATACAAACACCCACCTTACCGGTGGCACGCGCATAACCGTCAGCCGCATGGGCTGCTCCCTGCTCATGAGAAGTTAATATATGATTAATCTCATCGCTGTGTTTATAAAGTGCATCGTAAATATTTAAAATAGTTCCTCCGGGATAACCGAAAACGGTATCTACTCCCTGCTCCTTAAGGCACTCTATAACAATTTCAGCACCTGTCAACTGCATTTTAAGTTCCTCCTTAATTCTTATTTTGCGGGAAGCTCAAGCACTGCACCACGATTACCGCTGGTAACAAGCTCACGATATCTTGCAAGATATCCGCTAACAGGCTTTTCAACAGGCTTCCACTCTGCTTTTCTCTTAGCCATCTCTTCGTCAGATACCAATACATCAAGCTTATTCTCAGGAATATTGATACTGATGATATCGCCCTCTTTTACAAGTGCGATAGGACCGCCTACTGCCGCTTCCGGTGAAACATGACCGATGGAAGCCCCTCTGGAAGCACCGGAGAAACGACCGTCTGTTATCAAAGCTACACTGGAGCCAAGACCCATACCGGCAATTGCAGAGGTGGGATTTAACATCTCACGCATACCGGGACCACCCTTAGGTCCTTCATAACGGATTACCACAACATCACCTGCCACAATCTTACCGCCCTTGATAGCCGCAATCGCATCCTCTTCACAGTCAAATACACGTGCAGGACCCTGATGAACCATCATCTCGGTAACTACTGCAGAGCGCTTCACAACGCCGCTGTCTGGAGCCAAATTACCCTTAAGAATTGCAATACCACCTGTCTCGGAATAAGGATTTTCTACAGGACGGATAACCTCAGGATTTCTATTTACACAGTTTTTGATATTTTCACCGATTGTCTGACCGCTTACTGTCATACAATCAAGTTTTAACAAATTCTTCTTGGTAAGCTCATTCATAACTGCATACACACCGCCTGCCTCATTCAAATCCTCCATGTAGGTAGGGCCTGCCGGTGCCAAATGACAAAGGTTAGGTGTCTTTGCAGAAAGCTCGTTTGCAATGTCAAGGTTAAGGTCTACGCCTGCTTCCTTCGCAATGGCAGGAAGGTGTAGCATAGAGTTTGTGGAACATCCAAGTGCCATATCCACGATTAACGCATTCATAAATGCATCTTCTGTCATAATATCTCTGGGCTTGATATCCTTTTCTACAAGCTCCATAATCTTCATACCTGCATGCTTAGCAAGACGGATACGCTCGGAATATACAGCGGGAACAGTACCGTTGCCCTTTAAGCCCATACCGATTGCTTCTGTAAGACAGTTCATGGAATTTGCAGTGTACATACCGGAACAGGAACCGCAGGTAGGGCAAGCCTTCTCCTCAAACTCGCAGAGCTTTTCCATGGTCATGGTACCGGCAGCAACACTACCAACTGCCTCAAACATGGAAGAAAGACTGGTCTTATGACCGTCAATACGGCCTGCAAGCATGGGACCGCCTGACACGAAAATAGTAGGAATGTTTACTCTGGCAGCAGCCATAAGTAAACCGGGTACGTTCTTATCGCAGTTGGGGATACAAACCAAACCGTCAAAGCCGTGAGCCAAGGTCATACACTCTGTACTATCCGCAATCAAATCTCTGGTAACCAGGGAATACTTCATACCGGTATGTCCCATTGCAATACCGTCACAAACTGCGATTGCAGGGAACATAATGGGAGTACCGCCTGCCATTGCAACACCCATTTTTACTGCCTCTGCAATTTTATCAAGGTTCATATGACCGGGTACGATTTCATTATAGGAGCACACAATACCGATTAAAGGACGTTTTCTCTCCTCCTCAGTATAGCCAAGTGCGTTAAATAAACTTCTGTGAGGTGCCTGAGCGGTACCACATTTTACGGAATCACTTCTCATCTTTTTACCTCTTTCTCACTGTATTCACAGTGCTTTTTATCCTAATTATCCTAATCTTACTTAATTCTCTCTGCAAGCAAATCGCCCATCTGACTACATCCTACTTTTGTACAGCCTTCAGACATAATATCTCCGGTTCTGTATCCATCCTTCAGTACTTGCTTCACTGCATTTTCAATAGCATCTGCTTCTTTATCCAAATCAAAGCTGTAACGAAGCATCATGGCAGCACTCAAAATCGTAGCAATAGGGTTTGCAATATCCTTACCTGCGATATCGGGTGCAGAACCGTGACTGGGCTCATAAAGGCCAAACTTGGTATCATTCAAACTGGCACTTGCGAGCATACCGATGGAACCTGTTACCATACTTGCCTCATCGGACAAGATATCACCAAACATATTCTCAGTGAGAATCACATCAAACTGTGCAGGATCCTTTACTAACTGCATTGCACAGTTATCAACAAGCATATGCTCTAATGTCACCTCAGGATAATCCTTGGCAACCTCTTCCACAACCTTTCTCCAAAGGCGGGAGGAATCCAGCACATTTGCTTTATCAACACTGGTCACCTTCTTATTACGCTTCATGGCAATATCAAAGCCCTTGATGGCAATACGGCGGATTTCGTTCTCGTCATATGTAAGAGTATCAAAAGCCTTTCTCACACCATTCTCTTCTATGGTCTTACGCTCACCGAAATACAGACCGCCTGTAAGCTCTCTCATTATCATCATATCAAAGCCGGCCTTGCTGATTTCTTCCTTCAGAGGACATGCACCCGCAAGCTCATCATAAAGGACTGCGGGACGTAAGTTTGCAAACAGATTCAAAGCCTTTCTGATTGCTAAGAGGCCTGCCTCCGGGCGCAAATTAGGCGGCAGTTTGTACCAGGGAGATGTGGTAGTATCACCACCGATAGAACCCATCAGTACTGCATCCGCAGCTTTAGCAGTAGCGATTGCCTCGTCTGTAAGTGGTACGCCATGAACATCAATGGACGCTCCACCCATCAAAATATCCGTAAAGAGCATCTTATGCCCATATACTTCACCGATTTTTACAAGAATCTTTTTTGCCTGATTTACAATCTCGGGACCGATACCGTCACCGGGAATGCATGTAATCTTTAATTCCATAATAACTTCCTCCGAAATTCTTTATAAACACCTTTTTACATCATAACTGAAAACCTTGCATTTTTCAACTTTTTTATTCACCATATGCGGCATTTATCATTGCATCCACAAATTCAGGCTCATACCAGGTTAGTTCCCTGCGGTTAAAGATACCAAAACGCTCACCTGAGCCGTTAAAAATACCGTTGTCCCAACACACACAGGGTATTCCCAGCTCCTTTGCTTTTTTAACATAATAAGCTACCCATTTACATCTGGAGTTTAAATTATCTTCTCCGCCCGTTCTGTCATTTTTACACTCTGCACCGTATTCCGTGATAATGACAGGCACGCCTTTTGAAATAAACATTTCATTGATATCATCAAACAAAATATCAATATCTCTTTTTACACTTTCATCCCATATTTTGGTATCACCGTTTCCGTTGTTATAAAAGGTAAAACGATAGGGCGTATAGGCATGAATGGACACTGCTATGTACTTATCGTCAGGTATTTCAATTGCCTTCATAGCCTGCTTGTCTGCGCTTGCCGCATATCCGGTAATCAATAGGCATCTGGTCTCATTGTTACCTCCCGTAGCACGCACAGTCTCAACAAAGCCTTTTTCCAAACGGTTAATCAGTTCACGCTCTTTGTCTGTTCCACCGCTCCATTCTTTTGCACTACCAATGGTACGGGGCTCGTTCAGGCCCTCAAACACAAGATGTTGATCATACTCTTTAAAGTATTCAGCAATCTGCTTCCAGAAGAACAAAAACTTTTCTTCCACCTTATCTATCTTTCCTTCATCAGGAACCAGCCAGCTCCCCTCATGATGAGTATTTAGTATTACATACATATCGTTGTCATAACAATAATCAACCACCTCAGCTACACGTTCAAGCCATTCCTTATCAATTTTGCCCTCAGCATCAGCTCTGCAATACCACGTAGTCGGAATGCGGATAGTATTGAAACCTGCAGCTGCAACTGCATCAATCATTTCCTGTGTAGTCTTGGGATTTCCCCAGGAAGTTTCAAGCTTTCCTTCACTGTCCATGGTATTTCCAAGATTCCAGCCCACTTTCATATTGGCTATTAACTGAGACGCATTTTCATACATTACAGATACTTCTTCCTCCATCTCCGTCGCCACAACTTCTGAAATTACTTCATGCTCTGTTGTTTCATTCTGCTCAGTTGTTGCTTCAGCTACCGATTCAATTTCCGATTCCGTTACAGTTTCCATCGTTACATTGTTCATAGGCTGTTCACCTACGTTTTCTTCCCCACATCCAACCAAAAACATACAGGCCAATAAAGCAAACGCATATTTAAACATCCTCATAATTTATCCTCCAAACAAGACTTTCCAAATAAAAAACCGAAGGATAAGCTCCATAAGCATTTCCTTCGGTAATTCCTGTCAGCCTGATTAATTCTCACCGGGCTTCTCAACACGGCTGATAGCCGCTTTATCCATGGGAATACGGCAGTTCTTATTATTACCGAACTCTACAATAACAGTATCATCCGTAATATCAATTACAATGCCGTAAAAACCGGATGTGGTCATAACACAGTCACCGGTCTCAAGTGCAGAAATCATTGCTGCAACTCTCTTCTGCTCCTTCTTCTGAGGTCTCATCAGGAAAAACCACATTGCAAAAATAATCACACCGTAAATTGCAAAGGTTCCAATCAATCCTCCCAGTCCCATTCCGGCAGGTGCCTGTCCTGTTCCTTCTAATAAAATACCCATTGTTCCTCCATTCTGACATCAGATGTCAATTAACACTTTCAAATAAGAATCATACACAATATTTTCCTTTTGGGCAAGTCCTTTTACCATAAAAAATTTGTTTTTCACACTTTTTTAATATATCCATACTGTTAATCCAGCGGTGTTGCCATGTTTTCCAGCTTTTTTCTCTTATACTCTGCAAAACATCCATAATCCAGCGAATCTCTTATTTCTTCCATCATGGTATTGTAAAAATACAGATTATGAAGCACGCACAGCCTCATTCCAAGCATTTCTTTCGCCTTTAACAGATGGCGG
>SVFG01000116.1 GCA_015056975.1 Lachnospiraceae bacterium | reverse complement strand
CATAATATAGCTTACTATTATCAATCAGAAAGGCAATAGGAAATTATTGAATGAAAGCAGTTGTGTTCGATATGGACGGTGTTTTGTTTGACACCGAGAAGCTTTGCTTCGACTGTTGGTGTCAGGTGGCAAAGGAGCAGGGTATCTTAGATATGGAAAACGTGTTCCCAAGATGTATTGGCAGGAATAATACGGATGTCAGAGAGATTATATTTGATTTTTACGGACCGGATTTTAAATATGATGAATTCTGCGTAGAGTCCTCCCGATACTTTAAGCAGTATATCACAGACAACGGCATGCCCATGAAGCCGGGAGTTGTGGAGCTTTTGGATTACCTGAAAAAGGATGGCTATATTATCGGTCTTGCCTCCTCCACCCGGTATGCTTCCGTGGTGAATCATTTGGAGCAGGCAGGCATCCGCGAATATTTCACGGAGATTGTGGGCGGTGATATGGTGGAGCATTCCAAGCCGGAGCCGGACATCTACCTGATTGCCTGTGAAAAGCTTGGCGCAGACCCTAAGGAAACCTACGCTATTGAGGATTCCTTTAACGGTATCCGTTCCGCGTACAGGGCAGGGATGAAGCCCGTGATGGTGCCGGACATGCTTGCGCCGGATGAGGAGATGAAGACGCTTAGCCTTGTGATTTGTAAGGATTTAACGGAACTGAGAAACTATTTTGAGACTACAGTAAATAACGACGAAGAGAGATAAATTATGGCAAACCTAGGAATACCCCAGAATACCATTGCAGTTTTGCAAAAATACAATTTTAATTTTCAGAAGAAATTCGGACAAAACTTTTTGATTGATACAAGCGTGTTGGACCGCATTATTTCAGCGGCTGAGATTACAAAGGAGGACTGCGTGCTGGAAATCGGACCCGGCATCGGCACCATGACCCAGTATCTGGCAGAGAGTGCAAGAGAAGTGGTAGCTGTGGAGATTGACAAGGCGTTAATCCCTATTTTGCAGGATACCCTGTCCGAATATGACAATGTGACGGTAATCAACGAGGATATTTTGAAGGTTGATATCAACAGGATTGTGCAGGAGAAAAATGAGGGCAGACCCATCAAAGTGGTGGCAAACCTGCCCTATTACATAACCACACCCATTATCATGGGCCTGTTTGAAAGTCATGTGCCCCTAAAGAGCATCACCATTATGGTGCAAAAGGAGGTGGCAGACCGCATGCAGGTGGGACCCGGCACCAAGGATTACGGCGCACTTTCCCTTGCGGTGCAGTACTATGCAAAGCCTCAGATTGTGGCAAACGTACCGCCCAACTGTTTTATGCCCAGACCCAACGTGGGCAGTGCAGTCATCAGACTCACCAGATACGAGCAGCCTCCCGTGCTGGTGCAGGATGAAAAGAAGATGTTTGCCCTCATCCGTGCCTCCTTTAATCAGCGCAGAAAGACTTTGGTAAACGGCCTGACAAACGCCCCGGAGCTTAAGCTTACCAAGGAAGCGGTGGCAGAAGCTCTGGAAAAAATGAACCTGTCACCCACCATCAGAGGCGAGGCGCTGACTCTGGAGCAGTTTGCGAAGCTGAGTGAGATGGTGTAGTTAGCTGATGGCGTAAACGTATCCTGTGTAGATAGCGGTAGTTATTCCGTCTTTGTGGATATAGCTTTGTAATTCTAGTACACCTGTGTACTTTATGCCGTTTTGAGTATGTGTGAAATATAGGGTAGGGTTGGGATATATATATCCATTGTATATTTTGTCAGCAGAAATAAACAATCTGTCACTGCGAATTGCATAAACATTATTGCCTTCTGTTTGATAAACAACATAGTAGGTACCTTCCTCTGTATAGCCACTATAAACAGGAGCGGAGGAGGTGGAGGCGTGTGCATTGATGGGTATTGATAGGGTTAAGAAACAAATAAGTAGTGAAATTAATATTTTCATATGTATTCTCCTTTTCGTTATTTTTTGGGAAAAGATTTAAAAATAATGCAATGCGGAGTAGACTCCTTGTCTAGTAAGAATTCAAAAGAAATTGCCTTTATATCCTCTTCTAAATCTCTATTTTTAGTCCACTCATTAAATAATATATTTGAAAACTCCTGCATTTTTATTGAATCATATTCAATAGGGATTGTATATTGTAACTGTAATATATATCCGTACATTTCATGAACGGTATATTCTTGCGAAACGAGAGTACATGGAAGAGCAATTGTATCTGTGCTTTTGGAACTTTGATATCTAACTCCCAGAATGAACCCAACTATTGCGATGAATCCTATACAGACAAATAGAGGAATAAATTTCTTTTTCGGATTTGATGTTGCCTGTGGCTCTACAGGTTTTATTTCGGAGGGATCTTCCTGCTGTTGCAATTTTTTAAGCGTTTCTGTCGGTTCCACCAATTCATCCAATGTAAGAAGGAAATAATCAGCTATGGAAAGCATGATATCGATATTTGGGGTATAGTCACCCCGTTCCCATTTGCTAACAGTACTCTTTGTCGTATTTAATTCTTTCGCTAGTTTTTCCTGTGTCAATCCTTTTTGGTTGCGCAGATAAAGAAGCAACTTGCCAAAAGCATTTTTGTCTAATATGCGACTCATTTATGTCCCCCTTTTTAATTATTTACAATTGACATTATAAAATATAATGTCAAAAAATGCCATAATTTCGGTTAAAATTCAGGTTTCCAATTTGGAAACTTAGAAGTTGCGAAATCGGAAACCTAAAAAGGGCCATGTTTCCTATATAGAAATTGTCATTCGTAAAAGTGTGTGATATGTTGAAAATGTAAATCGTGCACAATTTACAAAGGACAAATTTTTAGGAGGAAATGCAAATGAAAAGAATGAGTTTATTTCTTGTCGCATCATTATGTACCAGTATGTTTTTTTGTAAGGATGTTTCCGCAAATTTGGTCCAAAGTGGAAATGTTAATAAGCTACAGTACAGCTATCAGGTTAATAAGGACAGTTTTCCCGGATATATCGAGGCAAATGAGCATGAAGAGATAGGTCCGGATGCTTTCTTTATTGCAGGAAATAAAGTGTTTATTGATGATACTGTTAACAATCGAGTTTTGGTTTATTCTGGGGAGGAATATGATAAAGCCATTTCTGTACCTTGGTATATGGACATTAAGTTAATGTATTACGTTGAAGAAGACAACAGCTTGAAAGTAGTGTATGAAGACCTTAGAGATTCCTATGTCAGACAACTTCTGGCTGAAGTAACTATTGATACAGGTGAAATAGTTGGCAAGATTATAGAGCTTAGTAATCAGGATAAACATCTGACAGAATATTGGTTTGATGCAGATGGAGAATTGGTAACTCAGTATTACGATGGAAATGATACAGCGGATGCAGCTGTTAAGCAGGATATTAGTGATGGTTTGTATAGTTCGGAATTGGTACTGGCTTCAGCAGGAAAGAATTCAATCTGTTTTCAAAGCAATTATTATCACGAAAATAATAAGATGAAGATTCAGGAGCGAATTGTAATAAGCGAGGGGAAAAATGTCGGTTATGCACTTCCGGAAAAGAATGAAGGAGAGTTTAATCGTGGTAATTTCCAGTTTGCTGAAAATGGTGAAATTTATCAGATGGTAGTAGGAGAAAAGGGAGTAAATATTTATCGGTTATATAGGAATATGTCCGGTAAAGCTATAGGATTTGCAGAAAGAGAATATGAGCAAATAGAAAGCGACAATGCAGAAATAATGGCAAGGGCTGCTACATATAAGAGTATGTCGACAACAAACATTGGCTTGAGAGCGATGCAATATTTTGGGCTTTATTGGACATTTAACAGTAGTAGGAATTCTAATCTGTCAGTTACAGAGAATGCATCGTGGGTAACACAACCAACCTGGCTTACAGCGTTAGCTGATGGAGCAGACCATTCAGTGGTGGGAGTTCCTTATTGTTGGGGGGGCTGGAATGCAGAAACATTTGTATCAAATATAAATAACGGAATGTTTGCGGGAAATGTATGCTGCGATTATACACAACGTCAAGTTGGCGGTACGGTTGGAATGGATTGTTCAGGATATGTTTCGGTTGCGTATGATTTACCTGGTAAATATGGAACATATACTTTGGATGAGCCTTTTGAAGAAGTCATTAATTATGATACAGTACAATCATATGATATATTAAATAAACCAGGTCATCATGTAATGATAGTGATAGGTACATATGTGTCTAATGGAGTTAGATATGTAAACACTTTGGAAGAAACTGCAAGTGCAGGGAAAATAGTTCAGACAACCAATAGGAATTATGCATCTTTGCTAAATTCTGGCTATAGACCTATGAGGTATAGGTATTTGCAATAAGTAAATTAATATATTAGTATATGTTATTATGCCATGGGGAGGTTAGTTATTATGCGGAAAACATGGAAGGGTATCGTGTGTCTTGTTTTGTGCATGGGTTTTTTGGGATGCAATGCCAAAGTGCCTGATGAGGCGGAAAATGCAGTATCGGGTTCGGAAAGTGTGAGCAGCGAGGTGGAAGCTGAAGCCGATGAAACAGAGGTGATAAACAGTGATACGGAGACTGTAAGTAGCGATGAGCAGTTGTCCGGGTTTGAGAAGAGTGAGGAGACTGGAAGGACAAATGAATCTTCCGAACTAGAGGAGTCGGAGCCACAGATAGCCGAAGGAGCTTTGAAAGGTGGCTTTAGGGGTTTTGTAGTTTCAGTGGATGGTAGCACCATCATCATTGATGAACAGAAATGGGTTGATTTTTTAGATGAGGAATGGAAGGAAGAATATGACCAGGGAGCAGGCTTTGAGGTAGTTGATATCTCGGATATACATGCTTCATATACGCTCAGTGATAATTGCAAGTTCAGCATTTTGGATTTTCATTGGGATCCACGTGTGGAAATAACCTATGAAGAGTTTATCAGCTATCAGGAGGAGCATGGTGAAAGTGTGCTTTGGTATTTTGAGGAGCAAGATGGTGAAATTGTAGAGGTGGGGGAAAACTACAGACCGTAAAAGTGAAGTAAATGTACTAGTATGTGTAGCTACGGCACTTTGATTGTATTATGCAATCAAGGTGCTTTGAATTTTTGTAAGAAATCTGTAAGAAACCGTTAACAGAATATGCAAAATTGTATGTTATACTAAATTTATAGTATGTACTACAGAGGAGGAAGCCATGGGGAGAAGATTAATAAGAAAAGCATATAGCAAGTTAATGTTATTGTTAATCACAGGATTGCTTTTGTGCTTTACAGCCTGCAGCAATCCTGTGGCTTCAGACCATTCGGCTACATCCACAGAAAATACCTCCGCCAGCGAAGGAACAGAGTCCACCGGTACCAGATTTTACCAAGAGGTGCGGTACGTAAAGCTGGAAGAAGAGGATGCTTTGAATCCGGTGGCATATTATCGGGATGCAAGATATGTTTTGGAGGACAATAAGCGGATTACAAGGCGGCTTAACGATACACAGTTTGCAGAACCGATAGAGCTGGAGCTGACGGACAGTTGTTTTAAGATGGGTTATTTTGCATGCATGGACATCTTAGGGGAAAATGATATAGCTATGCTGTTTGCAGAAGCATCTTCCCACAATAAGGGAAATGTGTCGGAATACTGGCTGGTTCGTTTTGACGGGGAAGGTAAGCTACAGTCAAAGCAAGCTGTCTTAAGCGGTTATCAGGAGAAAGAAATCAACCCATACGAGCTGGTACAAGGGATGTGGTGGTGCGATAAAGAAGGCTATCAGTATGTACTGCGAAACGGTAAGAGTGTTATAGAGGTGTATGACCCTGAGGGAAGTTATGTCGCAAGAAAGGGGTATAGGGAAGAGGAGGAATTTGTCACTGCGGCGTTCCATGATAATGAAGGACAAATACAGTTTGCTGTCAGCGACCCGGGACAGTATAGGGCTAAGGTGATTCGGTATGACAAAGAGAATAAGGAGTTTGTGGAAATAAGGACCATGGACCAGACCTATGTCTGGCATTTTACCATGGAGGCGGACGGAAAGCTGTATTACAGCGAGCGTAGTAAATTGTGGTGTCTGGATACCGTTTCGGACAAGCCTACAGAGATATTCAATTATCTTGCAAGCGATATCCCCGATGGTTATCAGGAGCATGTGGAGCATGTGTCCATAGCGGAAAACGGGGAAATCATTCTGTATGTGAAAAAGGGAGATGAAATAGAAATTCATGTGCTTTCCGATAAGGAGGAAGAGGCGGAAGAAAAGATTACGGTAT
>SVFG01000011.1 GCA_015056975.1 Lachnospiraceae bacterium | reverse complement strand
ATATCACCCTTGGGACATATTATTTTGTATTCTCCTTCTACAGGGATATTAAAATTCTCAATATCCGTGATTATTAGTTTCATTTGCATTTACTCCTTTCAAAATGAGCTGCGTGACTTGTGTTCGCGCTTCTTACCCTTGGTTTAAACCAACGCTCAAAATATACTCCCAATTTAATTCGCCCCGTGGGCACCACAACACGACTTCTTTCTTCCAGACCCTCTATTTTTTAAATTGAGGGTCTGAGGACCGTATTTACTACCTGAGACCCAAAAGTCCTGATTTTCGGCTGATTTTAAGACAAAAATTGCCTCTCTGTGGGTCTGGGAAGAGCATTTCCCCTGCACAGGCCCAATCGCTGATAGTGGGCCATAACAAACAAATTCCTTACAAATATTCTATCAGTTCTTTCAAATCCTGAACCGTCTTCTCCTGTCCGTAATCGCCTCCGGCACCGCCTCTGTCTACCCATACCGTTTTCATTCCGACCGATTTCGGTCCCAGAACATCATCTGTTACAGAATCTCCGACAAACCAAACCTCCTGCGGACTCAAAGCATTATCCTTCAAAATGTGTGTGTAAAATTGTGAATTGGGCTTGTAGCATTTTAAGTTCTCGGATGTATAAACCTTATCCACTGTGATATTATTTTTATGCATGACGCTCTTAAGCACATCATTATCCGTATTGGAGCCGATAAAAATCAGATACTTCTCCTTTAACGCAGTAAGTACGTCCTTTGCCTCCGGATACGCCTCACGCTCATAGGCGCCGGCTAAAAGTGCATCCGCATCAGCTTCTGCATTCCTGCACACACCATAATGCTCATAAAACATCCTAATTCTGGAAATAAAAATATCGCGCTCCGTCATTAATTTGCAAGCACCGGCCGTATGCTTTTTGTAATAGTCCTTCCACTCTTGTAGGAATATCTGTCCGTCCACCACAGTTCCACAGTCTGCTATATTCTTCATAATTGTTCTCGCAGAACCGCCGCTTGTCACCTGAAAAAGTGTTCCAAATGCATCGAAAATAATTGCTTTTATCACCTGATTTTTGCCTCTCTTTGTAATTTTCGACAAACTCTCCCTAAATATTTTATCATAAACTATGCAATAAGCAATTGCATTTTAAACAATATCCATGTATAATGTATATGTTTTTTGAATAAGCATACACGCAGACATAAGGTTTATGACCTTCCTGCAGATAGGAGTAATGTATGGAAAGAAGAGTTGGAACAGTTTCAAGAGGTATCCGCGGACCTATCATCCGCGAAGGAGACAATCTCGTAGACATTACAGTAGAAAGCGTTTTAGGCGCAGCAGAGAGCGAAGGATTTTCTTTGAGAGACAGAGATGTCATCGCATTGACAGAATCCATCGTAGCACGCGCACAGGGCAATTACGCATCCGTTAGTGACATTGCTGCCGATGTAAAAGCAAAATTGGGTGGTGAGACAGTGGGCGTTATTTTCCCCATTCTTTCCCGTAACCGCTTTGCAATTAACTTAAAGGGAATTGCAATGGGCTGCAAGAAGGTAGTTTTGATGTTAAGCTATCCCAGTGACGAGGTTGGTAACGCACTGCTTACCTACGACCAGCTGGACGATGCCGGCATCAATCCCTACACCGATGTTCTGACTTTAGAGAAATATAGAGAGCTGTTCGGTGAGAATAAGCATGAATTTACCGGTGTTGATTATGTACAGTACTATTCCGACATCATCACCGAGGCAGGTGCAGAAGTTGAAGTTGTATTTGCAAATCAGGCAAAGACCATCTTAAACTACACCGACTGCATTATCAACTGTGATATCCACACCAGAGTCCGCACCAAGCGTATCCTTCGCGAGGCAGGTGCCAAGGTTGTATGTGGCTTGGATGATATTATGAATGCTCCAATAAACGGCAGCGGCTACAATGAAAAGTACGGTCTGCTGGGTTCCAACAAGTCCACTGAGGATAAGATTAAGCTTTTCCCCAACGAGTGCAAGGATTTGGTTCTGGATATTCAGGCAGCTATTTTGGAAAAGACCGGAAAGCATGTAGAAGTTATGGTATACGGCGACGGCGCATTCAAGGATCCTCAGGGTAAAATCTGGGAGCTTGCAGACCCCGTAGTATCTCCCGCTTTCACAGACGGTCTTGTTGGTACTCCCAACGAGCTTAAGTTAAAGTATCTTGCTGACAATGATTTCGCAAACCTTAGCGGCGCAGAGCTTAAGGAAGCAATCTCCAACAGTATCAAGGCTAAGCAGGATAATCTGGTAGGCAACATGGCATCCCAGGGCACCACACCCAGACAGCTTACCGACTTAATCGGTTCCCTGTGTGACTTGACTTCCGGCTCCGGAGACAAGGGTACACCCATCATTCTGATTCAGGGTTACTTCGATAACTATACAAGCTAATAAATGAAGTGAAGGCCTTGCCGTTATGCGGCAGGGCCTTTTTTTCATGGGTGGCGAAGGTAGGCACATGAGTGGTGAGCAGAGGCATCTGTTATCGCAGGCACGCTCCTGCTAAAGTTCGCATCGCAGCGGATACTAAGCTCGATTGCATCTTGCGATGCAATGACCTCGCTAAGTACCGGCGTGCTCACATTGCACTGCTTATAACAGATACCTCCACTCGCCACTCATGTGCCTACCTCCTGCCGGATTGGAGAGGGCGGAAGTGACTCACCGCCTCACGGGAGCTATCTGTGCGATTTATGCGCCACGGAGATGAGACTCAGGTGAGATTAGGGAGCCTCACCTTCCTAATCTCACCATGCATTGAGGCTCATCGTAGTGTCCGGCGCATCTGAGACACAGAAAGCCCCTTGAGGCGGCACGTCAATTTCACCCCTCTCCCAACACACAAAAATCCCCAAACCATGTCCGGGGATTTTGCCATATTATCACAAGATGTATGAACTGCTTCTCGCAATCTTACAACTTAACAACTCCAAACTGTGCCAGTGTATAGAACACCAGAATAATTACCATCATCACAGGAGCCACATATTTAATCATGATGCGGTAGAGTCCTGCTCTTCCCATCTTTTCACCGTTCTTGGTAAGCTCCTTGATGATTGTATCCGCACCCAGAATCCAACCAATCAAAATACAGGTAAACAGTGCCACGATAGGCATAACAACGCTGTTGCTCAAATAATCAAAGAATGTAAGGAAATCCATTCCCAGGATGGTGATATGAGACCAAACACCGTTTCCAAGAGAGGAAGGAATTCCTAAAGCAATCGCAATCACAAGACAAACCAGTGCTGCTTTCTTTCTGGTAATCTTAAACTTGTCCACAAAGGAGGAGGTAATTGCCTCCATAATGGAGATGGAACTGGTCAGCGCCGCCAAAAATACCAGAATGAAGAACAATGCACCGATAATTGCTCCACCCTTCATCTGCTCAAACACCTTGGGCAAAGTAATAAACATCAGGCCTGCACCGCTCTGCTGAGTACCTTCCACGCCGCTGAAAATGTATACCGCAGGTACTACCATAAAACCGGCAAGAAATGCTACCGCAGTATCAAATATTTCGATATGGTTTACGGACTTTGACAAATTGGTTTCATCCTTGGTATAGGAACCATAGGTTACCATAATACCCATAGCCAGACTTAAGGAATAGAACAACTGTCCCATTGCCGCACACACCGTCTTAAAAGAAAACTTTGAAAAGTCAGGCAATAAATAATACTTTACACCCTCCATCGCACCGGGCAGTGTCATAACATATATGGAAATAAATATGGAAATAACCAACAATACCGGCATTAAGAACTTACTGATTTTCTCAATACCCTTCTCTACACCCAGCAAAATGACAAGCGCCGTAATGCCAAAGAAAATTGCAAAATACAAAAGGGGAGAAACGGCATCACCCACGAATCCTCCAAAATAACTGTCTTTCGCTGCTTCTATGCCATTACCTGAAAGAAACGTAACCATATACTTGGTTACCCAGCCACCGATTACACAATAATACGGTAAAATAATCATGGGAACCAAAATGGCAATATGACCCAAAAATCCAAATTTGGAATGCAATACCCTATATGCTACGCTTGGACTCTTCTTCGTCTTACGTCCGATACCGATTTCCGTTGCCATCAGGGTAAAACCGAAGGTCAGTGCCAGGATGATGTATACCAGAATAAAGATACCACCGCCGTACTGTGCTGCCAGATAGGGGAAACGCCAAAGGTTACCCAAGCCTACCGCACTGCCGGCTGCTGCCATTACAAATCCGATACCACCGGAGAAACTACTTCTTTTCTTTTCCATGCTAAAATATCCTCCAAAATAAATTCTTCTATTACAATAACACATTTTCTGCAATTAATCTACACCAAATCCACTTGAGAATGTCAAAAAAATCATTTATAATGTTTGCAGAATTACAAACAATTCGCAGGCAACTAACGAGGAGAATATCATAATGAAGATTGTATTGCAAAATCTTACAAAAAAATTTCCAAGCCGCACCAAAAAATCAAAGGATGAGGTTGTGGCAGTAAACGATTTTACCTTTGAAATCCCGGACGGCAAGCTGATTGGTCTCTTGGGTCCCTCCGGCTGTGGCAAGAGTACTACCTTAAATCTGATAAGCGGACTGCAAAAGCCTACAAGCGGTAAGGTCTTCTTCGCAGAGGATGATGTTACCGACCTGCCCGCCGAGCACAGAGGTGTTGGGCTGGTATTCCAAAGCTATGCGTTGTACCCTCATCTGACCGTAAAACAAAATATCACTTTCCCTTTAGAAAATTTAAAGGGCGTACATAAAATGACCAAGGAAGAAATGGCTGCACGCGCCTTAGAAGCTGCCAAACTGGTTCAAATCGACACTCTTATGGACAGAAAGCCGGCTGAGCTCTCCGGAGGTCAGCAGCAGCGCGTGGCAATTGCAAGAGCACTCGTAAAGATGCCTAAGGTTCTTCTATTGGACGAGCCTCTCTCCAATCTGGATGCCAGACTGCGCCTTCAGACCAGAGAGGAGCTTCGCAGAATCCAGCGAGAGACCAAAATCACCACTATCTTTGTCACCCATGACCAGGAGGAAGCCATGAGCATCTCCGATTTGATTGTGGTAATGAAGGATGGTGTGGTACATCAGATTGGAAAGCCACAGGAGGTTTACGACGACCCCATCAATCAGTTTGTGGCAACCTTCCTTGGGACACCTCCCATCAATATTTTCCACGGACGCGTGGAGAACGGCAGACTTTTTATCGGCGAGGAGGCCGTACTGTCCGTTACAAATGTTCCAAATCAGGAAGTAACTGTAGGTATCCGTCCCGAAGGCTTTATTCTTGATGAAAACGGTCCCCTGACCTGTAAATTAAACCGTGTGGAAGTCATGGGCAGGGATATCAGTGTAGTTTCTACCCATGTCCTTTGTGATAATGCCGCAATCCGTTCCATCATTGATGCCGAAAATAACGTGGATACCGATTCTGATACGGTTCGTTTTGCTTTAAGACCCACCAAGGTTCACCTTTTTAACAAGGAAACCGGTGAACGCATCCGCTTTGAGGTATAAGATTATGGAAAAGAAAAATTTGAAAGGGTGGCTGTATCTGATTCCGGCATTCCTCTTCCTCGGAGTGTTCATGATATATCCCCTGATAGACGTATTTATATACTCCTTTGAAGAGGGCTACAATTCTGCCTCCCAGAATTTTTACGGAGTGGGACTTTACAACTACTCCTATGTGCTGCATGACCCCTATTTTTTGCAGGCACTGAAAAACACTCTGATACTGGTACTTATCACCGTTCCGGTATCCACGGGACTTGCCCTGTTGATTTCTGTGGGATTAAGCTCCATCAAACCTTTACGTGAAATGTTCCAGACCATTTACTTTTTACCTTATGTGACAAATACCCTTGCTGTAGGTCTGGTATTTATGATTCTCTTTAAGAAAACCGCTTATTCGGACGGACTGATAAATCTGCTCATCAATCTGTTTGGCGGTAACAGCATCGATTTTATAGACGGTCCCTATTGGGCAAAAATGCTGGTGCTCTGCCTCTATACCGTCTGGGTGGTTATGCCCTTTAAGATACTGATTCTTACCAGTGCACTGGCAAGTGTTAACCCTATTTACTACAATGCGGCAAGGTGGATGGCACCTCACCCTTCCGTATTTTCAGACGCATTACCCTGCCTATGATTTCACCTATGATTTTTTATCTGGTTATCACAGGCTTTATCGGTGCGTTCAAGGCGTACAGCGATGCGGTCGCACTGTTTGGCACCAATTTAAACACCGCAGAAATGAACACCATTGTGGGCTACGTTTACGATATGCTCTACGGAGACAGCGGAGGATACCCTTCCTTTGCATCCGCAGCGGCAATTATCCTTTTTGTCATTGTGTTGACCATCACCTGTATCAACCTCCTGGTGAGCAAAAAACACGTACACTACTCATAGAAAGGCAATACCATGGACTATCAGAAAATATCAAAAGCGGCAAATATACGCACGAAAGTGTCACGAGGCATCATATACGGACTGCTGGGCGTATGGGCAGTGATTGTACTCTTTCCCTTTTACTGGATGATACTCACTTCAGTGAAAAGCTACGGTTCTTATAATGCAGAGCACATTCCCTCCTTTTTTACCCTGTCACCTACCCTGCAAAACTATGTGGATGCTTTTACCACAGTATCCCTCGGCAGATATTTGTGGAACACACTCCTCTTTACGGTCATTACCACTGCCATTATGATGGTAGTGATTACCCTGGCAGCATTTGCTTTTGCCAGACTGGATTTTAAAGGAAAGAATCTTGTTTTTACACTGTTTCTCTCCCTGATGATGATACCCAACGAGCTGGTGGTTATCACCAACTTTGTCACAATTACCAATTTGGATATGCGTAATTCCTTTCTGGGACTGATACTACCTTCCGTCACATCTGTGTTTTACATATATCTGCTCAAAGAGAATTTTGCCCAGATACCGGATGATTTGTATTATGCGGCAAAGGTTGACGGCACCAGCGATTTCAGATACCTGCGCAGAGTGATGATACCCATCTGTAAACCAACCCTGATTACCATTGTAATTCTCAAGGTTATTGAATGCTGGAACTCCTATGTATGGCCCAGACTCATTACAGACGACCCGGATTATTATCTGGTATCCAACGGTATTCAGGAAATCCGTGAAAACGGTTTCGGACGCGAAAATATACCGGCCATGATGGCTGCTGTTGTAGTGATTTCCCTTCCTTTGATTGTACTGTTCTTAATCTTCAGAAGGAAAGTCATGGAAGGAGTTGCGAGAGGAGGTACCAAGGGATGAGAAAACTGTTTAAATCTCTGCTTCTTACAATGCTTCTTGTAGGTACACTCGCCCTTACGGCCTGCCACGGTTCTACTGGAATGGAGGCATTTGTACTACCGCAGGAGTTTGACACCGCAAAAAACTATGAAATCACCTTTTGGGCAAAGAACGATACCAACAAAGCCCAAACCATGGTGTATAAAAAGGCTATAGAAGATTTTGAGGCACTTTACCCCAATATCAGGGTGAATTTAAAGCTATATACCGACTATGGCAGAATTTATAATGATGTCATTACCAACATTGCCACAGGCACCACCCCCAATGTATGCATTACCTACCCCGACCACATTGCCACCTATCTCTCCGGCAACAATGTGGTAGTGCCGCTGGATGAACTGTTTGCAGATGCTAAGTACGGATTTGGCGGAAACGAACTACTTTATGACGCCCCTTCCATGGAAGAGATGATACCCCAATTTTTAAAGGAATGTGCCTTTGACAATCATCATTATGCCATACCCTTCATGCGCTCCACAGAAGCATGCTATATCAACAAGACTTATGTGGAAGCACTTGGTTATACACTTCCCGAAACCCTGACCTGGGACTTTATCTGGGAGGTTTCAGAGGCAGCCACTGCAAAGGATGCAGAGGGCAATTATACATTGAACAATCAAAAGGTTATGATACCCTTTATCTATAAGTCCACTGATAACATGATGATTCAGGCACTCAGGCAGCAAAACGCAGGCTACTCCACCTCTGAAGGTGAAATTGAAATATTTAATGACAATACAAAGGATTTCCTTTATACAATAGCGGGGCATGCAAAGACAGGTGCCTTTTCCACCTTTAAAATTTCCAGTTATCCTGCCAACTTCTTAAATGCAGGACAGTGTGTCTTTGCAATCGACTCCACGGCAGGAGCCACCTGGATGGGTACAGATGCGCCGTTGTCGGACATCAGTGATGAAGCACTGGTCAGATTTGAGACGGAGGTAATGCCCATACCACAGTTTGACCCAAAGAATCCTCAGATGATTTCCCAGGGTCCTTCCATTTGTGTATTCAACAAGACCGATTCCCAGGAGGTACTGGCTTCCTGGCTGTTTGCTCAATATCTGCTCACAAACGATGTGCAGATTGGCTACTCCATGACGGAGGGCTACGCCCCCGTAACAAGCAAGGCACAATCTTCCGAAGCTTATCAGGATTATCTTTCCCGTATGGGTGAGGATAACAATACCTACTATGATGTAAAAATAAAGGCTACCCGCCTGCTTCTTGACAATGTGGACAATACCTTTGTCACTCCCGTATTTAACGGCTCAGCATCCCTCCGAGATGCTGCAGGACAGATGATTGAAGAAGTGACAAAATCCGTAAGACGAAAGACAACCGTAAACGAAGAATACATGGAAAAGCTCTATGATGATATCTCTTCCTTATACCATTTGAACCGTATCGGACCTACTTTTTCATCCAAGGCAGACTTAGGTTCCCTTCCCACCGCTTCTGTTGTGTTGCTGGCCACACTTGCCGTTGTCTGGTTGCTGATTGGTGCTTACGCATTGCACTCTTTTAGAAAAAATAAAAAAAACCATTGATTTTATAAAACTTTGCGTTATAATATCAATGGTTGTATAAAAAATAAGAAAAGAGGATTACTTATGAAAAAAGGAATAATTGTATCTTTAGCTCTTACCCTCGTTTTAGCTTTCGCAGGCTGTGGCAAGGGTAGCGATGCAGACGTAAAGTCTGAAGGTGTTATGACTCACGCTGAATACATAGATGCTGCCCTCGATACCGAGGTTGTTGTTGAGACCTATGTACAGGCAAAGCAGTCCTGGTGGGACAACAAAGCAACCCTTTATACCCAGGACAAGGACGGCGCATACTTCATTTATAATGTAGCATGCTCTCAGGAGGATTATGACAAGCTCCTTCCCGGTACCAAGATTCAGGTAAAGGGTTACAAGGCTGAGTTCTCCGGCGAAATCGAAATCGCTGACGGTACCTTCAAGATTATGGATGGCAACTATGTTGCACCTATTACTGATGTTACCTCTCTGCTTGGCACTGACGAATTATTCGACCATCAGAACGAGTTTGTAGCATTCAAGGGTATGACCGTAGAGGCAGCAGGTCAGGATGCAGACGGTAATGATGTGGCATTCCTGTACAATTGGGATGGCTCCGGTCAGGACGGAAACGACCTGTACTTCAATGTTTCCTTAAACGGCGAAACCTATACCTTCACCGTTGAGTCTTATCTGTGCGACAATACCACTGATGTTTACGCTGCAGTAAAGAACTTAAAGATTGGTGATGTTATCGACATGGAAGGTTATCTGTACTGGTACGAAGGCGTAAACCCTCATATCACTGCTGTAACTGTTAAATAAGAAAACAAAAGCAAATCGCCTGTGGAACAAACTGTGATGTTAGTTCCGCAGGCTTTTTTCGTGGAGGGGCAGGGCGGCGGGGACGGCAGGGTGTTTTGTGTGAGTTGTGGAGGATGGCTGTATTTTCAAGCATTGCGCTGAGGTACATAGGGAAAATCGCTCATGGATGAGCGATTTAGGCGCGCCTGTACATGGATGCATCATGCGCGCCGCCCCGTAAGTGATGAATGATGTCCCGCAATGCTTAGAAAATATCCATCCGGAACTCCGAATCACAAAACACCCTACCATCCCCGCCGCCCTGCCCCTCCACGAAAAGATGTCCCACGTAACAGTTTCACTACTGTTTACGTGGGATTTATACATTAGTCCTGTGATATAGTGTATAGAGAATAGAAATACTCCTTTTTCTCCATCAAAGCTTCATAAGCTCCTGTTTCCACTACTTTTCCTGCCTTTAGCACAATAATCTCATCGTACCTTTTCAACAGAGCTTCCTCTAAGGAATGGGTGACAACGATCTTAGTCACACCATCTATGTCCAAAATAGAATTTGACACCTGATGGGCTGTCTGCTTATCTAATGCCGCAGTTGCTTCGTCCACAAGCAGCACAGAAGATTTTCTAAGCAGACTTCTTGCTATAGATATCCTCTGCTTTTCTCCACCGGACAAAGCATTTCCGTTCTCACCGCAAAGGTATTCTTCTCCATGGTCCTTAATAAACGGTAACAATCCTGACATGGCAATTACCTTATCCACCTCCTCTTTGGGAACCTCTCGAAACATGGTAATGTTCTCTCTCACAGAAGCATTGAAGATTACTACATTCTGCTGTACTACCGAAACAATATCATACAAGGACTCACTATCTATATTGCGAAGTTCCTGTCCATCATAGGAAATACTTCCTGAATAATTATCATATCCTGCTAATAACAGATTCAATATGGTGGACTTTCCGCTGCCGGATGCACCTACCAGCGCGTAGCTTTTCCCTGCCTGAAATCTCAAATTGATATTTTGTAATACTTCTTCCCCTTCCTTATACCCGAAGGATAACTGTTTTAGTTCTATGGCGTCATGAAGCCTGTCTGAAATACTAAGCTTCTCTTTGCGAACATTTTCATTCAAGGCTTGACACAATTTATCAATTAAAGCCAGTGATGCCTTGCGATTAGCAAGAATTTCCGGTAACACTGAAATGGGTTGCAGTATGTAATTCATTAAATTCACAAATACCAAAACCACACCGGGCGTAACAGCTTTTCCTGACAGGGCAAGATAAGCTCCCACGATAAAAACTCCAAGCTGTGCTATGATGCCTGCCACCGCCGAAATGGTACCAATGATGATACTAATCTTCTTCTTTTCACACTTGGCATCTTCTACTTCTCTATTGCTTTTGATAAACAAATCCAGTACTGCTTTTTCTGCCTTGAAGCTCTTGATAACTGCAAACCCGCATACTGCTTCTTTAAGGGTATCTGTAAATTTGACATTTCTTTTGGAAACAGTAAGCTCTGCAGTTTCCATACGATTTCCTACCAGCAAAGATGCAATAATGGGTAATATAATAAGTAATACCACTACCCCTGTCAGTAAAGGACTGTACATAAGCATCATGAAAAATGCTCCAATAAACATTACCGCACCGGAAATCAATCCAAACTGCTTTTCCAAATAATTAGCTTCTATACTACCTGCATCATTGGATAATGCCGATATGTAGGTTGCTGTTGCCTCCTCATTAAAGGTATGAATATTTTTCTTTAACAGGCTTTCAAATGCATATTCCTTATATTGCTGCATTGCCTTTTTCATAAAACGGGGCTTGGATATATACTCCAACACTCCGAATAATACAATTGCCAAAACTACCAGTACAGTTATAAACATCAGTCCCTTTAAATCCAGAACAGTGTCTCCCCCTGAGATACAATCAATGATTTGCTGCATCAACCATGATACGATAAGATTTAATCCCCCGACAAATAATGCTGCAAATATAGCAATGCCAAAGGCAAGCTTATTTCCCTTGTAAAATTGCTTTATAAAGGATTTTCTTACTATTTTTTCACTTTCCTGATTCACTTTCCAATTCCTTCCAAATGCGCTGAATAAATTGATACCCTTCCGTATCCTTTTCTTCCTCAAAGATAATGTTGATAACAGCCTCCCTTGCCGTTTTTCCCATATCGTCGTAGACTATGGACTGTATCTCTTCCCCTTCAAAAAATTTGATTCCCTCCAAAGTATATACAGGATCATCATCAAATTTCTTTGCCAAAATATAGGCCTCTCGTATCATTTCCCTTGCCTCCTCAAATGCACCCAGAGTTGCCTTCCACACAGCGCATTTTGCCATAAAACCGGCTTTTAGCTTGTCCGTAAAAGCAAGTGTTCTTTCATTTTCTTTTATGCTGTCAAGCACACCTATCAGCCAAAAAATCGTCTCTATACCCGCTTCCTCTTCAAGCTCCATATACATGTTTGACAAACCTATCATGGTTCGAATCAAATTTTGCAAGCAGTTTCCAAACGACCCTATCAGATAGGTTCTTGCTTCCTTTGGCTGCTTTAGCATAGTGGCATATACATACCCAATCAGACTATTATTGATACCACACACATTATTCTTAAGCAGGTTTTCCAATGCAAGCTCTGTCTTTTCAATCATTATGTAGTTTTCCGCAATATGATTCCGAATCGTAACTTCATTAATTCTTTCGTCTTTATTTTGATTCAGTAATGCAATTGCATGGTGAAATAGTGCATTTGACCTTTCAATGGCTTTTTCATCCTTATCCCTAACAAACTTGAGCTGATACACCAGCGCACTTAAATGTACAATATCAAAATAATTGGGATACTTTTTCAGCGCTCTTTCTGCCTCTGACACCGCCTCTTCATAATTCATTTCATTGATAAACTGCTCAATTCTGTGAATGCATGCATCCGGCTTTCCGCTTTGCTGCTCATACCCCAAAAGCACATCCACGGAAACCTCAAACATATCTGCAAGCTCCATAATCAAGCGTACTTCCGGTGTTGACAAGCCTGCCTCCCACTTATAAACTGCACCCACAGTAACTCCCAACGCCTCTGCTAATTGCTCCTGTGTCAAGGAACGCTCCTTTCGAAGTGTTCTGATATTTTCTGCTATTTTTACTTTCATCGCTCATCTCCTCTTTGTAATAAATACATTTTATCACCTCTGTAACTTTTATGGAACACACTACTAATATGATTCGTCAAATTATTTTTATACCAATAGTATGTATTTCAACGAGAAAAGACAGGAACCCTACGGTTTACCTGTCTTTTCTTAACTCACATGCTATAATACGAAATTCCTATGGTCTTCATTCCTATATTACATGCATTGACAAAGGATGCCTGCTGCATGATAATCCGCTTTACCGGAATGGTTCTTTGAATCTCATCTTTTATCAACTCCTGTTCACTCACACTTAATCCCACATGAGCGATATATACCAATTCCGTACAAACTTTTTTACGCTTTTTTAAATGTTTTCGAATACCTTTCTTCCAAACATTTTCCCTACTTCCGTAAAGCAGTCCTGCCAATACCATGCTTTTCTGTCCTACTGTCATGAACGGACTAAGCTTAAAGGCATTACACAAATTGGCAGCATATTTACCAATACGTCCTCTTTTATGCAGATAATTGGTACCGTAGAAAATATAACCCGTCTGGATATGTGTTTTTACCCTCTCAATATCTGTACATATCTGAGTTGCTCCGCTTCCTCCTGCTGCCATCTTAGCAGCATGTAGCACCAGCATACCCAGTCCGCAGGATACCTGCTCTGCGTCAATAACCTTGACGTGGTCAAAGCATTTTGCTGCTGCCACGGCGTTGCGATATCCTCCTGAAACATGAGAGGACAACGCAATATGTATAACCTGCTCCGCCTGTGTAAGCATCTGTCCGAAAAACTCTTCATATTCCTCTATACTACCGTTTTCCACAAACACTGTAACTTTGTCCGGAGCCAAATACTCGGGAAGACTTTCCGTATCAATCTCCTTGGTATCTGCAAAGCGCCCCTTCTCTGTTTTGATATACAGGTACATCATCTGTATATCATATTTCTCCAATAGCTCTTTGGGAATATCACAGGCACTCTCTGTGGTAACAATAACCTTCTTCCGCTTTTTTTGAACCATTCTTTGAAGGAAAACCTTGTCCTCTTCCACATATCTGCCTGCAACATGTTCTACAATTTCACCCGGTAAAAATTGTAATACGCCTTTTTCCAATGCCTTGCCCTGAATAGGCTTTTCCAGATATCCGTCAAAGCCCTGCTGCAGGCACATCTCCTTTGCACCTGCGATGGCATTTCCGGTAAGCGCTATCACCGGGCTCTCCTTACATAAGCCATTCTCCTGCCTGCGCACTGCTTCCATTGTTTCCGGTCCGTTCATCTCAGGCATCATATAATCCATCAAAATGACGTGATAAAACTTCTGCTCCGTAAGCGCAAGACATTCCGCACCACTGTTTGCCACATCAATCTGTACCTTCGTAGCCGCAAGCAGTTTACTTGCCACAAAGGAATTCATTTTGTTGTCATCAACAATCAGAATCCGGGCATCAGGTGCCTCAAAGGCAGGTATATATTGTCCCTCCGCTGCAGTTCCCATATATTGCTTTTTAAATTCTCCAATGGGCTTTTCATCAACAATTCCCTGCTTTAAGCTGACTGTAAAGGTACTTCCTTTGGTATAAATACTGTCAACCTTAATCTCTCCATCCATTAGGGATACCAGCTGTTTTGTAATGGCAAGTCCCAACCCGGTTCCAAGAATTCTCGAATTCTTCTGTTCATCCACACGGTTATACGCATCATACAAATAGTCAATATCCTCTTTACGTATTCCAATACCCGTATCCGCTACAGACACTTTCAATAGCAGTTCTTTCTCTGCCACCGCTTCTCCCGATACCGAGAGTGAAACGGAACCTTCATCCGTATACTTTACCGCATTATCCAAGATGTTGAGCAGTATCTGTTTTAAACGCTTTTCATCACCCCAGAGAACAGAAGGTAGCTTATCGTCAATATCCAGATATAGTTCCAAATTTTTACGTTCCCGCTGAATTTTTATCAGATTTACCAAATCGGCAAACAGCTCTGTCGTTTTGTATTGCACCGGGACAATCTTCATCTTATCCATTCCCATCTGAGAAATATCAAGAATATCGTTAATCTGGTTTAAAAGCATTTTACTGGCGCGTTCAATACTCTCCGCATACTCTACTGTTTCTTTTTCCCTGCTGTTTCTCAATATCATTTCATTTAATCCGATAATTGTGTTAATCGGAGAACGGATTTCATGACTCATATTTGCAAAAAAGGCACTCTGGGCATCTCTGCTTCTCTCCAATGCCTCCTTTTGCGTAAGATTCAGCTCATGTTCTGCTTCGAACACATGCATATGCATTTTCAGAATCATTCCCGCCACAAGTCCGACTACAATTACAGAAAAGAAGGAATCCAGATATGCTGCCATCTCACTTGGCAATGGCATGATATACTCCGGGTGCAAATATGCCACAAAATAGGTAGCGCCAAACACAATACAGCTCGATGCGACAAAGATAACCAGCTTTTTCCCCCGGAACATAACAAACAAATATACAATACCCAAGGTTAGCCATACAGATGGACCGCCTACAAGTCCGCCACTGATAAAGAAGGCTGCCGGGAATACCATACCCACAACGAAAATACCTATCAGAGTAGCTGCTGCCTCATATTTTCTATATCTGAATGCAATGTAAAAACTGATTCCAATAACTAATAATACCAAAAACAATAAGGGAATCAACAATGTTGTTATTTCCATTACCAAACAACACTCTGTGATACCGGCAATCGTAGCAATTCCGCCGCACAAAATAATGATTCTGTGCATTCTTTCGCGCAAACCATAATCCTTTCCCGCTATCAGTTTCATTAATCTATCCCACATAACTATCCTTCCTCATCTGACTGCACAGTCATTTGCTTTGCCAGTAGTTCTACCGCAGACATGTAATCTGACATCTCTACCTTTCGTATCGCTTTACCAACCACATCGTCCAACGCTTTTCCCGCATACTCACAACCTGAAATACCATTTAAAAGTTCTAACAAGGTATCCCCGTCCAAAGCATACATTGCATTCTCCATTTCCTCCAGCACCAGCGAAAACTCTTCTTTCTGCAAGGTTCTAAGCTCCCGTTCCTCTCTCTCGCCTTGTATACCCGCAATATTATCTTCAGGCTCTACACAGTCTGTCAAGCCAAGCGCTTCAATACTTATCAGGCGTCTGAACAAATCCAGATACTTCTCCAACAGTCCGTCATTATTCTCCAAAATATACGAAATCCGCTTTTCTTTTCCCGCATATTCCAGCTGCTTAGCCATCTCTTGGATTTCCTCAGCACCGATACTTCCCATTGCGCTCTTTATTCCATGCACTGTAATGATGTAGTTTTCCCAATCCTTTTCAGTGAATTGCTCTTTTAAAGCATTATACATTTCCTCGTACTCTTCGCAAAAGCTCTGTAAAATTTCTATATACGACTCTTCTCCGCCACAGTACATCATTCCTTTTTGGGTGTTTAACCCTTCCTCTTCCAACAATTCCAGCAAAGTTTTCTCTGTCTGCATCACTATGTCCTCAACCATTTTTTCAATAATCTGTTCTTCCTTTTGTACTTCTTGTGTTTGTTTCACTTCCACCCGAACAGGCTCATCCGCTCCGGCTACAATCTTTTCAGGTGCCAGATTTCTTCGAAGCACCCGCTCCAAAACCGAACGCTCAATGGGTTTTTCCAAAAAGTCATTGAACCCCTTAGACAGCAGCATCTCTCTTGTACCTGCCACCGCATTTGCAGTGAGTGCCACAATAGGAACATTTTTATAATAGGACCCCGGCTTCTGACGGATGCGTTGCATCGTTTCCACCCCATCCATCTCCGGCATCATATGATCCATAAATACAAAATCATAATTACAGGACTCAATCTTTTCCAATGCCTCTCTGCCACTGTTTACAAGGGTTGTCTTAATCCGATAGCGCGACAACATGCTATCTGCAACCCGCAGATTCATACGGTTATCATCCACCACCATAATATGTGCATCAGGCGCCGTAAATTTTTCTGTTTCCTCTGAGGTTTGACCCTTTCGCGCATCTCCTGTCCCATTCATAACAGAAACTACCGAAAGAATGTAGAAAGGTTTATACAGCTTTTTAACCGCCGTACCGGTTATCCATTTTTCTTCTGCATAATCAAGCACTACTATCACTTGCGCCCTCTCCGCCAATAAATCAAAGTAATCCTGTGCCTCTCTGTACTCCGCAAGTCCGATAAATATATGTGTATAATGCTCTTTCTCATCACGTCTTTGAAGCTCTGCCAAATTACGGCACATCTGGCATCTGACCTTAAGCTGCTCAATCATATTGCTCATCATCTGTGTATATTCATCACGTATGGTAAGCATTTCGAACTTCTCCATATCAAAATAGGTAGCTGCATTTATCCGGTTCTTATCCTGAATGCTTACAAGCGCCGTATCAGCCATCACCGCTTGTGGTATTACAAATTTGACTGTAGTACCCTTTCCCTGTCTGCTTTTTATAGTCATTGTGCCGCCCATTTTGCGTATCAGTGCTCTTGCAATAGCAAGACCCAAACCCACACCGCTTCCGCTTCGCTTTGTTCCTGCATCTACCTGATGGAAGCCTGTGCAAATCTTTGCAAGACTCTCCTCTGCAATACCGATACCTGTATCCTTGACTGTCACCTGAAGGTTAATGCCATAGCTTTCCTTGCGAAAACCAAAACCGATACTGACACATCCTTCTTCTGTAAATTTGATGGCGTTATCCACCAAATTCATAATAATTCTACGCAACTTCTTTTCGTCGCCAAACAAAAGGTTGGGCATATTCGCATCACAATCAACAATCAGCTCTATGCGCTTATCTGACTTTAATGCCTGGAACATAGTTATCAGGTCATTAATGGTAGAGGTAATATTATAGCTTTCTTCTTCCAGCTCCATCTTTCCGGATTGCAGCTCTGAAAAATCCAAAATATTGCTTACAACTGCCATCAGACTTTGACCGGCAGTTTGCACATCCCCTATTTTTTCCTTCACACTCTGCGGTACATCCTCACGAAGCACCGCTTCACTCATACCACAAATAGTATTAATGGGGGTTCTGATTTCATGGCTGACATTTGCCAAAAATTCATCCTTGCTATGTTCTGCCGCTTTTAATTCCTTGATAACACCCTGTATTCTTCTGTCGCTTTCGTTTTTTCTCTTAACCCAGATGTATGCTACCACTTCCACCACTGCTACATTTGCAATCTGCTGCAGAAGCGTCAGCATATCCTGGAAATCTGACAACGGGATGGTTCTTAACATCGCCCCATGATATATAAACATAAAGCATCCGAACGTAATTGTTATCCACACAATCTCCAGTCTTTCATAGAGACACAAAAAAATAACAAACGCAATAATTAGCGGAATACCACCGGTTAGTTCTTGCGCAACGTGGGAGTATATCAAGAGACTCATTTCCAACATAATAGTCGTAAATTTTGCTCTAAACACATAATTCTTGCACCTGCTCACATAGACAATCCAGCTGCTTGCAATACCTATCAGCAGTACATAATTCAGCCAATTATTCCATCCGTATGAAACTGTTCTGGCTATCATCGCCATGCTGTACATAGTGTAGATAATCATGATCAGTCGTTCAATTCTTCTTTGTTCTCCGTCGGTCATATATTCCTTTTCCATGCCAACAGCCCCCTAACTTAGAATAAAACATACCGGCAACTTATGGTTGCCGGTATGCCTGCACATTTCTAATATTTACCGAAACCTTCACCAACGAAAGCCGTCTGTTCACTGTTATCCGTATTAAATGCAAAATAGTCAACGGAAGTACTTGTGGTTTCTTCACCTAATTTATACGTGGAAACCAATTCCTTAACCTTGCCTGCCTGGTTGGACAATTCCACACTTGCTGCAGCACACTCTTCACTTGTTGCAGAGTTATTCTGTACAACCTGGGATACCTGTTCTACTGCCTGATCAATCTGTGCAATTGCGGTAGCCTGATAATTGGATGCCTTCGCAATCTCATTAACAATATTTTCACTCTCACTTACGATTGCAGTAATCTTATCCAATGCCACTGCGGTATCGCTTGCAATTTTAGATCCGATAGCCACCTTCTTGATGGAATCCTCTATCATCTCTGCCGTCTCTGCAGCCGCTGAAGCACTCTTAGCCGCAAGATTTCTAACTTCCTCTGCAACTACCGCAAAGCCCTTGCCTGCTTCACCTGCTCTTGCCGCTTCTACTGCCGCATTCAAAGCAAGAATATTGGTCTGGAATGCGATATCGTCAATTACCTTGATAATCTTGGAAATGCTCTCGGAAGCAGTATTGATGGCATCCATTGCCTTCATCATCTCCTGCATCTCTGCATTGCCCTTCTTTACATCAGCGATTGCCTTAGCCATCATATCTGCCGCAGCATTAGCCTGCTGTGCATTCTGTTTGGTTCTCTCAGCTACATCATCAATGGATACTGTAACCTGCTCGATGGCACTTGCCTGCTCTGTGGAGCCCTGTGCCAATGCCTCACTCGCACTTGCAACCTGTGCGGAAGAAATGCTAACCTGATTTGCTGCTTCTCTGATATTGGACAAGGTGTAAAGATTGCTTTCCACCATCTTCTTAAGTGCCATACCCATGGCATCCTGCTCAGATTTCGGATTTACCTGTACTGTCATATCACCGTCCGCAACAGCTTGTGCCACTACAGCATTGCTGCGTGTATTTTCAATAACCTTCCGGAAGTCATCCATGAGAATGCCGAACTCATCATTTCCTTCCTTCTCAGCTTTGATATCTACATTTCCTGCAGCTAATCCGTCTGCCACATTGGTAAGCCCCTTCATACCCTTGCGGATAGTACTTAATATCACCCACATGATTCCGCCAATACACACAATCATCGCAATAAACAGTATAGCTGTCATAGTCGCATATTGACTTAAGTAGGCCTTCCTTGCCTGCCCTTCCAAATCCATCATTTTGGCAACACTGTTATAACCTATAACTAACGAGATGATAAATACTATCATAATTTGCAAATAACCGATAAGTATTTTTGTATACATTTTAATATTCTTCATAGCAATCATTCTCCTTCTTCTGTAGCTTCTTCCGATGTCTCTTCCATATCTTCCAGTAACGAAATATCTTCATCCTTTAACAGCTTCTCCGGATCAATCAAGAGCTTCACGCTATTGCCCACCTGACCGATTCCGTACACATACTTGTTTTCTACGGATTTTTCTTCCTTTCCGAGTACCGGCGGATCCAGTATATCTTCCGGTAAGATTTCCACCACTTCGGCAATCTGTTCTACAATCAGTCCGATTACCATCTCCTGAAGTCTCACCACAATAATACAGGTTCTGTCGTTATATTCGACAGGTTCCATTTTAAACCGGGTTCTGACATCAATCACGGGAATAATTTTACCTCTCAGATTAATCAGACCCTTTATGTATTCCGGAGTCTCGGGAACCTGAGTAATTTCCTGGTAAACTACGATTTCGTTTACATATTCAATTTTCAGACCGAAATACTCTTTCCCCGACCGGAAGGTTACATATTTATTTTGCTGTGTCATATACATGTGCTTATGTACCTCTCTTCCTTTCGTATTATTCTATCAATCCTGCTGCATCCAATATCAGTGCGATACTTCCGTCTCCCAGCTGTGTACAACCGGACAGACCGTTAATTTTCTTAATATACTCCGGAATAGGTTTTACAACAATTTCCTGCTTACCTACCAGCGCATCCACCATCAGACAAATGGTCTTGTCCTCCAGTGCCACCAGTACAAACATGCCATCCTCATTGTCCGGATTATATCCGTCAATCTGATATTTTTCACCCAGACGCATTACCGGATATGCTTCATTCCTTATCATAACGAACTCGTCACCGTTGGGCTTCTGATTCAGACTGTAATCACGCATGGGTAGGAATTCCTTCACAACTCCCGTCTCAATTACAAAAGAGGATGCTCCAACCTTCATCACGATACCGTCGATGATTGCCAGAGTAAGTGGAATCTTCATAATCATCTGGCTGCCCTTACCGGGGGTACTTTCAATATCAAGGCTTCCTCCAATGGACTGTAGATTGGATACCACCACGTCCATACCCACACCACGACCGGAATACTCTGTCACGGCTTCTTTTGTAGAAAATCCGGGAAGCGTGATAAATTGGAAAACTTCCTTGTCTGTGTATGCATTATCCGGCTTCGCATAATCCAATAGTCCCTGCTTACGGGCTTTTTCAATGATTTTTTCACGGTTTAGACCCTTGCCGTTGTCCTGCACGATAATCCATACTTTTCCGGATTCCGTCTTGGCTGTCAATGTAATCTTGCCCTTCTCCGTCTTGCCTGCTGCCGCACGTTCGTCAGGCATTTCAATACCGTGGTCCACGGAATTTCTAACCAGGTGCATTAACGGGTCGGAAATCTTCTCACTGATACCCTTATCCACTTCCGTGTGCTCACCAATCATCTCAAATTCAATCTCCTTGCCCAGCTTTCTGGACACGTCGAATACGATTCGGTTCATCTTCTGGAAGGTGTTGGTCAGCGGCACCATTCGCATACTTAAAATAACATTCTGCAAATCTGTGGATATCTTGCGCATCTGGTTTGCCGCTTTATTAAAGTTATCAAGCTTCAGTCCCGGAATCTTAAGGTCGGGGCTCTGTAATACCACGGACTCTGAAATTACCAGCTCACCAATCAAATCCATCAGCATATCCATCTTGTGTACATCCACACTGATATAGGCTGATTTTTCCTGTTTCTTTGGTTTGTCCTTTGCCAGCGTCTTACCTTTACCGGGCTCCTTGGATTCAATGACGAAATCACCGGGTGCAATTGCTTTTTCAGGTGCCTTAACAGTTTCCTCCGGAGCGATAAATATCATTCCAGCACCGCTGTCTGACACCTCCGCAGCACCTGTATCCGTACGGATTTCCGTTCCAAAGCTTCCGAAGCCTTGTTGAAACTCTTTTGCAGTACACTCATAAATATCGACCTTCTTCAGTTCATAGCCTTCCTGAATGAGTGCCCGTAAATCTTCCTCCGTACACTGTGCCTGCAATAAGATTTTGAATCCATTCTCCAGAATCTCGTCCGCACTGGATTCGTCCGATACGATATCCTCCGGATAATGTAGTAAATCCTCCGCAATGTCACGCAGTGCATATACTGTTTTGTATGCGTGAATATTTGCAAGCTGCACATCCGGATTAAAGGTCAGGTATATTTTATAGAAACGGCTTGCTGCCGTAGCCATGGGCGCAATATAAAACTGCTCCGGCTCTATGTAAACATTTTCCTGAATCTCTTTCTCCTGTTCACCCTCACCGTTTTTAATCGCTGTAAGGAATTTATCAATGGTCTCCACAAGCTCCGCAGAGCTTCCGTCAGGAGTTTCACCGTTTTGGATTTTATCCATCTCAGCCGTGATAAAGTCTGCCACCTGTAATACATACTCTACCAACTGGATATGGGGGACATTGTCCGGCTTGGATTCTCTCAGATAATAAAATACATCCTCCAGCTTGTGGGATATTTTCGTTATCTCATCAAACATCATGACACCGGAAGAACCCTTTATGGTATGCATGGTACGGAATATTTCATTGATAGCGTCCTCATCAAAGCATTCCTCGTCCTTCTGTTCCAGTACGATTTCCTGAAGCCGTTCCAGCAGCTGTCCGTTTTCAAACAGATATATGTCCAGCATACCCTGCATATTAAACTCTTCTGCCATTTAGCTCTCCTTTCTATCGGCCTAAATCAGACCAAATTTACTTAATACCTGCTCAAATCTGTTTTTATCAATAGGCTTTCCTGAATATACGGTACATCCCAGTTCAAAAGCCATTTTCACGTTCTTCTCATCATTCAGGGCTGTGGTCATAATAACCTTGGCTGCCTGCTCCTTTGGAATATTTCGCTCTTTCTCCAGATTACGGATACCCATAAGTGCCTGATAACCATCCATAACCGGCATCATAATGTCAAGACACACCAAATCATAGGGTTCTTCTTCCTCCAGCGCCAGCATAAAAGCATCCACCGCTTCCATGCCGTCCACCGTCACGTCACATTCACCATACTTAGATAAAAAATCTTTCATTGTTTTTCTTGTTACAAAATCGTCTTCCGCCAACAAAATCTTCATACCTTCGTCCTCACTTTCTATCTACATTTTTCCAAGTAACTGATATAATCTCTTTGTAATATCCGACAGCTTCTCCTGATACTCCACTGCCCCCAAATCATATGCTACCTTAGGCATTCCATATACAACACAGGTTGATTCATCCTGACCGATGGTTCTTGCTCCCGCTTTCCGCATCTTAAGAAGTCCCTGTGCACCATCACCGCCCATACCGGTGAGAATAATACCAACCGCTTTATCCTTTGCCACCTCTGCAACTGAGTTAAACAATACTTCAACCGAAGGACAGTGACCATTTACCTTTTCGCCCTTCCTGACTGCCACCTGATAGCTTCCGTCGCTTCCCCGCACAAGACTCATATGGGCATCTCCTCCGGGCGCTATCAACACCTGACCGGGCATTACTTTATCTCCATGGCACGCTTCTTTTACAACCAATCCGCACTGCCTGTTCAAACGACTGGCATACATTTCAGTAAAGCCTTTGGGCATATGCTGTACAATCACTACACCCGGCAAGTCAGGTCCGAATTCCTTAAGCAACGTAGCAATCGCCTCTGTTCCTCCCGTGGAAGCTCCGATAGCTATCACCACATCCTGTTTACTTGCATTCATGGGCTGTATCGGCACCTCAAGGGGTACTCTTTTGCGATTTCCCAGCTTTGCAATAGATGCCACCTTAATCTTTACCGGCAATTCATTTTTGATGAATTCAGCCAACTGTTCTTTATCCGCCGCCTGAGGTTTTGCCACAAAATCCACAGCACCGGCATTTAGTGCGTCAAAAACCTTATCACTGAGCGAACTTATCATCACCACCGGAATCGGATTCTTGGGCATCAGCATCTTCAAAAAATCAATGCCGTTCATCTTAGGCATTTCAATGTCTAATGTCATCACATCCGGCTTATGCTTCAGAATAGCTTCTCTCGCCTCAAATGGGTCTTTTGCCGTTGCCACCACTGTAATTGCCGGATCTTTGTTTAAATTTTGTACCATCAGTTCCCTGAATACCAGGGAATCCTCTACAACCAATACACGTATCTGACGCATGTCTTACCTTCCCTATTTCCGAAAAATAGACGGTTGAATCAGTTCAAACGGTGTCACATCCCGTTCAACGGTTTCCGTTGTCCCTACAAACAGATACCCACCGGGTTCCATAGCATCGTACACCTTCTGCACCAGCTTCTGTTTCGTCTCTTTATCAAAATAAATCATTACATTTCTCAAAAACACAATGTGCATCTTCCGCCTAAATGGGAAGTTGTCCATTAAATTAAAATGTCTGAACAGTACCTCTTTTTTGATATCATCAGACATCATATACCGTTGCCCACCATCGATCGCATGCAGGAAACGCCGTTTCCAGAAATCCGGCAAATTTCCTATCTGCTCTGCTGTATAAATGCCTGCCGCCGCATAGGAAAGTGCCTCCGAACTGATATCCGTGGCCAGTATCTTGGTATCCCATTTTTCATGCTCTAATCCAAAAAAATCTTTCACTAACATGGCAAGCATGTACGGCTCCTGTCCTGTCGATGCCGCTCCGCACCAAATCCGCAAATCCCTTGCACTTTCTTCTCTGCGCTTCAGCTCCGGAAGAACCACCCGCTTTAAAAAGTCAAAATGCTCAAACTCACGCATAAAATAGGTATGATTGGTGGTAAGCATGTTTACCAGTTCTCTCTCCATTCCGCCGCTTTCATCCCTGTCCAATGCACGGATATATTCCGAATAATTCCGAAATCCCTTTGCCCGAATGTAATTTTCCGTTCTTCCCTGTATAATCTCTTTCTTACGGGATAAATCGATTCCGTACTTGCCCTTCATCCGGTGAGAAATATACAGGAATTCTTCCTCTGTCATCAGAATATTCATCGTCTCTTCTCGTTCAGCCGCATACAGACAGCCCTTATTTGAGCTGGCGAACTATCTTTCTAAGTATTTTGAAAATCTCAGGATTAAACTTCTTTCCTGCGTCCCCTTCCATAATCTCTATCGCTTTTTCCTTGCTGAAAGCTTCTCGATAAGCTCTGTTCTCAGTAAGTGCACAGTAGGTACTTGCAACCGCTACAATCTGTGCCGCAAGGGGTATGTCCTCTCCCTTAAGTTGCTCCGGATATCCGCTGCCATCCCAATTTTCATGATGAGAGTGCGCTATCTGAATTGCCATATGAAGGAAACCATTATCGATAGCCACTTCCTCAATATCCCGCAACACCTTTGCTCCGATTGTTGTATGTGTCTGCATTATCGCATTCTCTTCTTCGGTAAGTGCACCCCTCTTTTGCAATATGTTGGTAGGAACCGCCATGTTACCCAAATCGCACAACGGTGCTGCAAGCTCTATCATACTGATATAATTATCAGAAATTTGATCTTCATAGGTTACCGACAGTTGCATTGCTTCTGCCAATATGTGGCAGTTATAAATTAACCGTTCCGTGTACTTTTCGTCATAACAGGTATTTTCCCGCGCCACTCGAATCAATGCATACAATACTCTCCGGCGCTCCCGTTCTATCTGTCTGCGCTGTTCCTCCACAGATACCTGCAACCGTCGATTCAACTCTTGCATACTGAGGTTATCCTCATGCAGTTTTAGATGCATTGATACTCTGGAACGCACCACCTCCGGAATGAAGGGTTTGGTAATATAATCAGAACCTCCCACAGAAAATCCTTTAACAACATCCTCAGGTTCATCATATGCCGAGATAAATATGATGGGAATATCCTCCGTATCCGGATTTTCCTTAATTTTCTCGCAAACCTCATATCCGTCCATACCGGGCATAGCAACATCCAAAATGATAAGCTGGGGTTTGATATGCGGTAGCATTTTCAATGCTTGCGCGCCATTCTCCGTCAACACCGGTGTATGCCCCATATCTGATATAATATCCCGCAGGATAAAGCGATTTGTTTCTACATCATCTACAATTAATATACGTGCCATCGCCATATAGCCAACTCCTTTTATGCCTCCAGCAATCCCTTAAGAGCTTCATATGCCGGTACAACCTTCTCATAATTCTCCTTTTGTACTGCCATCTTTAATTTGAGCATTGCGCTCTTAATCTCTCTTGGTGCACCCTCTAACAGCTGTCTTACGGTTTCTGAAAACATTTCTGCCTTCTCCCAATTATCCATTTCCACACACAGAATAAGCTTAGACAGCTTTTTATCCAGTTCGTCCAGATTCTCCTGTTCTCCGAAAATCCAAATTTTATCATCCGTTTTGCTTTCACTCAAGTTCTGTAGTTTCTGCAGAAGTTCTGATTTATCCGTGTCTTCCTCTTCACCATATTCCAAAAGCACTCCCCCTGCTTCCAGATTCTCCTTGGGAATTTCCACCCAGATATCAAAGGAAAATACTGTTCCTTTTCCTTCTTCACTCTGCACATGAATTTCTCCACCCATCAACTCAACCAGCTGCTTAGTGATATTCAATCCAAGTCCGGTCCCTCCATACCTTCTGGAAATGGATGCATCTACCTGGGTAAAGCTTTGGAATAGTTTTCCGATATTAGCTTTTGCAATTCCGATTCCGGTGTCGCTCACTATAAAAAACAATTCCATCATATTCTCACGTTGCGCAGTTTTAACCACCTGTACATCTATACCACCCACGGAAGTAAATTTGTAGGCATTTGAGATAAGATTGTTGAGTATCTGTACAATTCGTAACTCATCACCAATAATATCTTTGGGTATCTGCGGTGATATCGAAATTGAAAAGTTAAGTCCCTTCTCCAAAATGCGATTATTGTGATTGTTTTTCACATAATCCATCATATTGCGGAACTCAAAGCTTCTAGGCTCCAAAACAAACTTTCCTGCCTCCAATTTGGAGAAGTCCAAAATATTATTAATCAGGGAATTCATGTCCTTACAGCCACGCTCTACCATTTGTAACAACTTAATCTTTGCAGGGTCTGTCTCCATAGACAGAAGCTCTCTTGCGCTTCCGGAAATACCATTTACAGGAGTACGAAGCTCGTGGGTAACATTGGCTACAAACTCCGTCTTTACCTTCATGGCATCTTCCGCTTCCTGCAATGCCTGCCCCGTCTTTCTCTCCATCAAGACTTCGTTGGTTGCATCATAAGCGATGCACATATAGGTGGTTTCATCCATCCTAAAAATTTTACTTCTTACCGGAAAGCATGTCTGATTTTTTCTATAGGCCATCATGCTTTGCATGACTTCCAATTCCTCTTTAATATGACATACTCCACCCTCTATTTCAAAAGAACCCGGGAAAATATCCCAAATATTGCATTTGTAGATATCACCCTCATACTCCAGCCTCTCCATTGCCATTTTATTTGCATAGGTAATAGTGCCTGACAGCTCAAAAAAGACAACAATCTCTATCAAATTATCCATTGAAAACTGAAATAATTCTTCCCGTTTCATCGTTTTTCCTCCAGAGCATTACATATAATAATTATATTAAAATTTTACCAATTATACAAGCTTATTTTTTAAATTTGTTTGTAATTTGTTTATTTTTCTGATTTTTTTGTACATTTGTTTTTATTGTCGTCATGAAACCACTGATATGAGCACTAACGAGAGCAAGGAGGGGGAACCCACCTTGCTCTCGTTAGTTTCATTATTACCTGTAACACAATAAAAACAAATTACATAGGGAAGCGTACTTCAATGGTAAATCTGTTATCCTCCAAATACGCCTTCGCCTCTCCGCACATCTGAGTTGCAAACCGCTTTACAATAGCAAGTCCTAAGCCGGTTGTCTTTTTGGTGCGGGATTTATCCGTGGTATAAAATCGTTCAAAAATATTAGCTACATCCCCGGGCTCCACACTATCTGTCAGATTGGATACACTGATAAGACAATAGCCTTCTTTGCAGGAAAGCGAAAGACTGTATCCTCCGGTTCCATGTACCAAAGCATTCTTCAGTAAATTTTCTACAATACGGATAAATGCCTGTTTATCAGTACTTATTTTGCCCACCTCATCCGCAATGATAACCTCCGGCTCGCAGCCTCTTTCCACAAAGTCCTCATAGAACATGGAGATAGTCTCTGCAAACACGTTTCCTGCATGAAAGCTTTCCGGCACAAGTTTAATTTCTCCCGCTTCGATTCGCGCATACTCAAATAACTGATTCAGCATATCCGTCAAATGATCCAAACGCTGTTCCACTATTCTTACATAAGCTGACTTTTTCTCCGCAGACAGTTCTTCCTTTTGCAACATCTGAAGATACCCCTTGGCGGAGGTTAATGGTGTGCGAATGTCATGGGAGATACTGGTGATACTCTCCCTGTAAATCCGGTTTTCACTTTTTAACCGTTCCTCTTCTTTCCGATAACGCAGAAGCAATCTATTGACGGCTTCTATCATTTCTTCCGTTTTGCCCACAGCACAAAAAGAGGACAACAAACTGTTTGTCTCCTCTTTCTCTAAAAACGATAATTCCTCTTTTATATGTGCAATTTGTCTTCTGTAGCCCCACAGGCGGGCGGTCAAAAAGACCACCACACCTATGAGTACAATTACCGCGCCCCATAAATACCTTTCCATTATTTCACATCAGCCTTTCTGTAGTGTAAAATACCAACTGCAATTGTCAGCACAATCCACGCTGCACTCCACATTGTCATATGTCTCCAGAGTTCTCCGGTGATATTGACGGTCGGGCAGTTACTTATCAAATCTATTATCCAATATTCACTGGCAACTATTGTTAATTTAAAATATCCAAACAGTGCAGTTGCCAGAGTGGTCGCAAAGGACGAAAACATAATCAGACAGACACTGATTGCAATTCCTGCCCCCAGGCTGCGGCTAATCTGATTAATCATAACAATAATACCGGTCTGCGCAGCCGCAAGTATCAACTGAATTCCCACATAGTTTAAAAGCTGCAAAACCAAATCACCATTCAATCTGTTTCCGTGCAGTATAAACAACTCACACAGCAGAATAGCCCCCAGCATAACGAGTTCCATAATCACTGCACCTACTATAGTTGAAAAATATTTTGACAAGAATACGCATCCTCTGCCATACCCTTTTCCCACAATATTTTTTATAGCACCGCTTGTATATTCACCGCATACAAACACCGCCGCGAAAATAGCGATGAGAAGGCTTCCCATGCTGGAAAACATCATCTGAACAATGTCTATGGCACCCATTTGCTCCCATATAGGAGCTTCCTCAGACACATTGGTTTCCACGGACACGGTTATACCAGTATTCCCTGCCATCGCTGCTTCTTCCTTTTCAACGATATCTGCCAATGAGAACATACCATATATAAGCAGTACAAACACCACCAGTACAATACTGCAGACATAAAAACATTTACTTTTAAATAATTTATACAATTCACCGCGCATCAGATTAAGCATTGCTTCCACCTCCCAACAACTCCATAAAGTAGCCTTCCAAATCCTGACCTGCCAGGTAGCTTTCCCGGATATTAACACCGCCCAGAATGAGCTCTCTGTTCATCTCTTCCTGCATATCAAGCTTCTCAAACACTCTTATGGTATTTGCCTGAGGAACATCATAATTTGTAATGCTCAGCTTTTCTTCCAAAATATTCACTGCCAGATTCTCATTATCTACTACAAGCTTCTGACATCTTGCACAACGCTCCTGAAGCTCCTCCGCCTTAAACTCATCCACCAGCTCACCATCCCTAATGATACCGTAATGGGTGGCAATCTTGGAAAGCTCTCCCAAAATATGGCTGGAAATCAGGATTGTAATCCCCTTTTCACGATTCATCTTTAAAAGTAAATCCCTGATTTCCTTGATACCCTCCGGGTCCAGTCCGTTGATGGGCTCATCCAGAATTAGGAAATCCGGATTGCGAAACAGAGCAATTGCGAGTCCCAGTCTTTGCTTCATACCCATGGAAAAGTTCTTTACCTTTTTCTTACGGCTCTCCCAAAGTCCCACGAACTTAAGAACTTCCTCCACGGCATTCTTTTCGGTAATGCCAAAATTTCTCTTTACAATCTCCAAATTGTCCTTTGCAGACATATTTGCATAAATGCCTGCGTTTTCAATTAAGGTTCCGATTCTCTTTCTCTGTTTTTCAAGCTCTGTGGAACCAAATAAAGTAATACTGCCTTCATTGGCTGCGGCAAGTCCTGCCACCATACGCATAAAGGTTGTCTTTCCGGCTCCGTTTTTGCCGATAAAACCATAGATGGCTCCCTTTTCCACATGCATGGACACCCTGTTTACTGCCCTGTGTTTACCATACACCTTTGTGACATTGTCTGTCGTAAGTACATAGTCCATTTTCTATCACACCAAATCCCTTTCTCTTGTTTTCTTTGCCTTACAATAACAGCATAACAAGGGGGTTTTTAGAAACTTTAGGAAAAGTATAAAGAATTCTTAAAGATTTATTTCATCTTAAAACCGATTCCCCATACGGTTTCAATATAGGTTTCCGCAGCATTTATCTTTGCCAGCTTCTGTCTGATATTGCTGATATGTACATTCACCGCATTGTCTTCTCCCAAAAACTCCTCATTCCAGACAGATTCATAAATATTACTTTTGGTAAACACCTTGCCCGGATGCTTCATCAAAAGCTCCAGAATCAGGTATTCATGCCTGGTAAGCCGCACTTCCTCACCTGCCACTGTAACACGGAATCCCTCAGACTCCATGACAATATCCTTGTAGCGGATGGCGCCCTGCTTCCCTGCCTGAACCGCACCGTCACTACCGGTTGCATTCGTTCCCCGTCTGTTCCTGCCACTCCTGCGAAGTACCGCCTCCAGCCTTGCCAAAAGCTCGTCCACATCAAAAGGCTTCACAATAAAATCATCCGCACCGGCCCGAAGGAGGGATATTCTTATCCCGGTATCCTCCTTTGCAGAGGCAATAATTACCGCTATCTCAGGATGCTCCTTCTTTATCTTTGAAAGCAATTCTTCTCCCGTCATCCCCGGCAACATTAAATCTAAAATCATTGCCATGGGCGGCTCTTTTTCTATGTAAAAGAGTGCCTCCGTTCCCGAAAATGCCTGTGACACGGCATATCCGTTTTGCTCTAAAAGCTCCTTTAACATGAAACTGATATCATTATCATCCTCTACAATTAGTATGTAATCACTCATCATAAATCTCCGTAAATCTCTTCTGATAGGGTATTATAGTATTACACCCTATACTTTATCACAATAAAGTATAGGGTGCAAGGCACTCCTTCGCTACTGATTTGCCTTATGAAACCGGTCTGCTATTTCCTTCTTAATTCTCTCTGCCGTTTCTCCTTCGCTTTCCATAAACAGGTACTCAATCACCGGCTCCTCAGAAACGGATACCACCATCATTCCGATGGGCTTATCCACGGCGAAGAGGACATAAGGTGTCTTATCAATGGATTCCCAAATGTTTTGCAAAAGTTCATCAGAATCATTGGGCACATACCTCCGAAACAACGCTTCAAATGCTTTGGGAAAGTGGGTCGCATACTCATAATGATAGCCCTCCCTGTCATCATAGGCGTTTTCATAGGACCACTGACAGGGTTGTTTTACCTTTCTAATAGACGGAAACTGCTTTTCCAGTTCTTCCAGTGCTTCCCCTGTACACTCTTCGCAGACCGAGGATTCTTCAAAACGGCCACCCGCAATATGAAGCCCGCCTTCTATAAGCTCCAATCCCATAAAAGCATCCGGTGCATTTCCTTCCATATCCGTAAGTCCAAATTCCCTGCATCTTTGAAAGCCAAGCTTGGGATAATAAAAGGGCTCACCAAATATGACAATTCCTCTAAAGCCGGCGACTTTCACAAGTGGTATAGTCTCCTCTAAAAGTCTTCTTCCGATACCCATATTTTTGTACTTATGATCCACGCATAAAGGACCAAAGGATGCAATTTCAATATCCTCACCATCCGTATGTATCACAGCCTTAAAATACATAATGGTGCCTGCAATCTCTCCGTCCACAACTGCCACCCTGCTGCATTCCGGCAAATAATCCTTATGACCTCTCAGCTTATGAACCAATAAATGTTCGTCACAACCGGGATTATAGACATTATAGAAGGACCTTCTGGTCATAGCTTCTGTCTCATAATAATCTTCTGTTCTTTCTTTTCTGATTTCAACATTCACGTTGCCTCACCTCCAAATTAACCTTTTCGTCTGATAGCTATCATTACAAAGTTCAATATGTCCTTTAAGCCTTTCTCCAAAAACTCTGCATCCCTTGCTCCATATTCATGACCGGTATCCGTCCACTCCTGCCAAACCAAATCAAACTGAGCGGACTCATACACACTGACCTCCACCTGTTCTTCACAGAACCGGATGATATGGCTCTGCCACCATTCCTTGGTTTTGAACATGTAGGCTTCATCCTCTGCCCACTCCTTCATCAGCTCAGCATAATGACCTTCCGGCTCACACTTTAGCCCAGGCACTACAATCAACGCATATCCTCCCGCCTTCAGGAAAGGTAGGATTTTCTCCCCAAACACATTGTCCTCACACCCGAAATAGTGATAGGTGTCGATGCTCACAATGCAGTCAAAATATTCATGGGCAAAAGGTAATGCCAGTGCATCACCATAAATAGGGATGATTTTATCCTCCAGACCATTCTCTCGGATTCTCTTTAAATTATCTGTAGGGGATACCCACAAATCCAACGCATATACTCTCTCCGCTTTCGTCTCCTTCGCAAGCAAAATGGAACTGAGTGCCGCACCACAGCCTAAGTCAAGAACGTTTCCGCTTTGTATTGCCCGGGGATTATCTGTTATAATTTCCCCTAACAATCGCAGGGAGTTGGGACCCATTAAATACTCCTTTGTAAAATATTGTTTGTAATTTTCCATATTCATTCTGTTTATCCTCCATTTTTCGTATTTTCGGACTCTTCGGCGTCCTTTTTGCAGTGCCATTTGAGGATACTTTTCGGATACACGCATTGTCAGGCGCAATAGAAAAGGCATGACTCCAAGCCATGCCTAAAATACGCTATTTACTCTATGAACAATGCTTATAAACCTTGTTATAGAAGCAATCTTTTCAAGCATCCTTAAGGCACAAACTACCAAGGCTGATTGTATTATCAACCTTCCATTTTTGATTTTCCTTAAAATAATTTAGATACTTGAATAAATTGTCCTCCAAAACTTTGATGGTTATATCATATCATCGATATTTGCTATTGTCAATGATACTCCGGCAGATAATCACCATGTGCTTCAATCAGCTCATCCACCATCTTCTTGATGGTATCAATGTCAAGCTCGCTGCCGGTATGAGGGTCAAGCATTGCCGCCTGATAAATATGCTCGCGCTTCTTGGTTACTGCTGCTTCAATTGTCAGAAGCTGTACATTGATATTGGTCATATTCATGGCTGCGCACTGTACCGGAAGAGGACCTACATGGCAAGGATGAATGCCACTACCGTTTACCAGACAGGGAACCTCCACACAGGCTTCTGCAGGAAGGTTAGTGATTAAGTGGTCTGTATTTAGCACGTTTCCTCCGATTTCATAGGGCGTATTGGTCACAATAGCCTCCATGATACGGGATGCATACTCATGGGATCTCTCATGGTCCTTCACACCGTTTTCAAGAAGTTCTGCGTACTCCTTCCTCCACTGCTCAATCTGATTTATGCAGCGGCGGGGATATTCATCCAGAGGAATATTGTACTTTTCAATCAGTTCCGGATATTTGCTCTTAATATAAAAGGCATTGTACTCCGCATTGTGCTCACTGGACTCAGTACAATAATAGCCAAAGTTACGGATATAATCATATCTTACCTTGTCATAGCACTTAGGGTCATTCATCTTCTCTTCGATTCTCTGCTTGATTTCAGGATACAAATCATTGCCATCCTTGTCCTGAATCTCAAGGAGCCAACCCATATGGTTGATTCCGGCAATCAGCTCCTTGCGGTTTTCCAGCTTATCTTCCATACCCAGTGCTTTCAACAGGAAATACGAACAAACCTGCACGCTGTGGCACAAACCGATGGTTTTTACCTTGGTGTAACGCTGCATATATCCGGTGAGCATCGCCATGGAGTTGGTATAGTTTAAGAACCATGCATCCGGGCAGACCTCCTCCATATCCCTCGCAAACTCTTCCATCACAGGGATGGTTCTAAGAGCTCTCATGATACCGCCGATTCCCAGGGTATCTGCGATAGTCTGACGAAGACCGTACTTCTTGGGAATTTCAAAATCAATGATGGTGCAGGGGTCATAGCCTCCCACCTGAATGGCATTGATGACAAAGGTTGCACCGCGAAGTGCTTCCTTACGGTTCTCTACACCACAATAACACTCAATGGAGCCGAAACCGCCCTTAGTCACACGCATTGCCTCTAAGATAACCCGGCTTTCCTCCAAACGCTCTGCGTCAATATCATACAGTGCAAAAACACTGTCTCTCAAATGCTCGGAGCACATACAATCTCCGATAACATTTCTTGCAAACACGGTACTTCCCGCACCCATAAATGTAATTTTCATATTGTTCTCCTTATTCCTATTTACTTCTTATTTCTCACTATCTCCGCAGGACACATATGCTTTGTAAAAGGTCCGTACTGGCATGCCGGACAGCTAAAGCATTTCGTATAGCTCTTCCCCTCCGTCACTGCATCCGCAAATACAGGGTCTGCCAGAATGGCTCTTGCCACATCCACAGTGTCCACATATTCCTTCTCAATCAGATAATGAATCTGCTCCGGCTCCAAAAGGCCGCCCACGCAGGATACCGGCACTCTTCCTTTGAAATGCTCGTGAAAATATGTACCTAAGCTTTGAATATCTGTAACTCGACTATCGTAAAAGGGCTTAAGACCATCCAGGGAAGTAAGACCTGAGGATACCTGTAAATATTCACAGCCCGCTTTCACATACTCCTCTGCCATAGCGATAGCATCCTCTAAATTACTTTCGTAGCCGGAGGTGCGCACGGAAATCAAAAAGTCAGGTCCGCAAAGCTCTCTCACTTTGCTTATCATCTCACTACAAAATCTGGCTCTGTTCTCAGTGCTGCCGCCGTATGCATCCTCTCTGAAATTAGTTGTGGGGGACATAAACTGGTTTATCAGATAACCGTGGCAGCCATGGAACTGTACGCCATCATAACCCGCCTTCTTTGCTCTGACCGCAGCATCCACAAAGGCCTGCTGCATTTCATGAATCTCATCAACACTCATCTCCACGGTGGTATATTCGCCGTGGAAACTGTTTCTTTTCACTGCTGACGGTCCAATCGCAGGTCCCAAGTCCGGGTTGGTGCCGTAGCCGGTGTGATTCAACTGAATAATGACTACGCAGCCATACTGATGGCAGCCGGCTGTTATCGCCTTATGTCCCTCCATCTGCTCATCATTCCAAAGTCCCATGTGGGTTCTGCAAAATCTTCCACCCGGCACTACCGCAGTTGCTTCCACACAGATAAGACCGCAGCCACCTTTAGCACGCTCCGTATAATGTGTTACTAATTGCTCTGTTACCTTGCCGGAATCGTCCGTGTAATCAAACTTTACAGTAGGTGCAAAGGTAACTCTGTTTTTTAATGTAAAACTTCCGATTTTGATTGGTGAATTTGCTTTTATCATATTTCCTCCATACAGAAACCGGGTTGCCAAACCAGGCAACCCGGCTTCTTACTTAAATCTTAAACTGTTCCATCGTACCATTCAGTACATCAACATCGCTCTTCAAAGCCTCTACTTCCTGTGCAAGAGTATTCATCGTCTCTGCCTGCTCTTCCAGAGTAGCGGATACTTCCTGCGTAGCAGCAGATACTTCCTGGGATACTGCCGAGATATTCTGAATGGAATCCTGCACCACATCCTTCTCTTCCATGATTGTCTGTAAGTGCTCCATAATTACATGAATATCATTTACCAGTTCTCCAACCTGTTTATGAATCTGCATGAATACTTCAACCGTCTTCTCGAGCGCCTGCGCCTGATCTACTACCATTCCCTCTGCTTCTTTCATGGAGACAGCCGTCTTGGTACTGGTCTTACTGATTTCCTCAATAATCAAGCGAATCTGATTACCGGACTCATTAGACTGGTCTGCCAGTTTTCTGATTTCTTCAGCCACTACAGAGAAGCCTCTTCCGGCATCACCTGCTCTTGCAGCCTCAATGGATGCATTCAGCGACAACAGATTGGTCTGATCCGCAATATTATTAATAATATCAACGATACCCTTAATCTGTTCTGTCTGCTTCTGAACCTCATTAATATTTCCCACCAAAACATTGGTAATCTGTACCGTCTGTGCAGACTTCTCATTGATAGATGCCACGATTGTCTTACCTTCATCAACAGCGGTAATCGCACTATCTGCAGTCTGTACCATTACATTGGCTTTATCTGTAACAACATTAATATTGTTTGCCAATGACAATACACGTTCATTACTCTTTTCCGTCTCTTTCGCCTGATCCTGAACGCCCTTGGCAACCTCGTTCATCGCCGTTGCAATATCGCTCATAGAGGTATTAACCACTTCCGTCTTTTCATAGACATCCGCAGACATATCATTCACCTTTTCACCGAAGGATTTCATATCTTTCATTAGCGTCCGCAGGCTGCTCAGCATGGAATTCAGGCTGTTGGTCAACGTATAGAACTCATCTCTTCTATTGGTGCTGAATTCATTGGTAAAATCACCCTGTTCCAAAACTGCTAGTCCCTTGGACATGGACTTCACCGTATTACCGATACCGTTAGCAATTACAACACCGATAAATAATGCAAGCACACCGGATAATATCACGATAACCGCCGTAATGTATTTAATGGTATTTACCTGCGCCACCAAATTACTGCGGGGAATCAGTGCCACTACCATCGCACCCGTATTTCCTACGGGAGCATATGCGTACACATACTTCTTCAGCTTACGGCTTACTTCCACAACACCCGGAGCTTCAGCTGTTCTGGTATTCTCAAAGAATTTCTGTCCCACAAAATACTGCTCCGTGATTGCCTCATCCTTGCCCTGAATGCTTGTCACTTCACGATTATCAGAAGAAATAAGCGCTTTGATACTTCCCTTACCAAAGTCCATATCCTCCATCATCTTATCAAAAACATCCATGCTGACATCCAGCATCAGGTAAGAATCTTTAATCGTCATTCTCTGATACAACACCATGCAGTATTCATCCGGAGAAGCTTTCATATCATCATCCAGGAAGGAGTGAGTACCCAGCCACATTGTCCTGACACCCGCATTCTGAGCGAGCAGACCACCCTCCGGCGACTGCATGAACTGCTCATACGCATCTGTCGGGGGCGTACCATTTAAGGTGGACAGACATCTGTTGTTTGCAGACAGCGCGGTGCTACTGAAAATCTTTGCATTACTGTTAGTAGCGTTCTGCACGGCCTTTACAGCTTCCTTGTATAAGGTGATGGCATCCGAACTGCTGTCCTCATGACCGCTGTAAAAATTATTGATTTCATCATCAATAATCATTTCAAGCGCTTTACTGGAAACCGTCTCACAAACTACGTTCAGGTAATTTCCAACTGCTCCCACAGTCGAAACAGCAGATTCCTTATACTTTGTCAATACAACCGATGAAGCTATATTGTAGGAAACAATACCCAGAATAATAATCAGCACAACCGGTAACGCAAAGGAAACCAATAAGGTCATCCGGATACTTGTCTGAACCTTTTCCCTGAAGAATTTCATAAGCTTGTTGTCCTTATGTACCTTCGCCGCTTTGTTCTTATCCTTGGTTTTGGGCATCTTTACTTTCTTTTCCTTTATAGGCTTTACTTTCGGTGCTTTCACTTTTACCGGTTTTTCCTTCGGTGCTTTCTCCTTCGGTGCTTTCTCCTTCGGTGCTTTCTCCTTCGGCATCTTCACCTTAGGAGGCTTTACCTTTTTTTCTTTTACCCTCTTCTCTTTTACAGGATTTCCGGTACTTTCATTTGAATTTTGTAAATTCGTCTTCATCATCTGTCCCTCTCCATTTCCAAAACCGTATTATGTTTTTACGTAATAATAGAGAATTGTCATTTCCTTTTACTATACACTTATATTTTACAAAAAATAGTGGATTTGGTCAATAAAATTGTCTGAGAAATTTGTCTTTTATACAAAATACACAAAAACAAGCCACCGATTGAGCTTTCTTACGCTCATCGATGGCTGTATTTGTCGGATTATGTTTGGTTTTCCTGCAGGTATAAGCTGACACGGTTTTGAATAATCTCTGCGACTTCCGAAGCTGTTTTGGTTCCAGCAAAGAATGGTCGCGTTTCCTCATAAATCATATCCCAGATTTCTGAGTCTACACTTTGTCTTGTAGCACTGCCAAGAAGCTCATAAAAGCTCTCTGCTTCCTCCTTCGTGGCAGCATATATTACTGCTTCGAAGCTCCCTTGACTATACTTGGTCTTTTCTTTTTCTATTGTATTTCCCTGTTCATCCTTCGTATATTCTGCTTTCATCGCTTCCTGTATCTCTGCTTCCAGATTCTTTACATAAGAAGAAAATTGAAAGTCTGCTATATCCGAACAATCCTCCTGTAAAAAGTATTCCAAAAAGTTCCACGCACCTTCTTTCATTTTGCTGACCGAAGAAATTGCCAGCATCTCTCTTCCTTCCAACACGCTCGTCCATTTTCCATCCGGAGTCGGATATCCGATGCAATTCCCCTCCCCTTCAAACATCTGCAGAAACATTTGATAATCCATCATTTTTTGTATGGTTACATTTGCCAGAAGCGTACTGTTCTTTTTGATACCCGGATACATATCCCAGTTGCCTGTAAATTTCTTTTGCGCCTGCTTTACGAACTCCAGAAGCTCCTCAAATTCCGGACTGTCAAAGCTACAGCTTGCAGCTTCCGCATCTATAAATGCTTCCCAGTTCCATCTAAGGCATATGCTTAACGCCGCATCTCCATGAATCGGCGACGCTTCCGGGTATTTTTCTGCCAATTCTATCAATTCGCGAACTGTCCACCCCTTCTGCTCTCCTATCAGAGACTTCTTGCCCATAAGGGTACTGATTTCAAAGCCCCTCGGTATGGTGTACAGCTTCCCCGACATATCATATGCATTCACAACTGCTTCCACAAAGTCTTCTTTAGAGATTTGGGTGCTGTTATTCAGATATGGTGTCAAATCCTCCAATGCACCCTTCTTCGCCAGATTCTCCCAATCCAGGTTATTCAGATAAAAGATATCTGCCCCGTTTCCACCTGCCAAGTCCGCATGGAACTGGTTGAGCGCATCCGGTAAAGTCTTTGTGGTCCAACCACTGTTTGGATCGATATAATTCCGAAGCTCTACGTGATACAACGTGTTCTTTCTGTTAAATTCCGTCACCGCTTTGGCAAGATAATTGTCCGGCGGACCGATAGTAGCGATTGATATCGTTTCCTTTACAGGTACCTTGGACTTATCCACCCGTTTCAACAAAACAAGTTCACTCTCCGGCAAGAAATAATCTCCATATAAATCCCTGCGCAGCACCAAAATATCGCCATTTTCTGCCGAGTATATTTTTGTCACAGAGTCTCCGGTTACATTTACATCTCCCCATTTCAAAAACTCTGTTGCTTCCTGTTTTTCAATATCATACTCAAACAATACCTCAGACGTATTGACAAAGATTTTACCTGCCTGTCCGTTCCATACCCGAGAACTACTCTGTGGTAAATTCTCATATGGTTCTCCCACGGTTTCCGTATTTACATCCAGTTCTGCCACTTCCATTCCCTTTTGGGAAATATACGTAAGGATTATGCGGTCCGTGTCATAAAAAAGCATGTTATCAACATCAATGGAACCAAGGTCTATACATTTCTCGCACTCGCCCTTTTTGTCAAATATAAATACCTGCTTATCAGAAAGAGCATATAATGTACCGTCTTTACCCACTACCACTCTTTCCACAGTCTTATTCTTTTTGTTTGCCCATATCTCGTCCATATTCAATGAATATATCAAATTGTAATTCTTATCATACTTGCTCAGATAATAAATTTCCTGCGTTTCCTGATAGTCACACCAATAAAAGTAGAAATTGCCCTCATCATCAATGGTCCAATGCGCTACAAAGGGCACTCCTGATGCATCTGCAAATGTTATTGGCAGCTTTTCCGGCTTTGCGTCGCTTTCTGCTTTCCAATGCATGACATGCTGCTGCCGCTCCTCGCCATATGAATTGATTGCATAAAACAAGCCGTTTTCCGAAAGCACCTCATCCCCTCGCATGAATTTGTCGCCGTCAAGGCCTTCATACAGCTTCATTCCAAAATATTCGGGTACATATGCATACTCAACCGCCTCCTCTGATGTAGGCGTACTCTCCTGCGCCGCTTCACCTGCGCACGCCGCAAGCCATATACAACACATAACAGCCAACAAAATCCCTATTCTTCTCATAAAAATACCTCCGATTTTGATACAGTAATTATATCAAAGCCGAAGGTATAAAGCTCTTACGATTCTCTTACTTTTTCTTACAATTTTCTTACATTTTACAGACCAAGGACTCCCTTAAAGAACTGCAGCACTCCGTCTTCCACCGCAAACTGTTCCAGCTCTCCTTCTTCTAAATCGTAATAGTATTTATTGGTTTTCATATCGATAGACATACTGTCTAAGGGGAATCCCTTCTTCCTTATAGCGCTGTGAGGCTTATCCGTCAAAATAAACTTTTCACTATAAAGGGAGGGGTCCATCGCCTCGTAAATATGGTTTTCATCCATTATGAAACAGATAGCATTGTGGTATCTTGCCACAAGATTGCCATACTGCCTTGCAATCCCGCAATAATATTCCTGCATTTCTTCATCAGACAAGTGCTTACCTTTCACGTTTCGCACATGAACGCCCGGCTGCACCTCATCCGGAACATTGTCAAAATAAAGCCCCGAATCGCAGGAAAACACCGGCATATGAAATGCCTCATAATATGCATAAGCTTTCAATTTTGCATTCTCAAGGGGGGTATTTCCGTTTTCTAAAACTTCGGGAATACTCTTTCCCTCTGCTTTCAAATCATTCAAACCAATCAATTCTATCCCTATGGTTTCAAGCCTGCTTCTCATTACGGATAATTTTGCCTGATTGCCTGTGCCAAACAATAGTTTCATGATGTTTCTCCCACTGCCAGCATCTCCTTTATAATCAAATTGAGTTTATCGGGAGCTACAGGTTTTGATAAAAATCCGTCAAATCCATCTTCTAAATACTTTTCTTTCGAGCCCTCAACAGCATTTGCTGTGAGTACGATAATCGGGGTGTTTGCGCATGGTCCGTCTTTCACAGCCTTTATTTGCTCCATCGCTTCAACACCATCCATACCCGGCATCATATGATCCATAAAAATCAAATCGAAAGGTTGTGCAGTTGCCAGCTCTATCGCTTCATAACCGCTACTTGCCTCGGTTATTCTTATCTGTGTCTTTTTTAGCAGAGATGCAAAGACTTTGCGATTCATTTTATTATCATCAACGATAAGCACATGTGCATCAGGTGCCACGAAGGATTCCGTATATGTATATTGTTTTGACATGAGAGTTTTAATTCTTGTCTCAAAATCACCCATCGGCGTTGCTTCAACAATCTTCTGCTTCAAATCAAAAGAAAATACAGAGCCTTTGCCATACTCACTTTCTACCTTAAGCTCAGAATCCATCATGGAAAGCAGTTTTGTGGTAATCGGCATTCCAAGTCCGGTTCCTTCAATATTTCTGTTACGCTCAACCTCTATCCTTTCAAACTCTGAAAACAGCTTGCTCATATCTTCCGGTTTTATTCCGATTCCGGTATCCTCCACTTCAAAGTGAAGAACTGCATTCTCTCCGTTTTCTCCATCCTCTTTCGCTTTTAAACTTACTCTGAACCATACCGTTCCGCTTTGGGTATACTTAACCGCATTAGTAAGCAGATTCATCAGAATCTGCCTTATTCTTACATCATCGCCTCTTAATTTCGCAGGGATATCAGGAGAAACACTTACAATAAATGACAGCTTTTTGTCCTCCGCTTTCACCTTTAACATATTCGCAAGATCATATATCATGCTCGACACATCATACTCAACCGGCACAATTTCCATCTTGCCCGATTCTATCTTATTTAGGTCAAGTATATCATTGATAATGGTAAGCAAGGTACGTCCGGCAGCCTGAATATCCAGCGCGTATTCTTTAATATTACTCTCCGTGCTCTCCCTAAGAATCATCTCATCCATTCCAAGAACCGCATTAATAGGCGTCCTTATCTCATGAGACATACTGGCAAGGAAATCCGTCTTTGCTTTATTTGCATTGTCCGCAACTTGTTTTTCCCTCTCCACCTCTCTTATATGTTCATAATGTCTTGTAGAATCAATTAGAACATAAAGCGTACTTTCCGCAAGGGACTTGTGAACCAGCTTTCTTTCTTCAAAATTATAGACCCGATCATTCACAAAAATCGGTTCACCTGTTTGTATGGAACATTCAATTCGCGATATTACAGCCCTTTTATCACGAATAAGCTCCGGGAAAATTTGCAGCGCTTTTTTGTTATAATAAGCCACACTCCCGCCGGTATCCATGGCAATAACTCCGGATGAAAGTTCATCAACAATATATTCCTTTGCCATAGATTCCGCATCCATAAGATTGTTACGAAAAATAGCATACAAAATAAGGATTGCGCATAATGAAAAGCCCAATTGGTTGAAATCGTAATATCTGCCTATCGGCAATACCGTCAAATATCCTATTATAATTTCCATGAATAATGCAAATATGATTATTTTATACTGTTTTCTTTTCTGTTGATTCTTTTCTGTTGCCAGCGATTTAAACAACATTATCAAACATGTGACAATAACAACAACAATTGTTATGTTCCACAATATACACCAGGGCCCTTCCACATACTGAAAAACAGTCAAATCTCCCACTTTTTCTAAATAATAGTCTTTATAGAACAGTCCTGTTTTCCGTGTTGTGGCTATAACAATAAAGGAAATAAATGCAAAACCGCTCTCCATGGCCGTGATTATTACCGGAAGCTTGGATTCGCAAAGTTCTATACAGAAAAAGAAAGTAGAAACAATAACACCTATCCTTCCGGCCCAGGATAACATTAGTGATATAAAATACGCCCCTTCTGTCTCAACAAAAAGCATCAACAAAGAGCCCATACTACATATAAACATGGCAATACAATTCAAAAACAGATAATAATGTACCCGTTTTTTCATATTGCGAAAAACAACACTAGTTTCGCTTACTATCAATAAAATGTTTATCCACTGAATAATCGTAAAAGCCAGTTTCATCCTCAGTCCTCCGATAGTATTTGCAACGTCAGAAAAACACGTGTTATGTTTCATCACATAACGCGTGTTTCAAACTTCGCGAGTATATGAAACGCAACGAAATATATCTAATAAAATTTTATCATAGATATATGTTGACGTCAATCCGATTAAAGTGTGGAGTTGCGGGCTGTTGCCCTAAAAATTAATATTGAACGGAGAGCAGTCCTGCCCCGCTTTATACGCCACATGGAAGGTGGGGGATAAAATCAATGTGCTTCAAAAAACACTTCCCCCTATTTCTTTCAATAATCTATTCCAGACAACTCATACTTTGTCGGCTTGGCAAATCGATAAATACTGTATGATGTGCTCATATCGCAAACACCTCCTATATAAGCTCCTTATCCAACAGAAAATCAATCAGATTAATATTCAAAATACCATTCTCATCATACCAACGCTTACCAATATCTTTTCGCACAACAATCTTTGGAAAGGAATCTCCGGTTAATGCAAAGCAACGCAGCTCAACTTCTGCCTTTTCCTCAGTTGGCATCGAATATGCTGACTGAATATAAGTTTTCTTTCCACCGGATGTTACAACAAAATCAATTTCTCTCGGTGTACGTACAGAATTACCATTTTGATTGATAGTCCTTGCATATACTACTCCCACATCCACAGAAAACTGTCGAATCATAAGCTCATTATAAATTATATTCTCCATAATATGAGTCATTTCCTGCTGTCTGAATCCGATACGGGCATTTCTCAGACCAATATCCTCACTATAATATTTGTTAGGCGAATCAAAATAGGACTTACCCTTTACATCGTATCGCTTACTCTCCGAGAACAAAAACGCATCTTCCAGATGACCTATATAGGAGCGTATCGTATTTGCAGCCACACCCAAAGTCTGCTTGCTTCGCAATGTATCCGCAATTTTTGTAGGATTCGTCAAAGAACCGATAGACGAACATAGTAAATCCAATATCTGTTCCAACACATCCTGCCGCTCAATTTTTTTGCGCTCTACAATATCTTTTATATACACTTCCGTAAAAAGTGACTTAAGATATGTCATCTTAGCAGCATCATTCGGTCTGGATAAGATAAGCGGCATACCGCCATAAAAGGTATAATCATCAAACGCCTCATTTTTATCTCCACCAACGGCAGAATAGTATTCTGCAAAGCTTAACGGATGCACTCGAATTTCATCACTGCGCCCTCTAAACTCCGTCAGTATATCACTGGAAAGCATCTTCGAATTACTTCCGGTAACATATACATCTAAATTCGATAAGCTACGCAAATCATTCAACGCATCATAGAATGTAATTTTCTTTCCTTCTTTATTATACGGATTGGGCACCTCGTCCGACATCTGAATCTCATCAATAAACAGATAGAACTCTTCCTTACTGTTTTCCACCATTTCTCGCACATACTGTGAGAGAAGTAACGGATTACGGTATTTAATGTCCTTGGCAAGGTCCAACTCTATGATAATAATCTGCTCTTCCTTAACTCCATCCTGCAAAAGATAGTCTTTGTATATGTTCTTTAGCAAATAGGATTTACCACATCTTCTTATACCGGTGATCACCTTTACAAGCCCATCAAATCGATATGATATTAGTTGTTGTAAATAACTGTCGCGCTTTATATCCATATATCCACATCCTCTATTGAAAATTTCAGCCCATATGGGCTTCTTTCTTCAATTATTATACTTTCTAAAACATAAAGTTTCAAGTACATATTGAAAATTATTGCCCATATAGGTTAAATTATTCACTCTAACAATAATAGCAGAAGAAGTATTACAGAATACGGCATTTCTTACTTTGCAACGGTTGCATTTTGGCAGAAGCAAAGCGGTACCAATTCCTGCCATTAGGTCAGTATAATTGAACAATGCACTATTTTAACTACATCATTCAACATCGACCTGCTCCATCTCCTTGCCGCTTCCACCACATCTGTAGCATCCAGCTTTTCCTGTGGCATCACAACCATTACAATCTGCTTCTCCATCTCCACCACATCCATAACATGGAGGATGACCATTATACCCCCAGCACCCGTTGCAGGTTGCAGTAAAGTTCGTTCCACGACA
>SVFG01000115.1 GCA_015056975.1 Lachnospiraceae bacterium | reverse complement strand
GCGTATTGCAGTGGATGAGATTCATGCATTTCTTTCGGAAAATGAAATGCAGATATATCTGGTAGTCTTTGATACCAAAGCGACTATGCTTGGAGAGAAACTATATCCGGATTTAGAGGCGTACATTGATCATAACTACGTTAAGGAAAAGCGAGAAGAGGAATATGGTACTCATCTTTCTAATGCACAGCTGATAGAACGACGTACCGGGAGAAATACAGAGAGAGCAGATTTTGCTGCCAGTGCATTGCCAACTTATGCTGAAGCACCAAAGGTTGCGAAGCCATCTTTGAAAGATTCCATTTTTAAGAAGTCAGCAAAGAAAGCAGCACCTATAGTGCAGGCTCCTATGGTGGACAGGGGTGAATGCCGGGAGGATTCCTATTTTGATTTTGAAGAGCTACATGAGAGTAAGCTTGAAGAGAGAATGAAGCATACATCAGATACTTTTTCTCAATATTTGATGTATTTGATTCAAGACAAGAAGATGGAGAACGCTGAGGTTTACAAGCGGGCTATCGTAGACAAAAAGGTTTTTTCGAAGATTAAGAATAATATAGACTATCATCCTCAGAAGCTTACAGCTCTCTGCCTATGTGTAGGAGCGAAGCTGAACTTGGATGAGGCCAAGGACTTGCTGGCAAGAGCCGGCTATGCATTGTCCCCTTGTGATAAGACGGACATTATCTTTTCGTACTTTATTGAAAATGAAATATATGACATGATTGAGCTGGATATTCAGCTGGAAGAGCATGGTCTTCCTTGCATAATTTCATAAGTTTGATACATATTTTAGGGTCGCTCTGTGAGCGACCTGTTTTTGTATGGTCTAAGGTATAATGGGTCTATCAGGAAAGCACAAAACAAGTGCTGCAAAATAAGGAGGACAAAGATTATGCGTAAAGGATTAACAGAAATCGTTTTTATTTTAGACAGAAGCGGTTCTATGAGCGGATTGGAAGCTGATACTATTGGCGGCTTCAATTCCATGATTGCGAAGCAGAAAAAGGAAGATGGAGAGGCGTATGTTTCCACAGTTCTGTTTGATGATCAGTGTGAAGTGCTTCATGACAGGTTACCAATGGATAAGGTACCGGTAATGACAGATGAAGAGTATTATGTAAGAGGTTGCACAGCACTTTTGGATGCAGTTGGTGGGGCTATTCACCATATTGCAAATGTACATAAGTATGCAAGAGATGAGGATAGACCGGAAAAAACATTGTTTGTAATTACAACCGATGGAATGGAGAACGCAAGTAAGAGTTATTCTTATGAAAAGGTGCAGGCAATGATTAAGAAGGAGCAGGAGAAGTATGGCTGGGAGTTTATTTTCATTGGAGCAAATATTGATGCGGTACAGGAAGCAAAGCGATTTGGAATTCGTAAAGAACGTGCTGTAAATTATGTGCATGATGAAATAGGAACTGAGGCAGTATATCGTTCTGTAAGCAAAGCGGTGTGTGCTATGAGAATGGCAGATGCGTCCTGTGCAGGAAGAGCCATTGATGAATGTGATTGGGAAGAAGATATTAACATTGATTACAATAAACGTAGCGGTAAGAAGGGAGGCAGACGATAATGGCAATTTTAGGAGCAGTGTTGGGTGATATTTTAGGTGCTCAGTATGAGTTTGATAGGCCAAAGGATCTGGATTGGCAGAATGTCCCTTTACTTGGTGATCATGGCGTCGGATTTACAGATGATTCCGTTATGGCTTTGACAATAAAAAAGGCATTAGATGAAGACTTGGATTTGGTTGACACTATGGTAGATGTAGGAAGACGTTATCCGTTCTGCGGTTATGGTGGAAATTTCTACTATTGGATTCACGGTAAAGACCACAGACCTTATGGAAGCTGGGGAAATGGTTCTGCTATGAGAGTGGCTTATGTGGGAGAATTCTATGATGATTATGAGATGATGCAGGAAATGGCTGCCAAGACGGCAAAAGTGTCTCATGATCATCCGGAAGGAATCAAAGGTGCGGTTGTGACGGCTACCTGTATCTGGATGGCAAGGCATGGTAAGAGTAAAGAAGAAATTTATGATTATGTTCTGAAAGAGTATCCAGCAGAACGCTATCCGTTCAGTATAGATAAGGATATGGAATATCTTCGTAAGCATTATAAGTGGACAGAGAAATGTGCTGATACGGTGCCTGCAGCGATGCGGTGCTTTTATGAGAGTACTGACTATGAATCTTTTATGAGAAATATATTCAGCTTTGAGTGTGATAGTGATACATTTGGTGCTATTGCAGGTGGTGTGGCAGAGGAATTTTATCATGGGTTTGGCGATTTGGATGCTGAGGGAATTGTGAAGGAGTATTTGGCGGAGGAGCTAAAGGAAATTCTTTTTAGGAAATAAGGACAATCTATTTTAAAGAACAGGTATTTGTATTATAATTATTAATATCCAGTGCGTTTGCAATTGAAATGAATGCAGAATAATGGATGCATAGGAATTCTTTTACTAAATGACGGGAAGGAGTCAACGAATGAGTCAGAGACCAACATATCCGAACATTGACATGCAACGAACCGGAAAAAGGCTGAAGCACATGCTTGAAGCAGCAGGCTATACTCCTCGTATGCTTCAAGATTACTTGCATTTATCTTGTGTGCAGCCAATTTATCGTTGGTACAAAGGTTTGATATTGCCATCTGTGGATCATTTATTTATGCTTAGTGAATTGTTAAATGTACACATGGAAGAACTTCTGGTGAAGAAGCAAGTAGTACCAGTGATATTCGATATAGAGCAGAGATATTCTCAAGATGCACAAAAACGATTTATGGTATATTACAAAAAAATATATCAGTTAGTAGCATAGTTTCCTTTGGACTAACAGTCCAATGAAAAATGTATTGACAAGTGTTATCCTCTTATTACAAAGCCCAAATCTGCGTTGGCAGATTGAGGGACTATGATAGGAGGATATTTTTATGCAAAGAACAGTGAATGTAGTAGAAGATCTTGATGGAAACAAAATAGTGTTTATTCATGACATTATTTTTAAAGGAAAACGTTCTGTGGAGTGGTCGGATGTGGAAGTGTATTTGAAACAATTTGTAGGAGAAGCATATGCCATCGAGGAGACAGAGGATTTGATTTACATAGGTGCTGATCTTCCGGATGAGTATACGCATTCGAATTATACGATGCTTCTTAGGGGTACAAATGCGAAAGCGAAAGCAAATGCAGCACAAGGATTACCGGAGTTGATGGAGATTGCTACACAAAAAGCGCACAAGAACAATTTTAAAGAAAAGCACAAGAAAGATGCGAAATATGGGTGGTACAGATATGAGTCGAGGTTTGCATTGCCCGTATTTGATAGCGACGGGGAAATAGAACGATATAATGTGTTTCAAGTAATTATAATTGTAAGGCATGCCGAAGATGGAAAGATGTACTTATATGACATTATGAACATAAAAAAAGAAACGAGCAACCTTTTCCAGTCGTAAGACCTTACTCAGTCAAAAACCCATTTCTTGAGATTATAGTAGTACATATAAGGCAAAAAGTCAATGAAATTTTTAGAGTTTATGGAGGAAAAACAGCATGATAAAAATAATGGTTAATAAAATCAGATGCAAAAAATGTGGTGATGTTATTGAAAGTAAATCGGTTCATGATTTTAAATTCTGTAAATGTGAGTCTGTAGCAGTGGATGGCGGTCACAATTATCTTAGACGTTTGGGAGAGCCGGAGAATTGGGAAAATTTAAGTGAATATGAAGTGATAGAGGATGAGACAACGTTATGGATGAAATAGGCCTGGCTACAGGTCCCTACAGTCAATAGTTAAATAAAATTATGATAGGAGGCAGCTTCTTCGGAGGTTGTCTTTTTTTACGCCCTTTTCCGGTTGACAAATTTCCAAAGTAGTAGAAGGCAGCAGCCTTACTAAGCGAAGGGAGGCATTCTACTATGAAGTCTGATGAAATGGTTACCGGAGTAAATGTTCCGGAAGTGGTTACCGGTGCCCGAATGAAATTGCCCTGGTGGCAGAAATATACACTAACTCTCAATGAAGCATCGGAGTATTTTGGAATTGGGTACAAGAAACTTAGCGCATTTGTGCAGGAGCACTCCGATGCAGATTTTGTGTTATGGAATGGGAACCGTGCTCTGATCAAGAGAGAGCAGTTCCAAAAGTATATGGATGAGCAGATGAATGTAATTTGAGAAAAAATTGAAATTAGTAGTGGTAAAAGAGCCAGATATGTGGTATGCTATGAATACATAGTCGGATACACTATGTTTTATATGTTAATCATCATTTGGCTCTTTCCATTTCCGGAAAGGAGAGGAACATATTGAGTGAGAAGAGACGCGATAGTAAGAATCGCATTCTCCGCAGAGGAGAGAGCCAAGGTGCCGATGGGCGATATCAGTATAGATACACAGACCCATATGGACAGCGAAAAGCTGTTTATAGTTGGAGATTGGTGGCAACAGACCCAATTCCGGCCGGCAAAAGAGACAATTTGCCTTTACGAGAGCAAATAAAAAGAATCAACAGAGATTTGCAAGATTTAATTGCACCTGATGGCGGACAGATTACCGTGCTGGGATTGGTTAAGAAATATATTAATCAGAAGCGCGGAGTAAAGCTGTCAACGCAGGCTGGTTACGGAACTGTAATCAATTTCCTGGAGAAAGAACCGTTTGGGGCCAGAAAAATTGATCAGGTCAGGTTGTCGGATGCAAAAGAATGGTTGATAAAACTGCAGAGAGAAGATGGGAAGAGCTATTCCAGTCTTCATACAATTCGAGGCGTTTTACGACCTGCATTTCAGATGGCAGTAGATGATGATATCATAAGGAAGAATCCTTTTGATTTTTTGCTTGCCAATGTTGTTATAAATGATTCTGTTACTCGTGAGGCACTTACGAGAAAAGAAGAACGAGCTTTTCTTGATTTTATCAAAAGCGACAAGCATTATAGCAAGTATTATGACGGTATGTACATTCTGTTTAAAACAGGGATGCGTATCTCAGAATTTGTCGGGTTGACAGTAAAGGATATTGATTTGGAGAATCGTACCATCAATATCGATCACCAGCTTCAAAGAACCGGAAGCAAGATTTATATTGATACGACTAAGACAAGTGCAGGCAAGCGTGTGATTCCGATGACAGACGATGTGTATGAGTGTTTCAGAAGAATTATTGCACGCAGAAAGCCTCCGAAGGTGGAGCCGATGATTGACGGGTATTCCGGATTTCTTTGGTTCGATAAGGATAAGAAACCGATGGTGGCGCTGCATTGGGAGAAGTATTTTCAACATGCGGTTGAGAAGTATAATCGCATTTATCAGAATCAGCTTCCGAAAATCACACCTCATGTTTGCAGACATACGTACTGTTCTAATATGGCTAAGGCGGGAATGAATCCTAAGGTGCTCCAGTATTTGATGGGGCATTCGGACATTGGTGTCACTCTGAATACCTATACGCATCTTAAGTTGGATGACGCAAAAGAGGAGATGGAGAAGCTTGCTAAGAAGCAGGCGAAAGCCGATGATGAACTTCGTCAGATGGGCAAAAAGAGTGATGGCATCAGAATTCGCAAGTTTGGTTAAAACGGTAGGAAAAAATTGAAAAAGCAGCAGATTGGTGAGTAGGCTGGCATAAAACAAGGCCCTGAAAATGGCTTAAATTCAAGGGAAATCGGAAGTTGATCTGTTGGAAAGGGCATTAAAAATCGTGACTTTCTGCCATGGGGGATCGGCAAATGTCAGTCGGGCAGAGTGAATAAAAATGGCTTGGATTGAGTTTAGTAATATTAAACCAGTGATTTTTATGCCAATTGACCTGAAAAATTTATGCCAGAAGGTGCCGGAAATCCTTGATTTTACTGGAAAAAGCGCATTGGCATAAATGGAAAATTTTATGCCAGTTTATGCCGGGATTTATGCCAAATGAGTGAAAAGTTATGCCAAAACAAGCGAAATTAAGCTGAGATACGGAAAAATGCCAAGAGCCCGCAAACCCGCATAAAACCTAGATAAATCAAGGAAAAACCGAGATAAAAGGAGATAAAAATTTGATGATAAAAGTACTTTTCATCTGCTGCGGCAACATCTGCCGCAGCACCATGGCCGAGTCCATCCTAACCCACCTGGTAAACCAACACCACCTCTCCCACCATTTCCTTATCTCCTCCGCGGCCACCAGCCGCGAGGAGATCGGCGAGCCGCCCCACTACGGCACGGTCCGCAAGCTAAACCAGGTCGGTATCCCCGTCATTCCCCACCGGGCCGTCCAGATGGCCAAGAGGGATTACGACGAATACGATTTCCTCATCGGCATGGACACTGCCAACATCCGGAATATGGCCCGCATTGCA
>SVFG01000010.1 GCA_015056975.1 Lachnospiraceae bacterium | reverse complement strand
GTTGCAAAGGCATTAAAGCAGATAAAGCAGATGACGGTGTAGAAAGCCACTATTTATACGGCATCTCCTCACAAAAGATACCTGCTGTGTCTCAGATGCGCCGGGCACTTCTATGAGCCTCAAAACGCAGAAAACTTTGGAAAGTGTGTCTTCCAAAGTTTTCCTGAGTCTCATATCCGTGGCGCATAAATCGCACAGCGGTAACCTTTTGTTCGGATTGCCTGCATCATTGCAATATTTACTTATCTGTTTTCTCCGTAGTCCTCTAAATAGAAGGAATACAAATACTTTGCCTTCACAGGCATTTGCATCAGTTTCTCCAACGCTTCACTATAGTAGTCAAGCTGTACTTCATAACGGTTCCACAAAGCTTTCATGGAATCAATGACATCCGTCTTGTAATCCAGCACCACTACCTCTCCGTTCTCTACAAAGAAGGCATCTATAATTCCCTGAATCAGCACTTTTTCTTCGGAAGGGAATTCCGGTTTCAACCGGTTCGCTTCAATTCCCAGCACAAAAGGCTGTTCCCTGTAAAGCGCTCCTGCACGCTCAGCCTTCCACATGCGATAGGCAAGCTCTGACTGCAAAAAATGCACCAGTTTGTTTTGATTCAATGCACCATAGTATTCTTCCGGCAATCGAAGCTGCTCTACCATAGTAAGCAGATAATCCTGTAATCGCTTCTTAAGAGCCGTTGCATCCAACGCTTCCTGATATACCGCATAGCTTTCCGGGAAGGTAGCAAAATCACTACCTACAAGCTGTTCAAAATCCATAAGTTCCATAGCACGGTGGAAAGCATTTCCCCGCACAGTACCGGAGACTTCCTCTTCTCCCCTCTTGAAGGAAGGGATATAGGGTACAATCTCCTTTTCCTCAAAGGCATGGTATGCCTCCTCGTCCGACCCTGACATAGCTGCTATCTTTAGCTCAGACACAGTAGTCTTGGTATATAGTCCCTCCAAATTTGCGAAGGCATAGCGATGTGCAAAACGCGCCTCCAAATTTGCAAGAGCTTCTTTGTCTGCATACATGGCAGCATTTTCAAGGGCAAGCTTCCTTTCGTAAATATCCACCTGCTCCTTAAATTCCTCCACCAAGAATTCAGACGTATCCTGCACGGACACCTGTATTCCGGTATCGGCCATAACCGGCAACAAAAAGTCCAGATACCCGGATGCCTGCATGAAATCAATGTAGGTAAGCTGATGCGTTTTCTTCTCTTTAAAAAGCTCCCACTTCTCCGCAGCATTTTCCAACGTGGCGGTAAGAATCAGCTTTTCCTTAGCACGGGTAAGTGCCACATACAATACTCTAAGCTCCTCTGAAAGACTATCCTCGCGCATCTTCTTAGAAAGCACTGTCCGTCTAAGGGTTTTATTGCGGATTCGCCGCTTTGCATCCACATAATCTGTAGCAAGCCCCAAATCCATATCCACAATCAGGGACTGGTTCACATCCTGCATGTTAAAGCGCTTGGATAAGCCTGCCACAAAGGTTACAGGGAACTCCAGACCCTTACTCTTGTGAATACTCATAATCCGCACCACATCCGCATTTTCATCCAGAGTGTCAGCCTCGCCGTAATCCACCTCATATTTCTCCAACTGCTCCATATAACGTACAAAGTGGAACAATCCGAAATAGCTGGTCTTCTCAAAATCGGAAGCCTTGGTTAACAGCATTTCCACATTGGACTTGCGCTTGCTTCCCGCGGGAAGAGCTGTCACATAGTGCAGATAGTTAAAGTCATCCAAAAGTTTCTGCAACAAGTCACGGATGGGCATATAGGAAGTATACTCGCGGTACATGCCAAGCATTTTCAGGAAAGCATCTGCCTTATGTTGCAGAGACTCCGATTCCACCGGTTCCAAATGCTTGGTCTCTTGCTCTCCCGCAGTGCCCTGCACTCCATCTGCAACCTTCTTCGCCCATGCACAAACCGCCTCATACAGAGACACCTCTTTGTCCTTCGCGCGGATAAGAGCAATCTCCTCCTCCGTAAATCCGCCAAAAACAGATTTCATCACACTATAGAAAGCGATATCCTGTCTGGGATTATCAAGTACTCTCAAAAATTGTAACAGTTGCTGCACCTCTGTAGCTGCAAAATATCCTGTTTTGGAGGTAATGTAAACAGGGATTCCCTCTCCCTCTAAGACCTCCTTAAACTCCTGATCCCATCCGCTGTTGGTGCGAAGCAGAATCACCATATCCTTAAAACGCACCGGCCGCAAGGCACCGGTTTCCTTATCCGTTACCTGAAACTCCTTGAGCAACCTTTTTATCCTTCCGGCAATCGCCAGCGCCTCCGCCTGCTTTGCACCAAGCTCCTCACTGCTGTCAGGTTTTTCAATCAATAGCAATTCACTTTCACAACCTGCATTTTCAGGATAATCAGCCCCTACATACAATGCCGCCCGCTCATCATAGCTGATACCACCGATTTCCTTACTCATCATCCGGGAAAAAAGTGCGTTCACGGAATCAACAACCTGAGCTCTGCTTCGGAAATTCTTGGAAAGGTCAATGCGTTGACACTCTCCTTCCTCTTTGTAGGTATCATACTTTTCCAAAAACAGCTCCGGTCTTGCAAGACGGAATTTGTAAATACTCTGCTTCACATCGCCTACCATGAAACGGTTAAACTTACCGTCCTCTTCTCCTGATACCGCCTTGAGCAGGTATTCCTGTACCAGATTACTGTCCTGATACTCATCTATCAGAATTTCATGAAAATATTGCCTGTACTCAAGCGCCACAGCACTGGGCTTTATTTCGCCCTCCTCCCTGGTCAGTAAAATATCCAGCGCATAATGCTCCATGTCTGAAAAGTCTATGAGCTTCTTTTCCTGCTTCTTCTCCCTCATGCGCCTGTCAAATTCCAGCACCAAATCAATCAGCACGCTCACAGGCTCCACACAAGCCTCCCCCTGCTTTAGTGTAAGTTCAATGGGAGTTGCAAAAAGCTGCTCCTCCAGCTTCTTCATAATTTCCTTCACTTCTCCTCGAAGATTCTTTGCAAGCTCTCTCTTTAAGGGAGAAACACTGTCATCCTTCTTGGTGGGCAGTCTGCCGAACTCCACCGTGCCAAGTCTTGTACCATACTCTGCAAGACTTTCACAAAAGGTAAGTCTCTCTATAAGCTCTATCTCTTTGTCCAAAAGCTCCCCATACATATAGGGTCCATCGGGTGTTTCGCAGATATCCCTTGCTTCCTTTAGCTTATCTGCACAGCCTATTATCATGGAGTCCACATACTTTTTCAGGTATTGTCCCCAATCACTGTTTAAAAGAGCGTCTGCATCCTCTGAGCCGTAATCCTTCTTGCGAAGGAGCAACCACTCCTCCGGCCAGGGAAAGCTTGCCGCATAGGCTGACAGGTTTAAAATATGCTTTTCCAGTACACTCTCCCTGCCACCGGGACAGAAATATTCCACACACTGAAAAAAGCACTCTTCTTTTTTTGCGTAAGCCTCCTCCAAAAGCTCCTGAAGCACTTCCTGCCTTAACAGCTTAATCTCTCCTTCATCTGCCACACGAAAAGCCGGGTCCAGGCCGATTTCATTGAAGTGATTGCGAATCAGGAACAGACTGAAGCTGTCAATGGTAGTAATCAGGGCATTATGCAATAGGGTTGACTGCTTCTGAATATGCTCTGAGACAGGATTTAAAAGAAGCCTTCCTGCGATTCCTGCCGCAATACGCTCCCGCATCTCTGCTGCCGCAGCATTGGTAAAAGTCACAATCAACAGCCTGTCAATATCCACCGGATGCTCCTCGTCACATATCATCTGAATGATACGCTCCACCAGCACCGCCGTCTTACCGCTTCCTGCTGCCGCCGAAACCAAAATATTACGATTATGAAGTTCAATTACCTGTTGCTGCTGTGGGGTAAACTTAATTGCCACGATTCTCCTCCATAGTCATCTTCTCAAATAGTTCTTCTTTTGATAAATCAGCAAGCTTCCGCTTCTGATAACCGCCGATTTGATTGTCAAAGCCGCAAACCTTTTTGTAGGCACAATAGGTACATGCCTCTTCACCACCCTTTTCGTAAGGGTTTATTGCAATCTTTCCATCCAGTATCTCTCTTCCGATGGCCTGCATTTTATGGTTTACATAATTAGAAACCACCTGCAATTCCTCAGGACTCATCACCGAAGAGCGGGCAGAAAAGCTTCCATCCTTCTTGCGTTCCACAGGAATCACCTGTGACTTGTCCTGCATGGTAGTATCCAAACGCTCCACAATATCCGGCTCACTGTTTACCACGCCGTTCATGCGAAGCTTTTCCAAAATCTGCTCCTGAATTTCCTCTTCGGTTAACTCCACAGGGCTTTCCACCGTGGGGTCCTCCACATGATAATACAGCATGGCTGCGGGTACTACCTTCTTGTCCGGATGCTCCTTTGCCGTAAGCTCCATTGCCGCATTCATATAGACCACAAGCTGTAATTGCAGTCCGTAATATAAGGCTGCCAAATCAAACTGCTTATTGCCGGATTTGTAATCAATGACCTTCACATATACATGCTCGTCATCCTCCGCAGTATCGATGCGGTCAATTCTTCCCTTAAGTCGCATGCGTTCATCATCCGACAGCTTTATCCGGATGCTGTCAAGCTCCTCCGCAAACTGGAAGGATACCTCATAATGGGCAGGGGTAAAAACACCCTTCTTTAACTGCTCTTTAAGAGTAAGCACCGTTCTGGATAAAATGCGCTCCATACGGGTGATGGCATACTCGTTTCTGGCACTGCTGTATAACACCGTATCCCCGTAGGTGGCGGCGTAGCTTACAAGCGCCTCCTTTATCGTCTGTCTGCCAAATTCCTCAGGAAAATCAAACCAAGTATAATCGGAATGCTTTAACTTATCTGCAAAAATCTCAAGTACGCCGTGGTAAACATTACCCATGTCCACCGCTTCAAATCCAAACTCTTCTCTCTCCTTTAAGGTCAGACCATATTGCAAAAAGTGCCTGAAAGCACAGGAAGCATAGGTTTCCAGACGGGTGACGCTGTTACTTAACTGTCTTCCGTAAATGGCTCTTGCCACAGCCTTTGACAGCGCCGATTCCTGATAGCGCAGGAAAGCGGCATCTGTAAGAAGCTCTCTGGTCTCCTTTAACTCTTCCCTGTCATAGGCATGGTATATGGTGAAAAGCTCCTGTTTCTCCACATCGGAAATCCCAAGCACATAATCACGCAGTTTTTCGGAAAGATAGTCCAGTCCTTCCACAGGGGTTTCCATCTGTTCTATCGCACTGCGATTTTGAGGGTATTCCACGGTAAGGGTTGGAAACAATTTCTGCGCCATGTCAACCAAATAAGCAGGGCGAAGACTCTTTCCCTGACTGTTCATTTTGGAATAGGACAGATACAGCCGCTCCGAGGGCTTCGTCATATTTAAGTACAAATAAAATCTCTGGATAAACATCTGCTGTCTGGGAGAGGGTGCCAGCTCCAGCTCAGACTCCCTGAGAAACTCCCTGTCCATGTCCGAAATAATGCCGCCCTTAGAAGCATTCTTGGGGATGTTACCGTCATTGACTCCCAGGAAAAACAATACCTTCACGGATTTTAATCTGGTTCTCTCCATATCTCCCACCAGAATGCGGTCCACATTCTGGGGAATGGTTCCCACTTCAATTTCACCAAAGCCTGCCTCAAGGATATCCGCAAACTCCTGCAGGGTAATTTCTTCCTCACCCAAAAGCTCATAAATCTGATTGAGCAGCTCCATCACCAGCCTGTAAATCTGAGCATACTCTCTTGCCTTGGACAGCTGTCCCTGCTCCGTAAAGGCCTGTTCATATGCCACAAGCTTTTCCTGTACCTTATTCTGCACCAGAAAATCATACAGTCGGTTTACATAATCTTTTGCACATTCCTTCTTGCCGGGACGAAGCATTTCCACCTGCCCCATCATCTGTTCCCGCAGAGTGTTCAGCTTTTGCAGGGGCTCCTCGTCCTTCATCTGCGCTGTCTTGTGGGTAAACAGCCGGCTATAGCTGCGCTCTCCCCGAAGGCCTGTCTGAATCACATAATTTTCCAGCTCATCAATATCCTCCCTGTCCAGATCTGCCATACCGCTTCGCAGATAATGGAACACTGCCTCGTAGGAAAAATCTTTTATAAAAAGTGCCAGTGCACTCTTGATATATTCAATCATGGGATTTAGTACAATCCCTCCGGTACGGTCAATAAAGCAGGGAATCTGAAGACGCGCAAACTCTGTCTCCACATAGGGCGCATAGCCCTCTAAATCCCCCATGATTACCGCAATGTCACGGTAGGCAAGCCCCTCATCGCGAATCAGCCTGCGAATCATAAGCCCTGCCTGGTGTACCTCCTCCTTGGGAGTGGTGGTTTCAAACATCCGGATCTGCCCCTGCGCTTCCTCATAAGGCTTATAGACATAGCGAAAGAGATTTTGTTGTAAGTGAATAAGCGCCGAATCTTGCTCTGTAGATTTAGCATCGGGCCATTCCATTGCGCCGGATGATGTCTCGTCCGCCGGTGATACCTGTCCCACGACAAACACATCCTGCCCTCTGCTTACTCCCGCTTCCGCTGCCAGCTTCTCCAAATCTGCTACCGTCTTCTTGGTCAGGTAGAAAAGCTTCTGCTCACCATCTAGCTTATATGGGTCCTCTCCCTCTCCCAAGGTGAGGGACACAATGGTTTCTGAACTAAGGAGCATCAGCTCCTGTATGAGACGATTTTGAATAGGGGTAAAGCCTGTAAAGCCCTCCAAAACAATGACACTATCCTTTATCAGCTTAGATTTTGCAAGGGAACGCCGCAGTACATCCAAGGTTTCCTCCGTAGTCACAAAATGTCCCTGAATATATTCCATAAAACCCTTGTACAACGTTTGTAAATCCTTTAGCTTGTGTACCAGGGCTCCTCTCTTTTCTGCAAAGGCAATAAGCTTGGACACATCCTCTGTGCTGATGCCGTACTGCATAAATTCCGATATGGCACTCTTTACCTCATGGATATACCCCTGCTTGTGCAAATGCCCGCCAAGAGTAGGCAGACTGTCCTTAAGACCTGCTGCCACCTTTTGCAACACCAAACTTTTTCCCGTATCATCCAGCACCGGAATCTCCTTGTGACCCACCTCTTCCAAAATACGGTGACTCAGACGACCGAAGCTTAGTACATCAATATTCATGATGCCGCCCCGCTCATGCATGGTAACCAGCTCCTTCTGGGTCTGCATGGTAAACTGATCCGGCACAATCACCAGATAATTCTGCCGTGGGTTCTTAAGAGAACGGGCTATTATCTCTTCATACAGTTTTTTACTTTTCTCCCCGTCCGAGGGACCAAAATAAAATCGCAAGCTCATATTTTATGCTCCACAAATCTACTATAAATGTTCTTTCTCAACCAACCTTGCAAATTACATACATTGTTTATAAGCATTATTTTTCCAGATAAAACCGCCACAGATAATCGGCAGCTTCTTCCGCATAATCAATCCCGATACGCTTCCCGGCCCTGATTTCTTCAGGCGATACATTAATCCCCTCTGTCACATAAAAGTCCGGACTCTCCACCATATCTATATCATTGTTTTCTCGTGTAATACCCATGGCAATACACATCTTCCCGGGACCGTCCGCCAGATGATTTATTATGGAAGCGGGCAATTTTTCTTGAATTGTGGTACTTTTCGTCACTGCTTTCCCTCGCCTGCGCCTCTCCATGTCTGCCATCCGCAATGCAACCATCCGCTCCTTTGACTCCTCATCCACCGGAACCACACTGCGTAGAAGCACCGCCTGCGGTATTCCCTCCGTCATAGCCGCAATATTCATGCAGCTGTACATGCCGTAAATCAGATATACATAGGAGGTTCCGCCCTGATGATACATAGGCTCCGTGCGGCTTGTCCGCTTACCACCGTAGGTGTGGGAACCTTTGTCCTCTTCTCCCATATAGCTCTCCACCTCAGTAATGATTCCTCGTATGGTTCCTACCTCTGTCTTGTGCACTAAAACCTTCCCCAGAAGTTCCTTTGCCACGGTAATACCGTCTCTTGCAAAGAACTCTCTCGGCAGGCGTTTCTTTTCCTCCCACTGCTCTTTACACCCAAACATATATTTTACTCCTCTAATGCAATGGTTAGCTCCACGGGACAATGGTCAGAACCCATCACCTGTGAATGAATCTTGGCATCCGTCAGCTTGTCCTTAAGCTTCTCTGATACCACAAAGTAGTCGATACGCCAACCTGCATTCTTTGCTCTTGCTTGAAACATATAGGACCACCAAGAATAAGCTCCCTCCAAGTCCGGATAAAAATAACGGAAGGTATCTACAAAGCCATTCTCCAATATCGTAGAAAAGCAGGCTCTCTCCTCATCTGAAAATCCGGCATTTTGATGATTGGTCTTGGGATTCTTAAGGTCAATCTCCTTGTGCGCAACGTTCAAATCTCCGCAGAAAATCACGGGCTTACGTGCCTCTAACCCCTTGATATAGGCAAGGAAATCAGCCTCCCACTCCATGCGATAGGAAAGACGGGCGAGTTCTCTTTGGGAATTAGGAGTGTACACTGTTACCACATAGTAATTTTCATATTCTGCAGTAATCACTCTTCCCTCATGGTCATGCTGCTCCACACCAATGCCATAGCTTACATTAAGAGGCTCCTTTTTGGTAAACAATGCTGTACCGGAGTATCCCTTCTTTTCTGCATAATTCCAATACTGATAGTATCCTTGCAGTTCTAAATCATGCTGCCCCTCCTGCAGCTTTGTCTCCTGTAAGCAAAAAATATCTGCATCTATCTCCTTAAAAAAGCCCATAAAGCCCTTTTGCAAGCAGGCTCTGAGACCATTTACATTCCATGATATCAGTTTCATACAAGTCCTCCATTTTCTAACTGTTTATATTCTTCTTTTTGCATCCTTATGTTCCACAACTATGTTACCATAAATATGGTGTTTCTTCCAGCATATCAATAAATTTGTTAGCGTGCCTTTATTTACCTAGACAAAAACATCTTTCCATAAGATAATAAATGTGTTAGTATGCGAGAGGCGAGATACGCGATATATTATGTGTGCACGCAATACATGACTCAAAAATTCATACTGGGAGAAATTACATGAAGACCATAGAAGCATTAAAACAAAAGAAATTATTTCTATTTGATATAGACGGAACACTAGCCGTAGGAGACACCCTTTATGAGGGGAGCGCTGACTTATTAAAATACATTGACGATATTGGCGGTAAGTCTTACTTTATCACCAACAACTCTACCAAGAGCGGCGAGGATTATGTGGAGAAATTCCGCAATGCATTTCAGTTGGAGACTACCGCAGACCAGTTTGTCACCTCCGGGTACATGACACTGCGATTTTTGAAAACGCATTATGCAGACCGTAAAATCTATGTGCTGGGCACTGCTTCCTTTGTGGAGGAGCTTAAAAAGAATGGTCTAAACATTGTAGAAACTGCCGAGGAAAATATCGCCTGCGTAGTGGTTGCTTATGACAGCGAGCTTACCTACAACAAGCTTACAGAAGCCTGCAAGGTCCTGTTTACAACAGATGTGCCCTTCTACGGAACAAACCCCGATTTACGCTGTCCCATAGACTTTGGCTTTATCCCTGACTGTGGTGCCATCTGCGATATGCTTACCGCCACCACAGATAAGAAACCTCAATATCTGGGAAAACCCAGCAAAGAGGTTGTTGAGCTTTGTCTGAAGTTATCCGGCTTTACCCCTGAGGAGACTTTGGTGGTCGGTGACCGCTTATACACCGACATTGCCTGTGGCATCAATGGTGGCGTGGACACCTGCGTGGTTTTCACCGGAGAAGCCACACCTGAGGATATTAAGGACACACCTTATCAGCCGGATTATGTGTTTGAGACTATAAAGGACCTGAATGAAGCCTGCATTAGATAGACCTGCATTTTGTAAAAAACTGCACCTGACACTTGCAAATAAGTAAGTGTTTAGGTGCAGTTTCTTTGTCAATTACGCCTACACAAAATTCACCTTCACAAAATGCTTCTTTCCGACCTTCAGCACATCTCCCTCTTTCACTTCTGCATCCAGCTTCTTCACAACTTCGTTGTTTATCTTCACACCGCCCTGAGAAATCATTCTGCGTAGGGCCGCGCCGCTTTCAACCACATTTGCCTGAATCAGAGGACGGATGCAGTCATACAAATTGCCCTGCTCCAGCACTACCTGTAAGATGTCAACCTTTTCCGGTATGCCCTTGTTGGTAAATGCCTCCTTGAAAAACTCTTGTGCCGCCTTAGTCTCTTCCTCTGTGTGGTACAGCTGCGTAATCATCTTTGCCAGGAGAAGCTTGCTCTCTTTGGGGTTCACTCCATCTGCCAGTTCTTCCTTGATTTTGTCAAGTTCTTCCGGTTCTATATCCGTAGCCAGTTCAAAGTATTTGACGATTAAATCATCCGGTATCTGCATCACCTTTCTAAACATAACCTCCGCAGGCTCATGGATACCAATGTAATTGCCCAGACTCTTGCTCATCTTTTCCACACCGTCAGTACCTTCTAAGATAGGCATAAACAAGGCAGCCTGAGACTCCATCCCCATCTCTTTCTGAAGGCTTCTTCCCATTAAGATATTGAAGGTCTGGTCTGTTCCACCAAGCTCTAAATCAGCCTGAAGTTCTACGGAATCAAAGGCCTGCAAAAGCGGGTAGAAAAACTCGTGAAGACTGATAGGCACATTTCCTACAAAACGCTTTTTAAAGTCATCACGCTCAAGCATACGCGCTACAGTAATGGTTGATGCCAACCGCAGCACATCATCCAGTCTGAGAAGCTCCAGCCATTCCCCGTTAAAACGCACAGTAGTCTTTTCCTTATCCAGAATGTGGAAGACCTGCTCCTGGTAGGTCTGGGCATTCTCCATAACCTCTTGCTCAGACATGGCTTTTCTGCCCTTGCTTCTTCCCGTAGGGTCACCGATTTTGGCAGTGAAATCACCGATAATGATAACAATATTGTGTCCCAAATCCTGCATCTGCTTCAGCTTACGAAGCACTACTGCGTGCCCCAAATGTAAATCCGGTGCGCTGGGGTCCATGCCGAATTTGATGGTAAGGGGCTTGCCTGTCTCAATACTCTTACGGATTTTCTCCTCCAGCTGTTCCTCACCGATTAGCTCCACTGCTCCCTTTCTGATGACGCGCATCTGGTGACGCACCTGTTTTGTCAGTTCTGTTTCATTGATTGTCATGTTTCTTTCCTCTTTTCTTTTATTTTCTTTCATCTCGGGCGTGATTAAGACAACCAATGACTAGAGGGGCTTTATGAATTGCGTGCCTCTCTTTCCTATATTTTGCTACAAGTTATCCGAATAAGATTGTCTTCGTCTCCGATGCGCCACGGATATGAGCCTCAATACAGAGTCTCATATCCGTGGCGCATAAGTCGCTCAGACAATTCTCATTCGGCTACTTGCCACACGACACATTCATAGCGGCACACAATTCATAAACACAAAAAAACTCCCGTCCTTCAAAAGGACGAGAGTCTAATCTCGCGTTACCACCTAATGTTTATAAACAGCTCGCGCTGTCTACCTTATCGAGTACGGCAAAATGCTTATACTCTAGCACGTTAACGGGTGCAGGAACCGTCGCAGCCTACTAACAATCGTATTCGGTGCGAAGCTCAAAGATGTATTCACACAAAGCTTCCCATGCGCTTCTCATCAACCAGCAGCTTTCTGTATGTTTCCCTTCGTGTTACTTCTTCTTATCATTGCTTTTCTTAATCAAATCACTTGAATATGAAATTGATTGTATTATAGGACTGTCAATCATCCTTGTCAAGCTTTTTCTTTCATTCTCCGGTAAAAGGTGGATTTGGACAGCTCAGTCAATCGCAAAGCTTCTTCCAAAGATATTTCTTTCTCCCTAAAACGCCTTATGGTCTCCGCAAGAAACGCTTCATCTGTCTCCTTGCGTACTCTTCCTCTGTAACGATTCTGCTCCTTGGCAGCTTCAATTCCTTCCTGTTGTCTTTCTCTGCGTGCTCTTTCATTCATCCTGCACAGAGCCTCCACCATCGGTAAAAATGCCTTGTATTCCTCCGGGCAGATATCAATCTTCTCCGCCTTGGAAATCAAGCGTACTCCATAGTGCATGAGACGGTTTAGCGTCTTGGTACAGGCCGCAAAATTCTTTCCCAAAAGCTCCAAATGAGAGATAATAACCGTATCTCCATACTGACTTTCCTCAAGCACCTTAGACAGTTGTCTGCTGTCAGTCACCTGCGTGGTACAAGCCTCTTCCCTCGCCCGCTCCACTATGAGATTATCTACCGCAGCCCGAAGGTCCGTCCTGATTAACCACTCCAATCTGTCATAATAGGTCAGTCCCACACTATCCAAAAGCTCCCACAAATCCTCCCTGTTCTTGCCGGGTGTACGCTCGGTAATGAACACAGGGTCGTAATTTGCCCGATAATAATGCTCTAAACGAAGGTCCATGTCGATTCCGGGAATGCCCTGAAATACACTGGTAGGAAGCATATCAATAATCTCCCAAAAGGGGGAAATGATATACTGATATTCCTCATTATCAAATTCCTCGTAGGTAATCCGACCTACCTGTATCTTCTCCTGTTCCTTGGTGACTGCCTTGATGATTCCGCAATTACGGTAAATAATTGTACCCTTAAGAGGAGTGGTAATCTCATTCCTCGGTACCCAGTCCCGACACACATAGGTTCTCTCCATAGCTTCTCCTTCCTTAAAGTGATGTAAGCTTCCTGTAGGGCTTTTCCAGTAACTCCTCATATCTGCGCTCCAGCATCGCCTTATAAAACTGCTTTCTCATATCGCTTATCTGCTCTGTTTCTTCTATCAGTGTAAATGCTCTGTCCAAGCAAATGCGCTCCTTCATGCGTATTAGCGCTTCATTACAGGCTTCAAACTGTAAGCTGTCAATCACCTCATAATAGGAGCTCTTGCGCCCCTTCAGCTTAATTTGGGATGTGGGAAACTGAAAAATCCGCTTATCCATCTCCTCCTTGGAAGCAAGCACCTGATACACCATCTCATCCGTATTAAGCTTGGGAAACAATGACGAACCATTATCATATATAGGTGACAAACGGTACCTTCCATCCTTCTTGAGAAATCCCCAATTGGCTCCATGTCTGTCAAAATTGCCAATCCATGCATCCATCAGATACATATCCCAGAAATGACTTAAAGTCTCATCCACACTGGTAAGCTTGGTGTTATCACAAATCATCTGCATGATATCCTCATAGGAATACTGATAACGCTCCTTATCCTGCTCCAGAGAACTGTCACCCATATCATTGAAGGGCACAAATGTCTCATCCTCACCAATGAAATCCTTCAGCACTACAACCGGCTTACCATCACAGGTTCCCAGCATAGTCTCTTGAGTCAAAAAACCCGCATCAGCAAACAAATGGGAGCCAAGATACTCTGACACGTGACTATAAGTCATACCCAAGGGGGATTCCTTTGCATACTTTACTATGAATGGAACACCTCGAATCGCAATTCCCTTTTTGCGCTCGGCTCCCGTATAATACTTGCCGCTTAACGGATACTTGGTATAATCCATATACACCACCTACCTTCTTAAGCACATTATATAAAATCCTTTTCCGTGTGTCAATAGGGTATGAGTTGTTTGTGACACTCTTGCAATGTAGATCTGTATACCCGAAGTACATTGCCACAGAATATTTTGTCCAATTGTGCTTGTGTAAAACCTGATTTATGCAAGGCATCCCACAAAAGCTCCATACTCTGAGCCCCCGGCAATTCCCCATGAGTGTCAATGCCATCAAAATCACTACCGATTCCAAGCACCTCGATTCCACCAATATTTACAATATGTCTGGCATGGCGTACCACATCCTTAATGGTTCCGGGATTTTTTTCCCCTGCCGAAACTATTCTCAGAAAATGTGCATAGAAATTAAGCCCCCATACATCCTCCTGCTTGGGCCAACCTCCGTATCATATCATCCGATAGATTACGGGCACTGGCACATATTTCCCTTGCATTGGAATGACTTGCTACAAAAGGCTTTTTCGCAACCGAAAGCACATCATAAATGCCCGTATCCGATAAATGTGAAACATCTACAATCATTCCAAGTTTCTCCATTTCCGCCACAAAGGCTCTGCCAACTTCTGTAAGCCCACCTTCCTGTTTATTCGGATAACCTAATTCATTGGGATGATTCCATGTAAGGGTCAGCATACGGACTCCCATATCATAAAGCTCTCTTAACTTCTCTAGCTCACCACCGCACACACCGCCTTCTTCCACTGTAAGCATGGCTGACATTTTTCCAGCTGACTCATTCTCTGCAATATCCTGATAGCAGTAAACCGGAGCTATCATGTCACTGTTTTCGCATAGTTCCTCTTCATAAAGCTGATGCAATTCGCAGACCTCTTTCCAGGGATTTTCACAGGTTCCCATATTTACAAACAGAGCGAAATTTTGCAACAGGTAACCGCTCTTTTGCATTCTAACAAGGTCTACATGACCGGTGTTTTGAAGAAGGGAAACCTCCTCCCCTGCCCGCTTCTTCTTCAAAAGTTCTGAAATCGTATCACAGTGCATATCAATGATTCTCATATTGCCTCCTTATAATATTTATGGGTATATGGTAGTGGAGGGCAGTTAATTACTTGTATTGGAGTTGGCGCGAGGTAGGATACCATGACACAAGCAGTGCATTCTGAGCACGCCGGTCCTAAATCGTCGCTCTGCAGCGACGATTCTGAGAGAATCGCTTCGCAATTCTCCTTAACGCACACTACACATCTGCTCATAGCGAAAGCGTGCCTGCGGCTGTCATGGTATCCTGCCTCGCGCCAACTCCATCACGAATCTCTAACTGCCCTCCACTACCATATGCACATAAACGTTGTATTTTTCTCACCTTTGGATTAAAATATATATAGTTTAATATTTTCACGAAAGGAAATATCATTTTTATGAAAGAACAGCTTTACACCATTCCTCTAAATGAGGCAGTTGATGCAAAGGATGAATGCCCTTTTTGCTATATTGAGAGAAGTATTGAACAGGATTTACTGGATTTTGTGTTGGGTGCCGGCTCCTCCTATATGGAGGCGGATATCCGCGACATGACTGACAAGGCAGGCTTTTGTCGCCCTCACTTTAAAAAGATGTTTGACTATGGAAACACTTTAGGAAATGCCTGGATATTAAAAACTCACTACATGCGTATGATCCGCGAGATGAAGCAGCAGTTTTCCGGCTTTACCCCCGGTAAATCTTCCTTTAAAAGCATGTTCTCCAAGTCTGCGGACAGCAGCAATTCTATTGTAAACTGGATTCAGGAAAAGGAGGATTCCTGCTACATTTGTAAGCAATATAAAGACACCTATGACCGCTATATGGATACTTTCTTTTATCTGTTTAGGCAGGACAGTGATTTCTACGATAAGGTGGCTGCAAGCAAGGGTTTTTGCCTCTCTCACTTTAAGGACCTGTGCGCAGGTGCCGACAGTAAGCTTTCCGACAAGGAAAAAGAGGGCTTTTACAAGCTGGTAATGCCTCTCATGGAGCAAAATATGGAACGTCTCTTTGATGATGTGGCATGGATGGTAGAAAAATTTGATTACTGCAATCGGGATGCTGATTGGAAAAATTCCAGAGATGCCATTCAGCGCGGCATGCAAAAGTTGAAGGGCGGATATCCTGCAGATTTGCCTTATAAAATGAATAAATAAATTTCAAAACGAGAGGTACTTTTCTATAAAGCACCTCTCGTTCTATATATTATTGTCTTTTTACAACAAATGGGCAACTACCTTGAGCAACGCCTTTCATTGTCGCTTCATCTACACACAAAGTAGCTATGATATCGCCTTTTGACCATGTATATACTTTTAATGGTTTATCTATCCAATCTCCTGCCTTTAGATTAATATCCAAAGTACTCATATTAATAGTTCCAGAAACTTGATAACTTCCCGGTTTTGTACTTGAATCTTCAGGAGCGGGAGTATAACTATAAATTCCCGTTATGTTCCCATTCTCATCCATATCAGATATCGTCAATATAGAAGTTCCTCCAAAAGGAGCATCATTGTATGTTCCTGTCCACTCTCCTATAATATCGACAGAAGCACATGAATATTGAGTCGATACAGATGCCACCTTCCAACCATCTCCCCTACTATATTGATAGGAAATTGACGTATTTAATAAAAATGTGGCATTTGATTTCGTTAACGTACAATGACATTCAATTACATTCCTTGCACCTCCATCCACTACATTTTGCTCATCTAAAGAAAAATCGCTTATCTCATCTTCCTCAATTGATACAGTATGCATCTTCTGCGTATAGGCATCAGGAATGATCACAAATCCCCCAGCCTTCTCCTCTTCCAAATAAATATCCTGTTCTGCAATTATAGATATCAATTCAGCATCAGTTATCTTCAAAATGTATTCCGGTTTTAAAGAGATTTGATATTTTTCAACTTCAGATATGGTCTGATTTTTCCACCCATTATCAAAGACATATTCCATTCGTAGTTCTGCTTCCAGTTCTAAAAACTCAGCATCAATAATTACTGCAACTTTAACCTCATCTTTCTTTTCATTAAGCTTTGTTTCTTGGCTCACAAATGAAACTGACTTTATGTTGTCTTTAGTTAATACCCAATATTCATAATCAATTTCAAGCATTCTCCCTATCAGGTCTAAAGCCACAACGTCTTCACTTACTCCCTTTATAGGTGTCTGTAGCCATTCGTCAGAATCATTGACATCCAAATCACCAAGAATCCATCCTTCTTTCGAATCCAAAGTGTATGTAAGTTCAACTTCCTTTTTGCTCTCGCATATCTCGTCCTTAACTGTCACCTCACAACACACAGTATCAGTTTTCTTAGATTTCTCAGTATGTCTTTCCGTAATAACAAATTCCGTGATTTGTTCACCATCTTTCAGAAATGCAAATTGTTTCCCGGATTCCAAATCTGCTAATACCTGTTCTTGGTCCTTCACCTTAGCACATCCTGCCAAAAATAACATTCCCACACTCATTAATAATATAAGATATTTTTTCATAAAATTGCGTCCTCCATTATCCTCTAATAACCTTTCTAAACAGTATATATAGCCAAATCAGTGAAAGTATCACAATACTTGCCATCCTATCTTTTGAACTTTCAAGTATTGGTAAACCCACTGCATAACTTATTGTAAGCACAAATATGATAATAAAAATAAGCCGCATTGAAGGCCCAAAGGTATAACCAAAAGCCTGTCCTCCATTTGCGAAATAATTTTCCAGTTTTAATGCATATATTTCTGAGCCGCCCTCATGCCAATAACCATTTCTATCCATCCAATAATTATCTTTAATTTTATATATTCCAAGTTCTCTATCTATTGCTTTTGTTTTATGTGCATCTAATACATAAGTAAATATTCCCATAAATAAAAATATCCACATTAATAATCGTTCACTTTGATTGCATGAAAATCCCACAATCAAGCCAAGTACAATTGCCAAAACAACTGCTATTCCATTCAATTTCTGATATTTCTGCTTAATGTTCATTCAATATTCCTCCTCAAACGATTTGTAAATTATTGTGTTCTAAAACTTGCTAGTATCTCTATTACCTCCTTTTCTTCCTGTTCTGTAAATGTACCATCCGGTGATTTTGCATAGAAGACACAAGGATTGGGATAATTAAATGAAACCATTTCCTCAAATCCATACCCGCTTCCAAATGCCCCCATGTTTTTAACACCTATATTGATGTTCTCCCAATCTAGTAAAGCATAACATATATATTCTTTCTCATAAGTTTGTAACTCACTGTCCGTTTCTGATATCATCTCCCCTATGCGCCTAAATTTTGCTACCACATAATCTCCACTCAAATCATCTACTATAAGTGGAGTGAGTTGCGATTCTGACATTTGCGTTGCCTCATATTCTGTATAGAGTCGCCCTCTTCCCCCCAATTTATAAAGTTCATCTTCAAACATAATAAATCTAATCGTTATACCTCTATCATTAGTAAGCTCTACAAACTCCTCGGCGTATTCCCCCCAAAAAGTTGAACTCCCTTCTATCTCCTCTTTTGTTATCTTCCAATGTTGCGGATAATCAAAATAAAATGTGTGGGTATCTGTATGATTTACTTCCCCATATCTCGTGTGATATGTATATAGTTCCGTTTCTGTTTCATCATCCACTTCAATTTTCTTCTCTTTTTGTTCCTCAAAGGTGCACCTTTTCACAAACTGTGCTGTTTCATCGGGACGCACTTCATAATGAAATCCCATTTTAAATGGCGCTGATTCTGCAGAAACAATATCCCAACTTGCCGATAAGCCCAATGCACCGATCAATGAGTTTACATCCTCATCACCACATACCGAAACAGAAATAATAGGAAACGCGGCCTTAATATCAGTACATATTTGCGTATTCGATCTGTTTATTATACTGACACTTACCGATAATCCCATATCAGCCTCTACATCTATTACATCCAGACAGCCAAGAATCGTCAGTACCGGTTCCATTCTAAGTAACATACCAATTTCACAATTTGCTTCAATAGTTGGTCTTTGCGCCGAAATCTGATGTTCAAATTTTCTAATCCCTTTATCCTTTTCATAGTTTACTGATGCTTCAATTGGGATATCCAAGTCGAACGAAATTCCACCATCAGCTGTAAGTACTAAGTATATTGATACATCCACTCCTACAAATCCATTTCCCAATGGAACCGGTGTCTTACAAAGTAATAATTTTTGCTCCCCTTGCACATTAATACTACCGGAAAGTGTTGCATGTGCATCTAACGCCACATCCGCATACTGTAATCCTCCTTTCCATATCGAGTAATCAACTTGCCCGCCAATCAACAATTTATCTACATCAATCTCAGCTGCAAAATTGCATTCTCCCGCTATAGGCACATTTAATGGAAGTACATAAAACAAACCTGTATTATTATCTATAAGCTTTACCTGTAAATACTTATCATCATCTTCACTTTCTGTAGAAAGAGCCAGTTTAAAACCTTTACTTTGTGCATCTATAGAAAACACAGATGTACTTAATACATTTGCATCTATTCCCTTTTCACTTAGATTACTGCTAAGACTGTTTACTTCATTTAAGCCGTAATAATCAACAATATCGGCAAATGTAAGTTCTGTAATATCTGATACCGTTAAAGTTTCAACTACTTCGCTTAAGTCTACAGGCGATAAATTTATTGCTCCCTCATCATTAATCTCCATAACTTTTCTGGCAACTTTAATACCTGTATTCTTTTGTTCCAAAATGATAATATTTCCTACTTCTATGTCACTTAAAGAATTATCCTTTACAAAAAGCTTTGTATAATCGTCATTATTTTGCAATACTTCCGTCGATGGTAACTCCATAACATCTTTCTGATATGCTGTTTTAAAATAATCATCTATCCAAAAATCTGTAAAATATACTTTATCAAAATATTCTAATACTTCTCGACATTCATCCCTTGTGAATTTCTCTGTAAGTTCTCCCGCCTCAATCAGTCCTGTCTCTAAAGCCACCGTAATATACATGTCATCAGTTATTTCTTCGTTTGTTTCAAGATATATTTGTACTTTATCGTGCCCCAATACTTTCATTGCTGTTATTGCAATATCTCTACCTACAACCGCAGACTTCCCATCAAAACAATCTCCACCATCTAATACTCCCCACTCTACTGCCGACTGTATATATGGAAAATACTTATTGTCTATATCCACATCAGTAAAATACGGTATGTCATTTTCAAATTCCGTCATTCCTACTTGCTCACATAGCATTTTCATCCATTTATATTTATTCACATATTTATCACTCGAAAATTGCTCATCCTTATTACGACTAAACAATACATATCCAAAACTTAATATTCCTACAACAGACAGCATTATTAATATAAAAATTATTTTTTGCTTTGCATTTTTCATAATAAATCCTCTTATTCTCTAAATAGTTCCACAATTAATTCACTCCCTCATATGATATCACAATGCATTGCCTTTTGCAATATCTCTTGTATTGCATTGTGCAATGTATATTTATTGCAATATATGAAATATACTTTGTCATATAGGAGGTAATGGCAATGGCATTTCAGCTCAAACCAGATAAAAAGGAATCCGAAAACAAAACAATTCGATTCCCTCTACCATTAATAGAAAGAATCGAATCCGAAATTGAAGGAAAATCCGTATCATTTTCCAGTTTTGTTATTCAAGCTTGTGAATATGCACTAAATGAACTGCACAAAGACTAATGAATCAAATGTAAAAGAGTGCAGATATCACTGCACTCTTTATCCGTAAACTATTTTCTTCATCATCTCCAAATAATCCGTTATCTCTTTATACAGCATCTCCGGCTGGAAGGAATCCTCCGCAAACCGTTCGCTCATAAGTCCTTTTATTGTAAAATCAAGCATCTTACAGAGCTTATTACCATCAACATCTGCCGGTAAGCCTGAGAAATCCATACGGTTATAAATCTGTTCATATGTCTCCTGTAAAACTGCTCTCTTTTCCTCAATGGCAACCAATGCTTCATTGACGTCCTCTGTCAGGGAACGGTTCAAAAACTGTTGCATGTAAGGGTATCCACGCATGGCATGCATACGCGCCTCCTCTTGTTGCTTGAGAAGTTCAAAGGGCTCCGTCTCCTTAATATCCATAACAGTGCTAAGCTCCAATGTCATATACCTTACACTGTAATCGTACACAAAGGCATAAACACCCAGCTTACTCTCGAAATAATGAAACAAAAGGCCTTTACTGATGGCTGCCTCACGCACAATATCATCCGTACTTGCATGACGGTATCCGTGAAGGGCAAACACTTTTAACGCCGCATTAATCATTCTATCCTGTTTTTCTTTCTTCAAATCAAAGAATTTGCCGTTCATTTTTACCTCCGTCATCTGCACTAACTAGTGTATCATACTATTAACAACCTTTCAAGCAAGCATTTCCCCGAAAAAAAATATAAAATTTGTACATATTCTCTTTTCAATTTAACAAAATAGTATTAATATAATAGTAGATGGATAACATTTAGAAAGGAGTACGACATGGCTAAAAAATTTGGTAAATTCTTATTGGCAACTGCCGCTATCGGATCTGCTGTTGCTGCATACTGCTACTTCAAGAAAAAGGATGCTGATTTGTGTACTGAGAACGGCGATGATGAGGATTTTGACGATTTAGATGACAGTGCTGATTCCTCCCGCAACTATGTTCCTTTGAATTGCGAAGCAGCTGTAGCTGAAGAAGATGCTTCTGAAGATTCTTTTACCCCTCTTGCTGAGCAGGTTTCTCAAGCAGAAGAGACTGTTGAAGATTTTTTTGATGAAGAGGAGTCTTCTGAAAACTAAATATGAGATGTTTTGAAGGAGTGTTTCGTGATGAAATACTCCTTCTTTTTGTGATAGCGACGAGGCAAGCAACCATCATGCTTACATGAATGGTCATTTGCCGACCGCTCATCACTTCCACGCTTCTATGAGCGCTTCCGTTCCCTGTATAATCTCGTCCTCAGACAGCCCCCCAAATCCCATTAGTATGGATGCTCTGCCGCCGCTTTCACGCACCAGGCTGTCAGACATTCCGTAGACATGTACACCCTTTTGTGCCGCAGTCTCTATCAATTCCGCCTCCGAAACTCCGGTTTTTGCAGTCAGCACCAGATGTAACCCTGCATTTTCACCTGATATGGTAAATCTATCCGTTAAAGGATGAAGACATTCCAGCAACAGTTCGTGCTTCATCCGATACAGTTTACGCATCTTGTTCAGGTGGCGCTCAAAGTAGCCTTCCCTGATAAATTCATTAACAATCCGCTGGTCGATTCGGGACACGGTGCAGGAATAAAAATAACATTCATTAAGGAATCTCTGTAGCAGTTCTGCCGGCAGTACCATATAACTGATTCGGATAGCCGGAGCAATGGCCTTAGAGAGTGTTCCCATATAAATCACTTTTCCATGCTTGTCCGAAGCCTGCAACGCAGGTATGGGCTTTCCGTGATATCTGAATTCGCTGTCGTAATCATCTTCTATCAGATAACGTTCCTCTCCTGCTGCCGCCCATTTCAACAGCTCCATTCTTCTGCCGATTGGCATGACGGTACCGGTAGGAAACTGATGGGATGGCATGACATAAGCTGCCTTTACATCCTCTTTTAGCAATTCCGAAACCTTAATTCCGCTCTCATCAATTCCTATCGGTATTACCTCATAGGAAAAAGATTTAAAAATTCTGTAAGCTCTCTTGTAAGTAGGATTTTCCATGGCTATGAGCAAATTCTTGCCCAATATCTTCTCCAGAAGCATCAACAAATAATCATTTCCCGCACCAATCACAATCTGTTCCGGTGTACAGTTTACACCACGTTGAGAGTGCAGATATCTACTGATGGTAAGGCGCAAGTCATAGTCTCCCTGGGGCTCACCGTGAGAAAACAGCTCCTGATTACCGTCATTTAAAATATTCTTGGTAATTCTCTTCCATACCCCAAAGGGAAAGCCTGCCATATCAATGGCATTGGGCGAAAAATCATATTGATATTGCTCTTTCCTCTTCTCTGTTAAAGATACCGTTACGTCCGCTCCCTGTATCCTACTCGCAACTGCGTTATCCAATAGAACCAAATCCTCCAATGAGCAGACAAAATACCCCTTGTATGGTCTTGCCTCTATATAGCCCTCGCTCAAGAGCTGATCATATGCATAATCCACAGTACTTCTTGCCACCTGCAAATATTCCGCCAGAGAACGCGTAGAGGGAAGCCTCTCGCCCGCGAGAAGCTTCCCTTCCTTTATCTCCTGTCTGATATGCTCATAAATTTGTTCATACAGACATTTATCACTATCCGTTTGTAGCTGTATTGCCATGTTAAAAACTTTATTTTGCATTTTTCTTCAGCTCTACAATCAGCTGCTCCTTCAGTTCTCTTGCCTTCTCCTTGGTTCGGGAGTTAGCAGAAGATGCCAGAATACCTGTAATCAGCTTACCTGCAACATCGTATTTTTTAAGATGCAGTGCCAACACAGCTAACAGATAATCAATGGTACTCTCGTCCATACCACACATGGGAAAGCTCTCAGTCTTTCTGGCTTCCCCAAAACCATTAAACGCATTCAGAAGATACTCTTCCTCCGCCACTTTTAACTCTTTTAGCAACTCCTTCTTGCCCTGCTCCACCTGATGCTCCGCATAACCGCGCATCAGCCATGCGCTCTTCAAGCAAATATACGCCTTTTCGCTGGCTTTACCATGCTTTACTACCGCATTTGCCAATGCCAGCTTGTATCGCTCAATTGCCTCATCATAGCTGTAGGTTTCACCGTCATATGCACTCAAATGCACTTTCTTACTGATATTCTCACGAATCATTTTACCCTGCCCTGAAGTAATGGAAGAGAAAAATCTGCTAAGCGCAGCATAACCACATTTCGTACACAGCATTACATCATACTTAACTGCATCAATACCCTCATATCTGGGACGCAAATCCTGATCCGTTCCGATTAATTTATTCTTACCGGTCTTCATAATCTTGGTAGAAAAATGCTGACCGCACACGGGACACTCCATGGTCTTGTCGTAGATAAAATCCTTCTCCTCCACGGTGACAACCTTTACTTCCGCACTTTCCTCCGCTTTGGATGTCTCTTCAAATATATTCATATTCTCCAGATTATCTAAGCCAAGACCGGCCAACCCGGATAACAATCCTGCCATACTGTCTTTCCTCCCAATCACATATTTATCGCCAAATTACTTTGGCAATACATAAGAACTCTTCAAGGATACGATTCTGTTAAATACCAATGCATCCGGCTTGGAATCCTTGGCATCCACACAGAAAAAGCCTTGTCTTACAAACTGGAATCTGTCATATGCCTTTGCATCCTTAAATGCAGGCTCCAAATAGCACTTCTCTAATACTGTCAGGGAATTGGGATTCAAATTCAGACTTCCGTCCTCATTGTAAACACCCTTCTCCTCATCAATGATATTTTCGTACAGACGAACCTGTGCCTCCACTGCCTGGGAAGCCTCCACCCAGTGGATAGTACCTTTCACCTTACGTCCGTCAGGGCTGTTGCCGCCCTTGGAAGCCGGGTCATAAGTACAGTGAATCTCGGTAATATTGCCATTTTCATCCTTTACACACCCGGTACAGGTAACAAAGTATGCATTCATAAGACGTACTTCATTACCGGGGAACATACGGAAGTATTTCTTCGGAGGTTCCTCCATAAAATCCTCCCGCTCAATATAAAGTTCTTTTCCAAAAGGCATCTGCCTTGTACCAAGCTCCTCATTCTCCGGGTTATTTACTGCGGAAAGCATCTCAATCTGTCCCTCAGGATAATTGTCGATGATAAGCTTTACAGGGTCAAGAATTGCCATGTAACGGGGGGCCTTTGCCTTTAAATCCTCACGGATACAGTACTCCAATGCCGCATAATCGGCGATGGAGTTTGCTTTGGAAACACCACACATCTCTACAAACATTCTGATGGATTCCGGTGTAAATCCACGGCGGCGAAGTGCTGAAATAGACACCAGTCTGGGGTCATCCCAACCATCCACGATACCGTCCTGCACCATCTTCTTGATATATCTCTTACCGGTTACCACATTCTTTAAATACATCTTTGCCTGCTCAATCTGCTTGGGAGGGTTGGGATACTCAAGCTCCCTCACAACCCAGTCATAAAGAGGCCTATGGTCTTCAAACTCCAAAGTACAAATAGAATGGGTAATTCCTTCGATGGCATCCTCAATAGGGTGTGCAAAATCATACATGGGATAAATGCACCATGCATCACCCGTGTTGTGATGTGTCATATGAGCCACACGATAAATTACGGGGTCACGCATATTGATGTTGGAGGAAGTCATGTCAATGCGGGCGCGAAGTACCTTCTCGCCATCCTTGTACTTGCCATCCTTCATCTCCTCAAAGAGCTTTAAGTTTTCCTCTATGGAGCGGTTACTGTAGGGATCTTCCTTGCCGGGCTCAGTAAAGGTACCTCTGTACTCCTTAATCTGCTCAGCTGTCAAATCGGAAACATATGCTTTACCCTTCTTAATCAGCTTTACAGCACCTTCATACATCTCACCAAAATAGTCAGAGGCAAAAAACAATCTGTCCTCCCAGTCTGCTCCCAACCACTGCACATCGGTTTTGATGGACTCTACAAACTCGATATCCTCCTTGGTAGGATTGGTATCGTCAAAACGCATATTAAACTTTCCGCCGTATTTCTGTGCCAGAATATAGTTTACCAGAATTGCCTTGGCATGACCGATGTGAAGATATCCGTTAGGCTCCGGCGGAAAACGGGTATGCACGGTGTCATAAACACCCTCTGCCAAATCCTTATCTATAATCTGTTCAATAAAATTTTTTGACTCAACCACTGTCTTTTCATTTTCACTCATGACTGTACAACCTTTCATTGTAAATATTTTCTGTGCCGTCCACTTGTGGAATTATTTGGCAACCGGCTCAAATTTATTCAGGAAATCACTTCCTCTCTCAATAAAAATATTATGTGAATCATCTTCACTTACTGCAAGATAATCTCCCGGCATACCGCGCATATATCTCTCGTCATCCCATTTAGGAAATACCTTTACATTGCTTGTAAGCGGCTTTGCATAAATACAGAAGTCATCCGTAGGCATACCCAATTTTAAATAATTCCTGATAGAGTATGTATTGCCGTCTGACCAGACTTTTACAGTGGGCATATAACTCATCTGCGCAAAATACTCCTCTGCTACCGGCTCTTCAATAGGCTTGATATATTTTTTAAAATGTTCAGAGGGGAACACATGGAGAGTACCATCCCGCTCTACGGCAAAGTACATATCCTCTTCCACTTCAATATCCATGGTGTCTGCTTCTCTTCGCAGGGAAATCCGCTGCCCTACATCCGCAATATCTGCAGCTTCCACATAGCTTATTATCTCCGCTTTTCGCTTGTACTTTTGCATATCAGCCGAATCCACTTCCTCCTGCTTTGCAAAAATCAAGGTATAAGAGTCAAAATACTCTGTCATCCGGTTGCTGAAGTAGGCTTCGGAATGTAACACCGGATACTTCTCCTCATAAAGCCTCAAACTGATAAAACCACCGGCTTTCTCCTCATGACCACCGCCGGAACCGATACCTTCCGTCAAGAATGCTGCGAGCTCATTGGCATTCACTTCCTTGATACAGCTTCTTACGGACAACTTATAACCGTCATTGATTTCATTATACACCACGCAGGTATCGATCTCTTCAACCTGCAACAGGAAATCGCTGATAAGTCCCAGAATATTGGGATCACAGGGTTGCGCCTTAATAACAGCAAAGCGGTAATCGTCATTATAATTATATCGTATCATGGCAATCCCTGCGATTTCCAACTCTTTTAAGGAAATATTAGAGTTGCGCAGTTGAGCCAACAAACGCTTATTATACGCAATCTCCTCCCTCATATCCATATCCAACGGATTGAATAACTCGGAAAACTGATTGGTATCCGTAAATAATCCATAATACAATGCAGTGCCCAAATCCATATTATCATTAATCGGGAAGCCTTCCTCTTTTAACATGGACCATACCAGAGTCGCACAGCTTCCCAGATTGGGCTGGATATAAACATGCTCCGCATCTGCACATTCCTGAGGATGATGGTCAATAATAGCCACATGCTCTGCAGGCAGTCTGCGAACATTACCTGCACCATACTGACAATCAACCGTAATCAACAAACCCGATACCGCTTCCTCACGCTTCGGGTGAACATATTTAATGGGAATATTCAATTTCTCTTTTAAAAGTATCAAGTTCTTTTTCTTGATTCTGTTTTGTCCGCTGTAAATCAGACGCACTCTTTTGTGCTTGCTCTTAAAATAACAGTATAAGCCAAAACCTGCCCCAATGGCATCTGCATCGGGGTTGTCATGGCACTGTATGGTAATAGAACTATATTGTTCCAAATCTGCTAAACGCATACGTTATCCTCGCAATTTCGTGAGATATACCTATAGCATACTATATCTTGCAATTTTTCGCTAGTCATAAATCAAAAATCGTCGCATAAATGCGACGATTTTTAAATCTTAGTGATGGAATAATCTGATTCCGGTAAATGCCATTACCATATTGTACTTATTACAGCACTCGATTACTGCATCATCCCGTACGGAACCACCGGGCTGCGCAATATACTTAACACCGCTCTTGTATGCGCGCTCGATATTATCGGAGAAGGGGAAGAATGCATCGGAGCCAAGGGTTACATCCTGCATCTTGTCAAGCCATGCTCTCTTTTCCTCTCGTGTAAATACAGGCGGCTTAACCTTGAAAATGCCTTCCCATACACCATCAGCCAACACATCCATGTATTCGTCACCCATATATACATCGATGGCATTGTCTCTGTTCGCTCTGCCGAGACCTTCTACAAACTGTAAGCTAAGCACCTGAGGTGACTGACGAAGGAACCAGTTATCAGCCTTGCTGCCTGCAAGACGTGTACAATGAATACGTGACTGCTGTCCTGCACCGATACCGATAGCCTGTCCGTCCTTTACATAGCATACAGAGTTGGACTGGGTATACTTTAAGGTAATCAGGGCAATCTTCATGTCAATCAGTGCCTTCTCGGGGATTTCCTTGTTGCCAGTCACAATATTGGACAACAAGTCTCCATTGATATCCAGCTCATTTCTTCCCTGCTCAAAGGTGATACCGTATACCTGCTTCTTCTCAAGAGGATTGGGTACATAGCTTTCATCAATCTGAATTACATTGTAGCCACCGTTCTTCTTTGCCTTCAGAATTGCAAGTGCCTCATCGGTATATCCGGGAGCAATTACACCATCGGAAACCTCTCTCTTAATCAACTTGGCAGTATCTGCATCACATACATCGGAAAGTGCAATAAAATCGCCGAAGGAAGACATTCTGTCAGCGCCTCTTGCTCTTGCATAAGCACAAGCCAAAGGAGAAAGCTCTCCCAAATCATCTACCCAGTAAATCTTTGCAAGGGTATCCTCCAGGGGAAGACCTACCGCTGCACCTGCGGGAGAAACATGCTTAAAGGAGGTTGCTGCGGGAAGTCCTGTTGCCTCCTTAAGCTCCTTTACCAGCTGCCAGCCGTTGAAGGCATCCAAAAAATTAATATAGCCGGGCTTACCGTTTAAAACGGTAACAGGCAGCTCACTGCCATCCTCCATATAAATGCGGGAAGGCTTCTGATTAGGGTTACATCCGTATTTTAATTCGATTTCGTTCATTTTATCCTCCATATCATCGGTGTCGCCACTATGCTTGCACCGGACTCATCTTACTGGTTTTTGTTTACAATTTTGGTCTTGTATTCACCGGTTGCGATATCGATGAAACGTACAAACAACGATACCTTATTGTCTTCATTTAAGCTGTTCCATACCATATCGGTAAATGCATCCATATCATTAGGAATATCTACAAGCTTGGGCTCTCCGCTAAAGCTGGGGAGAGGATTACCATCATGCATGTAGGTGTGAATGAAGTGTCCTTCACCCGCAACAGGCTTGTCATAGCTGAAGGTATAACGATTGCAGCAGGAAGGGTCTCCGTTGTTGCTCTTTAAAATAGACATGCTGTAGCCATACTGACCGTCTTCCACATGCATAACACCGGAAATTCTGGGTGTGTAGTTGGGCGCATCAGGCTCAAACTCACGGCTTCTCAAGGACTGTTCAAAGGTAAGTCCCTTATCCATGCCCTCGTAAATAGTATCTGTCTGGTCACCGTTTGTAACGATTGTGTCCTTGCCCAAAACTCTTACGGGTGCGTAGATAATTAAGCTGGGATCCTCCAGCTTGGAAGGGTCAAACGCCTCTGTGCGGATGCCTTCTCCCTCAGTTACAAAAACACGGTTGCGGCTGTTAGAGCTTCTGCCCATGATAAAATAAGCAGTTACTGCATACTTGCCGTCAGCGGAACGTCCGATGACAATTCCTCTTCCGGGATACTCGTTGCTTTTCAATTCCTGTTCCAGTGATAACATAAATCGTCCTCCTTTGAAATATCTGGATATAAAAAACCACCTGTGCAACACAATCAGTGGTGCCCAGGCGGTCGGCTTCTAAATATTCTACACTCCCTGTGGGTCATCCCACCGCAGCTTGCGCCGCTTTCCGCCAGTCGTGTAGCTCATGCAAATATATTACACGCTTTCTTCAGATTTTGCAATACCTTCTTTCTCGTTCATGGGCAAAGAAGCATATTTGCTCTCAAAGCACTCCTTGGTCATGGGTCTGTCAAAATAATAACCCTGGATGTACTTTACTTTCATACCCTGTAACACTTCATACTGGGTAGGCTGCTCTACGCCTTCTACACAGACGCTTACACCGATAGTCTCAGCAAGCTCTGCCACCATCTTGATGAAGGACTGGGAGTAGGCATCATCCGCCAAATCCTTTACAAAGTTCTGGTCCACCTTGATTACATCAAACGGGATTTCCCTGATATGATTCAATGAAGAATAACCCGTACCAAAATCATCCAGCGCAATCTTTACACCGAGTGACTTAATGTTGTTTAGGATTTCTTTCATACGCTCCATATCATTAATAGCAAGACTCTCCGTCACTTCAAGTGTCAGATTCTTGGGATTTAAGCCACTCTCTTTGAGTGTTTGCTCTACAATTTCCACAATGTCAGGCTGCAAAAGCTGTACCACGGACAGATTTACATTTACCTTGTAATCCGGAAAACCGTTGTCATTCCACTGCTTACAATGATGGCATGCCTCGCGAAGCACGTAATTGCCAATCGGATTGATGAGCCCCAAATACTCTGCAAGGGGAATGAACTCTGCAGGCGGAATAAATCCTAAGTTGGAGCTGTTCCAGCGGATTAAAGCTTCCGCTCCCGCACATTCTTCACCATCCTCCTGAATATTGATAATCGGCTGATAATATACTTCAAACTCTGCATAACCCTCTACTGTGGCATCACGCATGTTTTTCTCCATGTCGAGGCGCTTACCGGAGATGGAATCACTTCCGTCATTATAATATGCCACTCTGTTTTTACCGGTTTTCTTTGCCTCATACATGGCAATATCTGCTTTCTTGATCAAATCCGGAACAGAATCTCCGCTTTCAGGGAATTTCACAATACCCATACTCATGGTACAATAGTAATCTGCATCCTTCAAAAACCAGGGTTTGCTGAATATTTTTTGGATATCTTCAATGATGGTGTCAAATTTGGGATATGCTTCCGGCGAAACCACAATAACAAATTCATCTCCACCCATGCGGTAACAGGTGCTTTGAATACCATCAATTCTCTGTAGGGAATGAGAGATGGATTTTAACAGCACATCTCCGTACTGATGGCCAAGTCCGTCATTGATATGCTTAAAATCATCCAAATCCAAATACAGCAGGGCTCCTGTCGTATTATTCTTCTTGGCTTCATCAATCTGTCTTGCCAGGTCTCTCTCGCAGCACATACGATTGAAAAGACCCGTCAGGAAGTCGGTATATGCCTGCTGTTCAATCCTGCGCTGATATACCTTCTTATCCGTAATGTCATAAAGCGAATGCAGTATAGCATCTCTTCCGTCCACCCAGGTAATCTGCTTAAACGCAAGGTCATACCAATGTCCTGCTTCACTGTGGTCTATTTCATAAGTGCCGTTTTCTCTGCCTTCAATAACGCCCTGCCTAATCAGTTCAATAAAAGTATTATCCTTTAATTCCCGGGAAAATGTATTCTGCAATCTACTGTTTGCAAATAACATCTCACCGGTCTTTTTATCTGTCACATAGATAGCACAGCCTACATTATCCAGCATCGCTTCCATCGCCGCATAAGAGCCTGCCAATGAGTTTTTCTGGATTCGCTTCGTTAAAATACTCTGTAATACTTTAACCGCATCCGCCGTAAACTTAATCTCCGACATAGTCCATGAATGGGCTGTTCTGTAATTCAACGCCAGCTGCATAAAGCCACCGCCCTCCTGACGAATGACAGGAAATACCATAACCGCCCTGATACCGACACGCTCCATGTCCCCTTCCATAACACCCATTGCTTTACCGGTCGAAATGACCAAAGGCTTCTCCGTGTATAAAAAGGAATATGATTCCACACGAGAGGTCTTATCAAAGAATGAAACCAGCGTGGGCTTCCTCCACTCACACAAAACATCCATGGTATTCGTCTCCGGATATATCTGGAAAAGCTCAGCAGAATCCATCATGATATGCTCACCAAGAATGGTTAGCCATTTATCCATAATCTGCTCTATGGCTTCATCACTGTCAAGCAGCTGCACGATAGCCGTTGTCGCCTCAATTGTCTTAAGGTTCTCACTCATCTCCTGTTCCGCGTAGCGGCTTCTTCTGCTCTCCGCTTCCGCACCGAAACAGTTTGCCCTGCTTTCCAAAAAGGTGTGACTGGCATCCCTAAGCAAATCCAATATTCTGTCAAAACGCTCATCCCATTCCGCTTGAGCCAAAAAATCAATAATTATCCAATAAAAAACAACTGCATTTTCTGCCTTCACGGCGATAACCGCCGCTCTTCCCGCGCCGTCATCCAGTTCTTCGTTTACCTGCTCCTCCAAAGAACCATCTTCCACGCGCTCCAAAAGCGCCTGCAACTGCGGAGAATCCACATACTTTTCGGCACGCTCCACAGCCGAGGCATTTCCCGACAAATGGGTAATTGCCGTCATACTGTCATCCACGCAGTATGCAACAATATCCGCAATGTCACAAAAGGCATCCTGCAATTGTTGTAGTTTTTCACTATCCATCCATTCCTGAAAAGACATATTGCCACCCTGTACCTTCTTAAATACTTAACCCCATATTAATGTAACATATTATTCATAATTTGTACATGATTTTATATCGTTTCTTATGAAGAAAATGGTAAAAGCGCGCATCCTTTCGGACACGCGCTCATAAAATATGCAATATTAATTACCGTCTACACTGTAGTTGGGAGCTTCCTTGGTGATATGGATATCATGAGGATGGCTCTCTTTTAAGGATGCTGCGGAAATCTTAACAAATCTGCCGTTCTCCTTAAGCTCCTCAATGTTGTTGGCACCACAGTAGCCCATACCGGAACGGAGTCCGCCCATAAGCTGGAATACAGTATCTTCCACACTGCCCTTGTAAGCCACACGACCTTCAACACCTTCGGGAACAAGCTTCTTTGCATTGGACTGGAAGTAACGGTCCTTGCTGCCGTTTTCCATAGCAGCGATGGAACCCATACCACGGTAAACCTTGTACTTTCTTCCCTGGAACAACTCGTAATCTCCGGGGCTCTCTTCGCAGCCTGCAAACATACTACCCATCATACATACGCTACCACCTGCGGCAATTGCCTTGGTGATATCGCCGGAGTACTTGATACCGCCGTCTGCGATAATGGGAATACCGTACTTCTTTGCAACTTCATAACAATCCATGATTGCACTGATCTGAGGTACACCGATACCTGCAACCACACGTGTGGTACAGATGGAACCGGGTCCGATACCTACCTTAACAGCGTCTGCTCCGTTTTCAATCAATGCCTTTGTAGCCTCACCTGTAGCCACGTTACCAGCGATTACGGGAAGCTCAGGATATTTCTCTTTAATCATCTTTAAGCAGTTAAGTACGTTCTGTGAATGTCCGTGAGCGGAGTCAAGCACAATTACGTCAACCTTTGCCTTAACAAGGGCTTCAACGCGCTCAAGTACATTGGCTGTAATACCAACACCTGCGCCACAGAGCAATCTGCCCTGAGAATCCTTTGCCGCCAAAGGATATTTGATAGCCTTTTCAATATCCTTGATAGTGATAAGACCCTTCAGGTTATAATCCTTGTCCACGATGGGAAGCTTCTCTTTTCTTGCCTTAGCCAGCACCTGCTTTGCTTCCTCAAGGGTAATTCCCTCAGGAGCGGTAATCAGTCCCTCGCTGGTCATGGACTCCTTAATCTTCTTGGTGAAGTCTGTTTCAAACTTTAAATCACGATTGGTAATGATACCAACCAATTTGCGTCCCTCGGTAATGGGGACACCTGATATGCGGAACTTAGCCATCAGCTCATCTGCGTCAGCCAATGTATGCTCCGGAGACAATGAAAATGGATCTGTAATTACTCCGTTCTCAGAACGCTTTACCTTGTCTACCTCTTCAGCCTGTGCTTCGATAGACATATTCTTGTGGATGATACCGATACCACCCTGTCTTGCCATGGCGATTGCCATGCGATGCTCGGTAACAGTGTCCATTCCTGCACTCATCATAGGAATGTTCAACTTAATTTTCTTGGTCAGCCATGTTGTCAAATCCACCTGATTCGGGATTACCTGAGAATAAGCAGGTACCAAAAGCACGTCATCAAATGTAATGCCTTCACCAATAATCTGTCCCATTTTCTTTCCTCCTGTTTAGATGTCATCTTTTTGTTTAATATCACATGAGTTTATCAGAGTTTATTTGTGCTGTCAACACCAAAAATCACAAATTAATCGGTAAAAATTTTTCTGGGAGCCACATTGCGCAGAGCCTTAATCATTTCCTCTGAAGGGTTGAAAACAATCTTTTCGCCACCTTCATAATAGAAGACATATCTGGTATCCGGCTGATGTCCGTCACCGTAGCTGTAATCCTTTATCTTCACCTGACGATTCTTATAATTGTCCAAATGATAGGACTTGATGGGCGCCATAATCTCCATACGGCTTAAGGTATAAGTAGCCACTCTCTTTCTCTTGGTCTGAGCCAATACCTTGTCCACAATAAGCTCCTTATCCAGATACAGATATTCATACTCCACCTCTGCATTCAGCTTTACAAGATATGCCAAAAGGGCAAACACTCCCGTAAGCACCATACTGATTAGACCGAAAAGCAACATGGAAAAGAATGCTACTACCGCCAATGCTACCAGTAAATAGAACAAAACCGTAAATAACTTCCTGCTCTTTGCCTTTACCAGGCATTCTACATATGTTTCACTCATTTTAATAACCTATCCTTTTTAGTAGTATTTGTTGTCCTTTATGATATACCATCTTTTCAAAAGTTGCAAGGCTGACACGGTAAGATTTTAGGTTTTTTTAATAACCTGTTCATTGACTTTCACATAAAAAGCCCTTATTATAATGTATGTTGAAAAACAAATACGAAAGGCAGGCATTTTTATGGCTTTAATGGACGAATTTAAGGAAGAACGTGCTTCCATCAAAAACGGAACCTTCAAGCAGAAGTTTTCCTACTTCTGGTGTTACTATAAATGGCATGTAATCTGCTCCGTACTGGCTATTGTCATCGTGGTATCCTATATCCACGCGGTAGTTACCAGAAAGGATATTGCTTTTTATGCGGTTATGCTAAACGGTTTTGAGCTGGCATCAGCAGAAGATTATTCCAATGAGGTGTCCGAATTTTTCGAACTGGACACCAAAGAATATACCACAATGTTCGACACCAGCATGCTCATAGACTATACCGTCCATGACCAGCGCACCATGGCATCTGCACAGAAGCTGATGGTGTACATGACTACCGGAGATATCGACGTGGTAGTCAGCGACACTGCCTCCATGCAACATTATTCCTACACCGATAGCTTTATCGACATCCGGGAAGTATTGACACCTGAGCAGATTGAAAAATATCAGTCCCGCTTCTATTACATCGACAAGAAGGTTATCGATGCCAAGAATTCCGAGGACCCTGATGATGCCAAGTACATGTTTGCCTACCCCGAGGACCCCAAGGATCCTTCCACCATGATTGACCCGATTCCCGTGGGCATCTATGTAGATGACCAGGCAGACTTCACGGAAAACTTCATCTTTGAGCGCAAGGATTTGGTGCTTACAGTAGCTGCCACCTCACAGAGATTTGATATGGTAAGAGAATATATCGATTATGTTTTTGACAACTAAAATATTATACCACCGGCTTTTGGCCGGTGGTTTTTGCTTCTGTGTCCCGAACGGGTATTACTTGCACAGATTTCTATTTTAATAATTCCCTAAGCAGCGCATTCACACTTGCAGGGTCTGCCTTGCCCTTCATGGCTTTCATGGTCTGGCCTACGAGAAAACCGATTGCTTTGTCCTTGCCGTTTTTGTAGTCCTCCACGGACTGAGGATTGGCAGCAATCACTTCTTCTATGGTCTTTCGCAGGGCTCCCTCGTCGTTTACGGTCTTAAGTCCCTTCTCCTCCACGTATTTTTCAGGGTCTGCATTATTTTCAAACATTACCTCAAAGACTTCCTTTGCCACGGTGGAGTTAATCACCTTCTGCTCGGTAAGTCCGATAAGCTTTGCCAGGTTTTCCGGCGAGAAGCGGATATCTTCAGGGTCCATCTCCTTTTCTTTTAGGAGACGTAGGGTCTCCACCATCAGCCAGTTGGATACCTTTTTGGGCTGGTTGCAGATTGCCACGCACGCCTCAAAAATATCCGCCATATGCTTGGAACCGGTGATGATTTCGATATCGTAATCGGGGATGTCAAACTCCTCCTTGTAGCGCTTCATCTTCTCCGTGCGAAGCTCCGGCTGTCTGCCCTTTACTTCCTCTATCCATGCATCACTGATGTATACGGGAGTCAAATCCGGGTCGGGGAAGTAGCGGTAGTCCTGTGCATCTTCTTTGGAACGCATTGCATAGGAGGTTTCCTTGGCATCATCCCAGCGTCTGGTCTCCTGAATTACAGCCTCTCCCGCTTCCAGAAGTGCAATCTGACGGCTTCTCTCGCCGGCGATGGCTCTTGCAATGGCTCTGAAGGAATTTAGGTTCTTCATCTCAGTACGGGTGCCGTATTCCTTTGCACCCACTTCCCGTACGGACAAATTTACATCCGCTCTCATGGAGCCCTCCTGCAGCTTGCAGTCGCTTGCTCCCAGATACTGGATAATCAGACGGAGCTTTTCCAGGTAAGCAATGACCTCCTCCGCGCTTCTCATGTCAGGCTCGGATACAATTTCAATCAGAGGCACACCGGAGCGGTTGTAGTCCACCAGTGAACAGTTTGTATCTTCGTCATGAATCAGCTTTCCGGCATCCTCCTCCATGTGAATCTCATGGATACCCACCCTTTTGCTTCCCTCTTCGTTCTCAATCTCCACGTAACCATCACGGCAGATGGGAAGATAAAGCTGGGAAATCTGATAGTTCTGTGGATTATCCGGGTAAAAATAATTCTTCCTGTCAAATTTACAGTGTCTTGTAATATTACAATTGGTGGCAAGTCCCACCGCCATTGCATATTCAACCACCTGCTTATTCAGCACGGGAAGGCTTCCCGGCATACCGGTACAGACCGGGCAGGTGTGGGTATTTGGTGCTCCGCCAAAAGCAGTAGTGCAGCCGCAGAAAATTTTGGTCTTGGTGGCAAGCTCAACATGCACTTCCAAACCGATGACTGTTTCGTATTCTCTTGCCATGTCAGTTGCCCTCCTTACACTGTTCGTAGGTATATGCCGCCTGAATCAGCTTCTTTTCCGCAAAGCAGTCCCCAATAAGCTGTAAGCCGATGGGAAGCCCCTTTGTATCCTCCCCACAGGGTACACTGATTGCCGGAAGGCCAGCCAGGTTCACGGCTATGGTATAGATATCACTCAAGTACATCTTTAGAGGATCCGAAAGGCTCTCACCCAGCTTTGGCGCAGTGGTGGGAGCTACCGGTCCCAAAATCAAATCATACTTTGCAAAGGCATCGTCAAATGCCTTTTTAATCAATGCTTTTACGCGAAGGGCTTTCAAATAGTACGCATCATAATAGCCTGAGCTTAACACAAAGGAGCCCAGCATAATACGCCTCTTTACCTCTGCACCGAAGCCCTCGGAGCGGCTCTTCTTGTACATGGCATGCAAATCCTTTGCACCCTCTGTGCGGTATCCGTATTTCACACCGTCAAAACGCTCCAGATTGGAGCTTGCCTCTGCCATCGCTATGGTATAATACGCGGGAATGGCATATTCTACCAGACTTAAATCAAACTCCTCCACCACAGCTCCCTTTGCTTCAAGCACCTTGGCTGCCGCAAGTACAGCTTCCTTTACTTCACTGTCAAGCCCCTCTGTGAAATAATCCTTCGGAATGCCGATGCGCATCCCTTTCACATCCTTTACAAGGGCCAGGGTAAAGTCTGTATCCTCCCTTTTCATAGAGGTGGAGTCCTTGGCGTCATGGGAGACAATTGCCTCAAGCACTGCCGCGCAGTCCGTCACATCCCTGGTAAAAGGTCCGATCTGGTCCAAGGATGATGCATACGCAATCAGACCATAGCGGGACACTGTGCCGTAGGTGGGCTTCATACCTACCACTCCGCAATGGGACGCAGGCTGGCGGATAGAGCCTCCGGTATCGGAGCCAAGGGCTGCAAAGCATTCCCCTGCCACCACTGCTGCCGCTGAACCGCCGGAGGAGCCTCCGGGAACATGCTCTGTGTTCTTCGGATTCCTTGTATCTCCAAAATAAGAGGTCTCCGTGGTACTTCCCATGGCAAACTCATCCATGTTGGTTTTACCGATAATCACAGCACCTGCCTTCTCCAAATTTGCCACCGCTTCCGCGCTGTAGACCGGCACAAAATTTCCTAATATCTTAGAAGCACAGGTGGTGCGGATACCCTTTGTGCACAGATTATCCTTGATGGCAAAGGGCACACCCGCAAGGGGACCTGTAAGCGTCCCCTCGTCAATCTTCTTCTGCACTTCCCCCGCACGCGCAAGCGCCTTTTCCTTCTCCAAAGTAATATAGCAGTTTAAGGCTTCTTCTCTCTCGTCAATCCGGGCAAAAACCGCTTCCACAGCCTCTGCCACCTTTATCTCACCTTTTTTTATCCTGTCGGACAGTTCTACTGCCGTGTAATCCAAAATGTTCATGGTATCCTCCTATCCTATGGTCTTTGGCACCACAAACATGCCGTCCTTCTCGCCGGGTGCATTCTTTAACATACTGTCCCTGTCATCCCCGTTTGTCACAACATCCTCACGGAATATATTCTGCACCGGGAACAGATGGGTCATGGGCTCCACACCCTCGGTGTCAAGCTCTCCCAGCTTATCTATATAATCAAGCATCCTGCCCATATCCTTCTTCGCCTGCTCCTTCTCCTCATCGGAAAGCGCAAGCTTAGCCAGAATACCCACGTAATCTATGGTTGCATCATCTATGATATTTGCCATACTGCATCCTCCTGTTTTTTATTAACCACTATAAATTATAACTATTTTTATTCACACTTACAATTACATTTTTGCACTTTGTTGTGTGTGAAAGAACTGTGGCAGGGCAGGGGGCATCTGCTATCGCAGGCACGCTTCCGCTATGCTTCGCATCGCAACGGTACTAAGCTCGCTTAATTGCATCTTACGACGCAATTACCTCGCTAAGGACCGGCGTGCTCAGAATGCGCTGCTTATAGCAGATACCCCCTGCCCCGCCACAGTTCTTTCACGCACAGAAAAAGGGCGATTGCTCGCCCTTAATTTGCTATAAACAACACGCCCAGCGTTCCCGGTCCGCAATGGCTGGAAATCACACTGCCCGCCCTGGTAACGCAGATTTCTTCAAATACTGCCAAGTCCTGAAGGTATTCCTTCACCATATCTACAATTGCATCATCACATCCCGAATGGGTAATAAACACTCTCTTGGGTACTGCGTTTTTCAGATTATCCTCCATGTCCTTTACATAGGACATGATGACGGATTGCATCTTTCCTCTGTACTTCTTACCTGCATCCATCTTGCCGTTCTCTACCGCAATTCTGGGATGCAGCTTTAACACTCCACCCGCCAGAGCTGCTACGCTGCTGCAACGGCCGCCTCTGTGAAGGTAGGTAAGGGTATCCACCACAAAGCTTGCCCGCACCTTAGGCTTTAGCTGTTCCATTCTTTCCACAATTTCCGAAGCACTTTTCCCTTCCTGCGCCATCTGCGCCGCCTCCAATACCAGAAGGCCTACACCTGTGGAAAGATTAGCCGAATTCACCACATGCACCTTCTCTTCCAAACCGAGTTCACTTGCGGCAAGACGCATCACATTACCGGTTGTGGACATATCCTCAGACACGCAAAAGCTGATAATCTCTTTACCTGCATCTGCATACCCCTTGAATAATTCCATCGTGGTTTCAAGAGATGCAGCCGCTGTTTTGGGTGTAGATTTATTTGCATCTGACCAGCGATATAGTTCATCCGGGGTAATGTTTACCCCATCCTCATACTCCTCTTCCCCAAGATGTACATGTAGCGGCAATATCTCAATATGATATTGCTCTAAAAGCTCCTTTGACAAATCACAGGTACTGTCCGAAATAATTTGAATCATAGTCCTCTCCCTCCGTTAACCGTAATCTATATTTTTATATCACCTTTATTGCGCTTGGATAAATCTGTTTTAGTCTGTTGTCATCAAACCGCTTATCCATAACCTCCTGCCATCTGTATACGGCCGGCTCGCCCTGCTTACGCTGTTCATTACGAATCAATGCCATGGAAGAAACTACCATATTCAGGCTCATAAAAACAAGCATTCCCCATGTCAATATTTTCCCTGTTTTAATGGGTATGCGCTCAATTTTGCCTGATATGAGCGGATACAGAACCTTAAACCAGACCACACAGGCAATTCCCCAAAAGGCACAGAACAATACGTTTACCCTGCCGTTAATGTTGAGGGGAATTTTGCTGTAATCCCAAAAAACGGTTCCAAACACAACCTGCGTAAACACACTGGCTACATATTCAAACACGCCTCCGATTCCACAGCCGCACAGGAACAAAAAGCCGGCAGAACGGTTTTTGTATTTATAAAGCAGTACACTTGCCAGTGCAATGGCACCTCCCCATACAATGCTGAAGTGTCCCCACACCACACTGCTCCTGCTCATCCACCTTCCCATGCTGAAGCGGCAGAATACGGTCTCTATGATATCTCCGCAAAATGCTCCAATCATAAACAGCCATACAATTTTATAAAATCCACATCCCTTTGCAAATACAGTATTATCCTTTGTCATCATAATCACTCCCATGATACAAGGTAAAATCTAAAAAGCAACTGAACTTCAACCCAAGTTCAACTTTTGTTGAGAATTCTGCCTGCGCTTTTCTTTCATTTGTGTATTTGAGAAAATTTTGATATAATTCAAATAACAATATGCAACTAATTCGGGGAGGAATACTATGAGTTCAACCGTAAACAGCTACATTGCAATTCCCACCTTCTTAAAGGTGGGACCGGGTGCCCTCGACAATATCGGCACCTATTTGAAAGAGAATCATTTGGAAAAGGTCGTCATTTATTTTGGAAACGGACTGATTGACATGTTCGGATACAAGGTGATGGATTCTCTAAAATGCGCAGGAGTAGAGGTATTGGAATACCGTGAGATGGATTCCGTGTGCCTTGAGGACATCACAGCCCTCGCCTTTCATCTGCCAAGCAAAACACAGGCAGTTATCGGTATCGGCGGCGGCAAGGTCATTGATGCGGCTAAATATGTGGGCTTTCTTCAAAAACTGCCTTTTATCAGTGTACCAACTTCCTCCTCAAGTGACGGTTTTTCCAGTGCCAGTGCTTCCCTGATTGTGGAGGGCAGACGCCACTCCCTGCCTGCACGGATTGCCTACGGAATCATTGTGGATACTTCCGTCATCAAAACAGCTCCGGAGCGATTCCTCTACTCCGGCATCGGTGATATGGTGTCCAAAATCACCGCTCTCTACGATTGGATTTTTGAGGCGGAGCACGGTGTGACCGTGGTAAATGACTTCGCCCTCATGATAGCAAAAAAGGCTGTGAACAGCTTTGTGCGCACACCCTTCGAAAGTATTCATGATGAATTGTTTGTTAAGGAACTGCTTGACTCCCTGGCTATGAGCGGTATTGCCAATGAAATTGCAGGAAGCAGTGCTCCCACCAGCGGCAGTGAGCACTTAATCTCCCACGCTCTGGATAAAATGCTGCCGAATCCTCAACTTCACGGCGTACAGGTGGGTATTGCCACATACCTTATGAGTCTGGTGCATGATCACCGCTACAAGCGTGTCCACACCATCTTTACTGACACCGGCTTCTTTGATTATGTGGAAACCCTGAATTTAAACGTGGAAGATTATTTAGCTGCAATTGATATGGCACCGGCCATCAAGCCCTACCGTCATACCTATCTGCATGAGGAGAAATACCGTGCGTTGGCAAAGGAGCTTTTGACCACGGATCAAACCCTGAAACGGATTTTTCACCTGTAGGCACTAAGCCTTCTTTTCCACCCAAACGCTGGGTACATCATTTTCATCATATTCACTGGATATAATTTCATGGTCAGCCTGTCTGGAATAAAAGCCTGCAAATTTACCATTGTAGACGTACATTCCGGTCAGGCTGCTGTATTTGCGGAAAGCAGGCGTTTTCTTTCTGAAATCAATGTTCCATGAGCGATAGGGCATGACAAACTCCTGCATAATATAATCAGCATTCTTGTGGGTATTCACAAGCCCTTCCCACTCACTTTGTGAAAAATTCACCCCTGCATATACCCCTTTGGCTCCGTAGGAATCCTTGGGCTTGATAATCCAACCGTTCTTATTGCCGAGAATATCACTGTCGGCAATTTGCTTATCCATAAGCTCTGTGGTATAAGGGATATGCTCCTGTAAAAAAGCAATCTCATCCTGTGTAAGGAAGGAATAGGTGCGCTCCTTGTTTAACAGATAAAATAAAGTCTTATCGTGAACAATCTGGGTACAGAAGTCTCCGATAAGGCATACCTTTCCGGCTTTCACAGCATCCATAAACGCCGGAATCTCCTGCTTATGCTTAAAGATATCCGAGGTCACTGCCCTTCGGTAAATAGCGTCAATCACCATACCGTCCGAAGCATACAGATGCTCACCGTCAAAGGTCAAATCCCTGATTTCACACACCTGTGCCTGCATACCAAGCTTCCTAAAGCTTTTTGCAAACTGTTCAAATTCCTCCATGGAACAGCCAAGCTCCAAAAAGTCCACCACTGCCACATTGGGCAGTTCCTTTTCGTAGCCGCCGCTTTGATAAATCTCCAGAAAAGCATTCGCCCAGGAATCAAAGAGTTCAAAGGAATGTATCTCGTATTCTCTCTCCATGTCCAGATACGCTTTTGTCAGCTTCAGAGCGATATTCATCTCTCTGTCCTCATTCATGGAGCTGCAACCGTCCGCATTAAACTCACAGAACTTAAAGCCCCCATTCTCTTCATCATAAAAAATATCCAGACGACAGATGGGCAGAAGGGTTTCATACTTAGGAGTACGCAGAATCAGTTCCTCCAGCTCCTTCGGGAAGCCGAATAATTCGCGGTAGTCGGCCTTGCTTAAATACTCTTTCATTATCTTAATCAGAATACCGTACATGGTCTCCACGGAAGTCTTCAGATACTCCGCCACCTCCTTTGGAAATGCCTGCGGCATATACAGGGAATAAATAGGCTTGCCTTTATACTTTGCAGTAGAATTGTTCAAATAATCAAGAGAGTCCTTTGCCGTCAGGGCATTCTCCTCCATATGGGCCTCAATCAGGCTCTTGTAATACTCATTTATCTCCTTCATAGTCATGCGCTTATTTCCTCCACTTCCGCCTCGCAGCTGACATAGTTGTCATATTTTATCCTTCCGCTTCTGCAATAATTGCAGGTATTTCTTGTCTTTCTCTTCACAAAACAACTCTGCAAAGGCGAACAGACTGTCCGTAAGTTCTTTTATGCTTTGTCCGTTAAAGTCGGCTTTTTCACCCTTTTCAAGCAATATACTCGTCAACGCATCCGCCTGCTCTATGGTCCGGATGCCCACACTCTCAAGCCAGTTTTCTGCACGCCCAGGCTTTTCCAAAATACATTTTACCAAAACTGCATAACCCAGCGCTTCTTCTATGGGCATACTGTCTGCACCTCTAAGCTCCAGCACCTTCTTTAACCTGACACAGGGGAATACCATGGACAAAATCTGCTCTGTCTCCTCCCTGCCAATGGGGCGTTCAGCGTAGTACTGCGCTGCCGTCTTTTCAGTCGGCTTATCCTCTCCTGCCTCACGCACAACGATAAGGGACGTATTGTAAGCAAACTCTGCATAAGTCTGAAAGCTCAAGGGTCTGCCCTGCAAAAAGTCATACACATTGGTTCTGGCGCCATCCACGCCCTGCCAGATTTTTGTACGTATCAAGGCCTGTTCATTGGGAGTATCCTCAAAAACAGGTACATTGTCTGTAATCCATGAAAGTATGGGCATCAGCTTATATGCCGCCTCATATTTTCGCACAAAATCCTCTTCGTCCGTATAATCAATAGAAACCTGGGTGGCTGCCGTTCCACGCATCATCCGTCTGCCCCAGTCCCCGATTTTTGCAAAATAAGCATCCATGTATTGATAACGCTTCTTGGGAATCAATTCCTGCGAAACGGCTTTTCCTTTCGGAAGATATCCGCATTCCGCAAGATGACAGTCCCATGCCGTCAGTAGTTCGTCCACTTCCTTGCGAAAAGTAGCATAAATCTCCAGCACCCGCTCGGCCTTTGTCTGGGGAGAAATACTGACCTCCAGCTGTCCAGCCGGTTCTATTGTGATGGAGCAATCCTTACGCCATAAACCGATCAGACGTCCCTGCATGCGATACTCCTCCTCATATTTTGAGGAGAGACTGCCAAGCAGGGTTTCCACGCCTCTTTCACCGCTGTACGGCAACAAAGCATTTTGTGAATCCACCACAAAATGCTCCAGCTCCAGTCCCATCATGAAGGTGTCCTTACAGCCTTCCCTGAAATAGGACACCATTGTCTCGATATTTTTGTTGTACATAGTTTTTCCACTTACCCTCATATACCTAGCTCTGACTGCAGCTAACTATCAGTCACTCTTGCAAGCTGATTTTGAAATCTGCTCTCCATCAAATCCAGAGCAAATGCATATTGCTGCATTTCCCTGCTGACGGTATCTTTCTCATCATATTCCTTTTTGTAGCAGATACGATGCTCCATGCTCGCCCAGAAATCCATTGCCATGGTACGAAACTGAATCTCCACAGGATAGTATTCCATGGCATCCAGACAATGAATGGGCACGCCAAACACGATGTGAAAGCTCCTATACCCGCTCTTCTTTGGATTTTGAATATAGTCTTTTTCCTTAATGACAATCAAATCGCTTTGCTGCTTTAAGCACTTTACCAGATCATAGATTTCTTCCGGGAAATAACAAATCACGCGGATGCCCGCGATATCCATAAGGCGTTCCTTGGCATTTATCACGCTGTCCGACAAAGAAAGTCTGTCTAGCTTCCCTTCAATGCTCTTTTTCTTCTTGATACGGTTCTGGATATGGTGAATCGGTTTCCCCGTATCCTTACTGTTGTAAATACTGTGATTTAGTATCTCCAGTTTGGTCAGCATAATACGGCTGACATCCTCATAAGGTCTGATTAATTCATAATATTGTTCATTTGTCATATGTAACCCTTTGCCCCGTTTCCGGCAGTTTCCCTGCCTGAAAGAAAGGATAGCAGACAATTGTGAACGTCATATGAGCAGTTTCTAAAATGCTGATGATAATTTTATAAACATTATTTTATGATTTTAAGCTCTACTTCACCCTCAAACACGGTAACTGCCGGACCTGTCATATACACAAGGTTTTCCTCCCTGTCCCATTCAATGAGAAGTTCACCACCCAAGAGCTTTACGGTAACGGTATCCTCGGTCAAACCGTTCAGCACTGCTGCCACAGCTGTTGCACAGCAGCCGGTACCACAGGCAAGGGTCTCTCCCGTACCGCGCTCCCAGACACGCATAAATACGGTATTTTTGTCAATCACCTCCACAAATTCCGTGTTGGTTCTGTTGGGGAAGCAGTCATGATTTTCAAACTTAGGACCAATTGCCTCCAGATTCATTTCCTTTACACCTGACTTAAAAATAATGGCATGGGGATTTCCCATAGACACACAGGTCATACGGTACTCGGTATCCTCCACTACAATGGGAGCATTTACTACCTGCTCACCTTCTGCCTTTACGGGCACAAGTGCAGGCTCCAGAATAGGACTTCCCATATTGACACGTACCTTGGTAACTTCTCCTCTGTCCTGTCCGGGCTTTTTCTCCACAGTCAGGTGCAGATACTTGATTTTGCCTGCGCTGACAATAGTGATATCAGTGTTGTCCGTAAGTCCCTTGTCATATACAAATTTTGCCACACAGCGGATACCATTGCCGCACATCTCAGAGCGGGTGCCATCCGCATTGTACATCTCCATCTCAAAATCCGCTTCCTTGGCGGGGTTGATAAAAATCACCCCATCACCACCGATTCCAAAATGGCGGTCACTTAAGCGTCTTACAATCTCAGGTTTGTCCTCTAAAGCTATTTTCTCCGTAAAGCCGTTCACATAAACATAATCGTTTCCACAGCCCTGCATCTTTGTAAATTTCATAATCATTCTCCGATTTGTAAATATTTTGGACAAGACATAACACGAAAGTTTCCGCCCTTAGCCGGGACTCTCTTTGTCGTATCCTGCCTCAAGTCCCATCATATCAATCACCCAAAATCTTGTCAATGTAAAATGCCGCGTGCCCTTTGTATTTTCCTGCGCATAACAGGGCACCTCCCGGCATATCTTGGAAATAAGTAAACAGTCCCACAAAAAAACATAAGGAGATTAATTAAGATGAGCGCCAAAACCAAAATTGTTGTACTTCGCATGAAGGAATTGATTTATACAGGCATCTTTGCCGCGCTTGGCATTGTGTTGGTCGTAATGCTTGTTATGATGTTTACCTCAAAGGGTGATGATGCTTCCACGCAGGATACTCCCACCGAGACTCCCGCTGCAGACAGCGTTACCACATCCTCTGATGCCCTATACATACCCGGAATTTATACCACAGAGCTGGTGCTTGGCGGTGAGAGTGTTGATGTAGAGGTTATCGTGGATAAGGACAGCATCACCTCCATCCGCATGGTCAATCTAAACGATGCCGTAACCACCATGTATCCTCTGTTACAGCCCACCTTGGAATCCATCTGCTCCCAGGTCTATGAAACTCAGTCATTGGAAGAGGTCACCTACACAGCGGATAGCAAATACACCTCTTTAGTACTTTTAGAGGCAATCAAAAGCTCGTTGGATAAGGCCGCACCGGAATCTCAGGAGATTGAAGCAGAATAAACATTCAAACGGGGCTGTTGTAATAGCAGCCCCGTTTGCGTAAACGTTAGCATTTAACTCTTTGTTAATGCTTCAACAATGTTTTTTTCAATATATTCTACTCTGTCAAAAACCATAGGCTTAAAATGTGCAGTTATGGCTACTACAATTTGATTTTTTCTATCAACATATATAATAT
>SVFG01000114.1 GCA_015056975.1 Lachnospiraceae bacterium | reverse complement strand
GCAGGAGTTGGCGATAGGCATATTGATATTTATTGGGTGCTTTGGTCATTGTGGTATAATTTAAAGACGGACAAGTATACGGATACCTTCTTGGATTTTTATGGAAGGGATAAGGTGGATATGGAACGATTGAAAGTGGTAGCGGAAACAGAAGAGCATTCACATGAGTAGGGAGAAACTTATGACACGGGCAGTGATTTTTGACATGTATGAAACCTTAATTACACATTTCAACACTCCACTTTATTTTGGGGCACAGATGGCTCATGAGGCTGGGATTCCCATAGAGAAATTCCTGCCGCTTTGGCGCTCTACTGAGGATGACCGCACTGTAGGGAAGCTTGCATTGGAAGAGGTGCTTTCCATGATTCTGAAAGAGAATCATTGTTACAGCGAAGCACTCGTAAACAAAATGGCAGAGAAGCGGACTGCCACCAAAGTGGAGTTATTCAAGCATCTGCATTCTGAGATTATCCCAATGCTTCAGGCATTGAAGGAGAAAGGAATACTGATTGCTCTAATCAGCAACTGTTATTTTGAGGAAGCGACTGTGATTCGAAATAGTGAATTGTTCCCCTATTTTGATGGTGTGTACCTTTCCTGTGAGCAGGGAGTGAAAAAGCCGGATGAGGAGATTTTCAGAAGATGCATGAAGGAGCTTTTGGTGCAGCCGGAGGAATGTGTCTATGTGGGCGACGGGGGCAGCTATGAATTGGAAACTGCAAAGGGACTTGGCATGAAGGCGATTCAAGCGGTTTGGTATTTGAAAGAGGGATGCGGTCAGCCTACAGGGAGAATGCCGGAGTTTCCACAGGCGGAGAGTCCTCTTGAGGTGCTTAAGTATTTAGAGAGATAGGATAGAGGTACATAATGGTACAGTTACTGAAATATGGAAATACCAATACTTATTATGTAAAAGGCGGTGATGTGGGAGTATTGGTGGATACTGACTGGGCAGGAACACTGCCTGCGTTTTTCAAAGAAATCAAGAGACAGGGAATCTCAATTGACAGCATAAACTACCTGCTTGTTACCCATTATCATCCTGATCATATGGGGATTGCAGCAGAGATTATGGAGCTGGGAGTACAGCTTATGGTGATAGATGGGCAGCAGGATTATATCCACTTCTCGGACAGTATTTTTGAGAAGGATAAAAAGGTGGATTACAAGCCTATAGAGATTGAAAAAGCACTGATTATTTCCTGCGGGGAAAGTCGCAGTTTCCTGGAACAAATAGGTATTCAGGGAGAAATCATCCAAACACCGGGACATAGTGATGACAGTGTATCATTGATATTGGATGAGGGTATAGCCATTGTAGGAGATTTGTATCCCTTGGGATCGGCATCTGCATTTCAGGATGAAGTTATAAATAATAGTTGGAAGAAAATTTTGAGTTACAATGTAAAAAAGGTATATTATGGGCATGCGAAGGAGGGCGTCATAGATGGGCTATCAAGAACTAAATGCAAAAATGATTGATTCATGGTGCGAATCAGGCTGGCAGTGGGGGAAGTCCATTTCTCACGAAGAATACGAAAGCGCATTACACGGAGAATGGGAGGTACTGCTTACGCCCACAAAGTTTGTACCCCATGAATGGTTTGGCGATTTAAAAGGCAAAAAGCTCTTTGGCTTGGCAAGCGGGGGCGGTCAACAGATTCCTATATTTGCGGCATTGGGAGCTGAATGTACGGTACTGGATTATTCGGAAAAGCAATGTGAGAGTGAGAGAATGGTTGCTAAAAGAGAAGGCTATCATGTGGAGGTTATCCAAGGTGATATGACCCAAAGGTTACCCTTTGAAGATGAGACCTTTGACTTGATTTTTCACCCTGTATCCAATTGTTATGTGGAGGAAGTGAAGCCGATATTTAAGGAGTGCTATCGCATTTTGAAAAAGGGCGGAATCCTTCTTTGCGGATTGGACAATGGGTTGAGTTATATTTTTGATGAAGAAGAAACCACTGTTAAATATAAGCTGCCTTTTAATCCGCTGAAAGACCCGAAAGTGTATGAGGATTCCATAAGAAACAATTGGGGAATTGCCTTTTCACATACGCTGGAAGAACAGATTGGCGGACAATTAGAGGCAGGATTTATTTTGACGAATTTGTATGAGGACACGGATGGCGAGGGTGTGCTACATGAGTATAATGTGCCCACGTACATAGCAACAAGGGCGAGAAAGTAGATATGAGAGAGAAATTGGAACAACTATGTATAAAATATGATTTGGGGAAGCTTGAAAAGGACCCGGAGCAGGTAAGCGGCGGTTTGCTGCATCATATGTTTCATGTGCATACCACCCGGGGTGAGTATGCAATTAAGGTACTCAATCCCGATATTATGAAGAGACCGAAGGCACTGTCCAATATGATACATTCCGAAATCGTATCAAATTTGCTAAAGGACAGGGTATCTCTGATTGCTGCCAAGTATTTTAAAGGAATGCATGTAATTGAGGAAGATGTTGCTTTTTATATGATATATGACTGGCTGGAAGGAAGAAGCATTTTCGCACCGGAAATCACTGCTTATCACTGTGAGCAAATGGGTAGAATATTAGGCAAAATTCATTCCGCAGGCTTAAGCGTTGACAGCATGAAAAAGCAGGAAAACAGCCGTGATTTATATGACTGGAAGCTGTATTTACAAAAGGCAGAGCAGGGGAATGCAGAGTGCTATGAAATTTTGAAAGAGCATTTAGAGAGCATTGTAGATTTGGATAAAGCTGTAATCGCAGGTTTTGAAGAGTTGTCCGCTATGCAGGTAATTAGTCACCGGGATTTGGACCCTAAAAACGTAATGTGGAAGGATAAACAGCCCTACATTATTGATTGGGAAGCGGCAGGATATGTGAATCCTTATCAGGAGTTGATTGAGGTCTTGAATTACTGGATTACAGAGGAGGACGGAAGCTACAGCAAAGAGAAGTTTGATGCCTTGCTGGGAGCATATACGGAATGCATGAATATCAGTAATGTGAATTGGGACACTGTGCTACAGTGCAGCTTTGACGGAATGCTTGGGTGGCTGGAGTATAATGTGAAGCGGGCATTGGGACTGGAAGGTAGCGGAAGTGATGAGCAGAAAGAAGGTTTGAACCAGACGAAAGGCACTATTTGCGAACTGAAAAAATATGATTCACAGGCAGCAGTGCTTAAGGATTGGATAAATGAGTATGTATGAATACAGAAGCATTTGAAAGATTACAATCTTCAGTGGTAAAATGAGATGAGATAGTGTAATATAGAATGTATTATTATGAAGGAGGAACTAAAAATGGCAAAAGACAGATTTGAAAAGGTGTATTCACAGGGAGCGGTAAACGTAACAGAGATTTGGGTGGACAAGGAAACCGGCGTGAACTATATGTTTCATGCTGGAGGTTATTCCGGAGGACTGACACCGCTTCTTGACAGAGAAGGGAAGCCTATTATTTCACCGGTGACAAGCAATAACGATTCTGCTTGGAGGTAAGATGGATGAAAGTTCTGGTAATGAACTGCAGTCCGGTAAGAAACGGAGCGACTGCTGAAATTGTAAAGGTAGTGTCTGATTCCTTACAGGGAAAATACGATGTTAGAAAAACATGTATAGATGACTATGATTTCAGTTTCTGTAAGGGTTGTCGTTCCTGTCATAATACCGCAAAATGTATTCAGCAGGATGATGTTGACAAGATTATTGAGGATTACGAATGGGCAGATATCATCATATCTGTAGCACCGTCTTATTGGGCGGATATTCCGGGACAATTCAAGGCGTTTATTGACAGATGTACGCCCTGGTGTAATACCCATGAGCCCCATGCAAAGATAAGCAGCGGCAAGAAAGGTTATGCAATTGCGCTAAGAACTGGTCCCAGCATGCGGGAATGCAATCGTATTATTGAGAGCATAGAGCATTTTTACGGCCATATGGAAATCGAATGCTGTGGCAGTTTAGGGCTGTGTTCCATAGAGTATAAAGAGGCTGTTGAGGCACGGAAAGCTGAGATTATAGAGTTTTGCAGTAAGATATAGGAGACTGTGCAATGAGAGCTTTAAAGAAATATAAGTACTTGATATTTGATGTGGATGACACCTTGCTTAGTTTTTATCCTGCGTTTACCAAGGCACAGGAAGAGATTGCAGGGAAGCTTGGTATGGATGTTACGGATGAATATAGAAAACTGGACGAGAAGTGCGGTTGGAAAGCATGGAAAGAGTGCGGATTAGAGAATACAGATACCCGTGATGTTCAAGAGAATTATCATACATACTACTATCAGTATATTAAAAAGCATTATCTCTACTTGGCGCAAGAACTGGGAATTGAAGCAGATGCAGAGGAGTTGGCGGCCTGCTATATTGAAAGTATTTCATCATCAAAAGAATTAATGGAGCTGGATACACTTAAGGTTTATATGGAATTGGCAAAAAGCTACAGTCTGGTGTTGGCTACTAATGGTATGGTATCTATTCAAAGACCGCGCATATCAGAGTTTATTCCGTTTACGCACAAAGCTTATATTTCAGAGAGTATCGGTCACATTAAACCGACCAGTGCGTTTTATATGTCAATGATACAGGATTTGGGATGTGAAATAAGTGAGTGCTTGATGATTGGCGATTCTATGACCAATGATATTATAGGTGCAAAAGAAATAGGCATGGATGTATGTTTTTATAACCCCAAACGGAAAGCAAGGAAAGAAGAGATTCCGGTTGATTATGAGATCCATGGCATAGCTGAGTTGATGGAGATTTTACTATAGTAGCACAAACAAATTGCCGTATTAACAGAGGTAAACGATGAAGATTATCGGAACGGGAAACACCGCTGAAGTGTTTGAATATGAGGAAGGAAAAGTCTGCAAGCTTTTTGTTGCCGGGTATCCCGAAGAATATGTGGAATTGGAATACCGCAATGCAAAGGAATTGTACAGACTTGGTATACGCGTTCCACAGCCATTTGAGGTGGTAGAAGTAAGTGGGCGGAATGGAATCGTATATGAAAAGATAGAGGGCGTTTCCTTAAGTCAGCATTTGCTTGAAAGAAGAGAATGCTTGGATGATTGTCTGAATGAATTTGCGCGGTTACATAAAGAGATTTTGAAGCAAAAGTCTACAAATCTGCTTCCCTATAAAGAGTTCTTGAAAGGAATGTTAGTGGGGAAAGGTGCAAGGGATGCAGGACTCTTTGAAAAGATTCAAATGTTACCGGATGGAGAGGCTGTACTCCATGGGGATTTTCATACTAACAATGTGTTAATTACAAAGGAGGGAACCTTCTTTGCCATTGATTTTATGAATGTATGTTATGGCTCCGCATTGTTTGATGTTGCAAGGACTTACCACTTTATGAACGAAATTGACGCGGCTATAGCAGATGATTATCTGAGAAGGATGGATGTTGAACAAGAGGCGCTGGGACAGTATTTGGATATTGTCAGGGAGTGCCGGAAATATGAAGTTTGGGAATAACAATCCCCTTGACCTTGCCCCAGGGGCAAGGTGTACAATAAATGATATGATTTAGAGATGGGTTAATCAAGGAGGTATTTGTTATGGCTTTTCCAACACATATTGTTGCCGCAGCCGGCTATGTTTTTGATAAAGAAGGTAATATTCTGATTATAAAGACCCCCAATCGCGGCTACGATGCTACAGGTGGTCAGATTGAAGAGGGTGAAGACTTAGAAGCAGGAGTTTTGCGGGAAATCATGGAGGAAAGTGGAATTAAGGCTAAGGTAAAATGCCTTTGTGCAGTGTACTCCAATGTTGGTAAACACATATATTATGATGGTGTCACCACTGTTCCTACGAAGGTGATGTTTGATTTTATTTGTGAGTATGAAAGTGGGGAATGCCGTACATCAGAAGAATCAAGTGAGGTTCTTTGGGTGCCCAAAGAAGAGGTGCTTAATTATGTTACCACTCCATGGCTACACTATCGCTTTGAAAAGGTGTTAAACTTTGACGGAAAAGTTACCTATGCCTCTTATGTAACCAAGCCGGAGTTTCAGGTGTTGACAGAAAGATACATATAATTACTTATATGTGACAAAGTATATTTTTAGGAGGAGTGCCATGGCACACCCGATAATGCATCTGCTGATTGCAGATAAGATTTATTCCAATAAGAGCAGTAACATACAATCGTATGGCGATTTCCTGTTGGGCAGTATTGCGCCGGACGCAGTGCATGAAAAGGAAAATTATACAAGAGAAATAAAGGATATATCTCACTATAGATTTGATAAGAGCAGTGCTCTCGGTCATTTTGATACTTTTATGGGAGAATACGCTGTTCCTGAGAATAGGGATTTCGTGCTGGGTTATCTGGTGCACCTGTTGTCGGATATGCTCTGGTATCATATGGTCAGAGTGCCCTTTAAAGAAGACTTTTTAAGTGCACCGTCTCAGAATATGTCAAA
>SVFG01000113.1 GCA_015056975.1 Lachnospiraceae bacterium | reverse complement strand
TCCTGTATCTTGTCCTTTATAGCTTGAAGCCCACGTATTTTGATGTCTCCCATAAGGTTATGGTAAACATTCTTCGTGTACCTGGTCAGATATTCCCTGACTTCTTCCATACCATAATGCTCACCAATATAATGAATTCCCATATTCATGCTACTGTGAAAGTCCGGATGAAAATATTCATTCTGAGAAGCCTTGCGATCCATGATGACAGTATCTTCATTTACAATCACACGGCCATCAAAAACCTCCGGCTCGTAAATCAAAATTGAACAGGAAGCTTGGTCCACTCCTGCAAAATTATAAATATAACCTAAGCCTGCCGCTTCAATAGCACTACGATAACTGTCACAGTGCAGGCAATAATCATGATACGGTACAATACCTATTTTATCCTTTAATTTTAACAGGCGTCCTTTGGACGGACACCGATTCATCTGCAGCAAAAACCAGCCTGCCTTTTCGTTCAGAAACATTTTGAACTCTGCAGCTTCCTCATTTAAGGTTCCAGCCCAATAACTAAAGCAGCCTTTAATGCCCTCTTTCCTGACATAATTAATCAGCGGTATTCCACTTCCAGTAGGAGCAAATAAATACTTCCAAAAGCGATCCACCTCTTCTCTGCCATGTTTTTCTTCCAGATAAGCAAACAGTTCGCTATAAGCAGGTATAAATTCAGTACATGAAATCATAAATTCACCTCTTGATTTTACTCAAACTGTAATTCTCACTTTCCCGATTATCTTTTTCACATGCTTCATACAATCAGCATAACAAGCCGGAGCATGCGCATCCTGTGGGAAAAGTACAATAAAACTTCCCGCTTCCAAACGCACCGTTGTAGCATCCTCATCGGTCTCTGCTAAAAGAGCTTCGATTGCCGGGTCATATTCCTTTGTGATGTTCTGCAATCGCTCAACCGGCTTGACATATATCGTTTCACTACCTTCAACCATATACATAACATCTATATACTGCTCATGAGCTTCTGTCAATGCTCCTTCTTGAGGATGTGTCTCGTATTGTAAAAATTTCATAAATAGATTCTCACCATCCAGTTGAATTTGACCACTTGGATAATTTTCTGCCGTATATACCTGTACAGCCTCTAAAATTTTATCTATGCCTTGATGAATACCTTTATACTGTTTTGCGTTAGAAATTATATCCAAAATCATATTTTAACTCCTTATCCTACAACCTTTTCACCAATAGCAACTAATTCCTCACGAATTTCTTCCATATACCCATCCTTTATCTCTGACACATAATCCGGGCTGAAATTTCCTTCATATCCCAATAAATTCATGGCCGCTGTAAAGGAAGGCCACAAATCATGTCCTATAAAGAAGTCACGTAAATTTACGATATTATTCAGACAGACTGCTGCTGTTTCATAATCATTGTCTGCCATGGCACAAAACATTTTTCCTGTATTAACCGGTGTACAGGACAACATACCATCCAGACATTTATCAATGCCCCATTTATAAGCTATATCAAACGTATCCAGTCCGGAATAAACCATGGCAAAACCTTCCGGAACTTCCGGATTTAATTTCAGTTTGCGGAACATCTGAGTATCCGCAGATTTGATACCTGCCAGATTCGACACATCACGAATTAATTCCAACACCATGTCATATGTAATCTTGCTCTGCGTAACAACCGGTAAATCGTAAAGCAATACCGGATGTTTTGTAGCTGCCGCAACTCCTTTAAAGTAATTCATCATCTGATCACGAGAGCATGGGCTATAGAAAGGCGCAGTAAACACAAAGCCTGCTATATCCAAATCTTCTATACTCGCCATACGCTCCTTGGCACGTGCAATTGAAGTATCCATAGCTCCTACATAAACAGGAACACGTCCTGCTGCAGCTTCTACCGCTGCCTTTGCTACCTGCGGATATACGTTTCCTCGAATAAATGCCTCTATACCCATAGAACCCATGCACAGGATCCCTACTGCTCCGGCATCAATTTGATCATTAATCTGTTTTTTAAAGCTCTCTGCGAGCAAATTCCCATCCCTATCCAATGGGGTTCCTAATGCAGGAATAAATCCAGCCTTCATAACTTTTCCCTCCAAATCATTGTTTTATATTTTTATTACCTCACACGGTCCTACCTTATTTCACCCGTGTAAGCCACAGCGCATTATTGCTTCCATATTGTTCACATCCTCTAGGTTGCATCCACTCTGTAACGGTAATCAATGCACTATTATCATCTATATTACATACTCCAAAATTACCAAGGCGTGCTCCTCGTTCCGGAACCACCACAAATTCGGTGGCCGATACAACGCTCAACGTGTCTGTATCAATCTCAGCAGCGTAAAGCGGTGCACGATGGCGAAACACATGGTCGTTTGATCCATTCTTGCGTGTATATACAAGATATAGCCTGTCACCAATAGGCATCCAGTGAGACTGTGTATTATATGTTGGCAGAATCTCTCCATTATCCCAATGCCAGATTATCGGATCGATGAAATGCAATCCCTCATTGTTGACGCTCACATAGCCATGGGCATCGCCACGAATAGTAAGATAATATTTTCCATTGTGAATAACAATGGAGCACTCACCAATACCCCTTTGTTCCTCCGGTACATCAAGTACATTACTTATCTCTTTCATATTCAGTTTTTCACCATCAAAGCTACAGCGTACTACCACTACTTGCGTATGCACTGCCTCACCGCTGTCTTTTGACTGAAAAGTAATAGGAATTAATAAATCTCCATTTTCCAATTCTGCACATTGGCAACAACCGCTTCCGCAAGCATGAAATGTAATTGGATCCGGCATTTGTATATATTGAACCTTTCCATAGCAACCTTTTTCCATATCATATACCGCATATGGTATTGGGCGCTCAATACGTTCTCGCAATGGACGATTCGTGTCCATCAGATAACTTGTCAAATGCCCTATTGCAAGAAATTTTTGGGTTTTATGATGATACATAGGTGTCATGTCACAACATACACTACGTAGTTTTTTCCCATCCACCGTACGGAAGATAGAAGCAAGCGCTTTGTCCGGCCTAAAACCACTCCAAGTATGTCCGCCATCCATACTACAATTCACATTCAATCCACCAAAACAATCCATCCCCGTTACATCCAACTTCTGGGCTGTAATCATTTGCATCGAACCATGGACAGCAGCTCTTGCATGTACCCAGCATTCTTTTCCATTATAACCCTGCTGCAAAATATCGGTGGTACATTTCTCCTGGGCAAGTGCTTCCGAGGAGGTCACAATATCTACATTCTTTAGCTTACAATAATCCAGCAGTTTCTTTAGCATTTGTGCGGTAATATTACCGTTAACACCAAGATCATGGTCATAAAAGACAAGCCAGCTGTCATGCTCTGTCACATAATCTACATAAGCCTTCAGCTCATCCAGTGAATGCTTTGCAAGACATGCTCGATTAAGTCGATACCTTTGAACAGGTCGCTGTAATACCAACTGCTCTATTGGCTCTTCTGCAGAATTTTTGTACACGGTAAATGCCGCCTCATAATGCTCTCTAAGCAAAGGCATCATGCTTTCATGGCATTCAGACATGGGTGTAACATATTGTCTGATATGAATCCCTTCCTTTTCCAACCAATATTTACACTCTACAATTTCAGTTTCCATAACCTCTGCCGGCAGTGGCTCCCTCATTCGAATATGGTTCATAGAATGACACAGAATCTCCCACCCTTTCTCCTGCATCTCAAGTGCCTGTTCCATGGTAATTCTAGTATTGTTTTTAAAGCATGATATAGATAATGCAAGGCATCCTGCTACACCAGCCTCCTGAAACACCTTAAATGCCTGTTCATAGTGAGACATATGTCCATCATCAAAATGAAATGAAATTTTTCCTGACATAAAATCCTCCTTCAATCATAATTTCTATAAGTTCCACTGCATTTATATGCCTTTACGTATCTTTCTTTTACTTACCAAAAAAGCGGTTCATATCCTTTAAGCTTATAAAGTGCTTCTGCAAAATAATAGTCTGCATAGATCAGATAAGTGTTGTGTGACTTCTTCCCCTTATAAGACCCCGTTGAATTATTAATAATAAAATCTGTATCCTCGGACCAATCCGCCCATTCTCTTTCTATGGTCATCAAAAGCTTCATTGCAGCATTTAAATACAGCTTTTTCTCATACTCCGGTACAAGCTTTACAATTTCAATCATACCGCATGCTGCAATAAGGCCTGCACTGGCATCATAAATACCCTCCTCCGGTGCTCTGAAATCCTGTCTTGGCAACCAATCTTCACACACTGCAGCAATAAAATAATGTGCTGCTTTTTTGGCTGTATCCAAATATTCCACCTTACCTGTATGAATATAACTCAAGACAAACCCATATATAATCCAGGATTGTCCCCGACTCCATGCAGAACCGATCTCATATCCTTGTCCGGCACTTTCGCCTACAATTTCTCCATTTGTCGGATCATGCTTTACGATATGTCTGACACTTCCGTCCGGTCTGACATGATTTACCATAGTATTATCTGCATGCCTCATTGCCACATCCTTAAATCTTGGATCATCATATTCTCTGGAAGCCCAGTAAAGAATCGGAAGATTCATCATCGTATCAATGATGGTCCAACCGGTTGTTTTTTCTCCATCACGCTCTGCATTCCAGGCACGTATAAATTCACCGGTTGGATTATATCTGGCGATCAAATGATTTGCCGCAATACTTTGTCTGTTTTTCGCCTTTTCACTACCGGTCAACTGATAGTCCGCACCGGAAGCCAGACGCCACATAAACCCAACATCATGCCCTAATTTGTCAAAATTCATAAACGCTCTGTCTAAAAGATCTTCGATATGTTCCGCTGTTTTTCGATAGTCCTCTTTACCGGTAGCGGAATACATCAGCCACATAAGTCCCGGCCAGAAACCATTGGTCCAGCAATTTATGCCATCCTCTTTGGTATCATCATGCAGACCGTCCTTCGAATGAAATGGTATTTTATCTCTGGAGCGCACTGCTGTAACAGACAGTTTCTCCTCCAGCTTATTCCAGGTTTGATTTATCCAGTCAAATTGTTCACATGTTAATAACTCTTTCATATATTTTAAAGCTCCTTGTTATAAAATTTGCCATGTAAAAATATCGGATTCGTCCACGCAATATTCCCATTTGCATCGATAACACTTATACGGCAATACTCATAAAGTCCGGTCTTTGTTTCCAGCTTAAACTGTGCTTTTGTAAGAAGCTCTCCGTCTGCACGTTGAATGCGTGTCGGATGTTTGATACCATGAAGTCGAATTTTAGCCGCAGGAGAACATTCTATATGCGCCGTATTATCATCATCCACATAAAAATCGTAAATCTCCGGGCCTGTTGTAGAATAAAATTTCCCTTCCCTGATTGCTTCCAGAACAGAATTTACATTTTTTTCTGCATTTACCATTACCCAACCTTTTCCGAATTGTCGTAAACCATGTGCGTCATCCGCAGCCACTCCCCAGAGTTTATAACCTTTGCCAAGCAACTCATCCCAATAAACCCCATTGTCACAATCCATGTCATACTCCAGTGCACCACCTGTATTACAAACTTCCATTGCGACATTTCCCTGAAGCTTTTCAAACATAGCCGGCGGGGTATTGCTCCACTCCGGATGGGCATGAATAGTCAGGTTGCCTTTTGCGTGTATTTCATCCAAATAAACCTGATACATCTCATTTGTAACCGCACTATCCGGTCTTTCCGGTCCAAAATCATCCTGATTAAAACCATTTCCGTCTTCCTTTAAAGGACCAAGGCATACGGTATGATGCACGCGCCTTCCGTATGCATCTTTTTCAATCACTGCATCGTATTCCGTTGCCGGAATCACCAAAAGTCCAGTCTCCGGAGCAAAATTTATAAAGTTATATTTTTTGTGATCTGTAATGGCTACAAAATCATAACCATGTTCTTTATATATTTCCAACGCCTGTTTTGGTGTTGCTGCGCCATCACTTCGTGTGGTATGACAATGCAAAGCACCTTTTAGCATCCCATTTTTGTTTATAAAAGCTTGTTGCCTAATCATGTTAAAAAACCTCTTTCCTTTATCCTGCTAACATAAACCCATTCTTTTCTCTGCTCATCTGATTAACAACTCTCCAATAATAGCCCTCTCAATTTATCCGTGAAATTTACCGTCATTCCATTTACACCACAGTCGTATGCTTTTTTCATCAGTTCTTCATTCGCTACGCCCCATGCACGCACATTTAATCCTGCTTTATGCCATTTTTCTACCTTTTCTTCCGTAAGCACCTCTGCTGCTGGACATATCTCTTCTCCACCGATCCTCTATGTGCATAATTTATAAAGGTTATTTTATTCATTTATCTATCCCTCCATTCTGTTAGGTAGTGTCAAGTTTGACACCCCGTTTTTTATTAAAAACCTTATATTTTCAAGGAATTCACTGCTTTTTGCAAATAAAAAAGCAATGACCCCCTTTTTTCTGGTATAATGTAGTCACCACAACAA
>SVFG01000112.1 GCA_015056975.1 Lachnospiraceae bacterium | reverse complement strand
TGGAGAGGGTAAGCATGGCGGACAGGGAAGGGCGTAGTAATATAATTACCATAGCATGGGCAGGTACAGTTTGTACCAATCCGCCTATGGTATCCATTTCAGTACGTCCGGAGAGATATTCTTATCCGATATTGAAAGAAACAGGAGAATTTGTGATTAACCTGACCACAAAGGAGCTTGCATTTGCAACGGATTATTGTGGTGTGAAGAGCGGACGGGATGTAGACAAGTTTAAGGAGATGAATCTGACTCCGGTACCTGCTACTCATGTAAAGGCTCCCATGATTGGGGAGAGCCCGGTTTGTATGGAGTGCAGGGTTACGCAGGTGTTGCCCCTTGGGTCTCACGACATGTTTCTGGCAGAGGTGCTGGCAGTACATGCAGATGAGAAGTATATGGATGAAAAGCGCAAATTTCATCTGGAAAATGCAGAGCCCATCGTGTATTCTCACGGCGCATATCTTGCCTGTGGTGAGCAGCTTGGTACCTTTGGATACAGTGTAAAGAAAAATTAATGTTTTTGATAGTCATCACGGGAGTCTAACAGGCTCCCTCTTTTGATGGCATCGTTTCCAAAACGTTTGCGGATATTGTCAAGAGCAGCATCCAGCTTTTGCTGCTTTTCGGATTTGGGAGCTGCATAGTCAAAGAGATTCAGCTGTATGGGAGTATCATCTTCCATAAGCTTAGAAGTGCGTACGCCTAAAAGCCTGATGGGAGTGCCGTCCCAAAGCTCATCAAAGAGCCGGCAGGCGGCGGAATATATCACATCTGTGGAAGCTGTGGGAGTATCCAGATGCATCTGGTGGGACACAGACTTAAAGGTGTTATACTTGATTTCCGTGCAGACCAATTCAGCCAGCTGACCGGATGCACGGAGGCGACTGCCTACTGACTCAGACAGATTCAATATTGCCTTACAAGCTTCCGCTCTGTCTGCGACATCGCTTTTTAAAGTGATGGAGTTGCCGATACCCTTGGCTTTTGCCGGCTCGGAGATAACGGAAGCATCATCGATGCCGTTTGCATATTGCCACAGTGTAAAACCGTGGCTTTTTAAATGTGCCTCCAAAATCTGCGGGTCTGCCTGTGCCAGATCACCGATGGTGACAATGCCCAGCTTTTTGAGAGTTCCCACGCTGCTTTTGCCGCACATAAACAGGGAGGAAACCGGCAGAGGCCAGAGCTTTTCCTTAATTTCATGGGAGTACAGAGTGTGGACCAAATTAGGCTTTTTAAAATCGGAAGCCATTTTTGCCAGAACCTTTTTATCTGAAATTCCTACATTTACGGTAAAACCGAAGGTGCTGTAAATCGTATCTTTAATCATGGCAGCGGCAGCCTCCGGAGAGGTATATTTTCCTGCAATTGGGGTATAATCCATATAGCATTCATCAATGCTGACCTGTTCAATGTCGGGGCAAATGCCGGACAGATACTGCATAAGCTGAATGCTCATCCGGGAATACATTTCATGGTTCGGTGCAACCGTCACCAGATTGGGGCATTTGCGGAAGGCATTAATCACCGGTTCGCCGGTAGAAATGCCGTAAGCTTTTGCGGGAATGGATTTTGCAAGGACAACACCATGGCGTTTGGCCATGTCACCGCCTACGATGGAAGGAATCAGGCGCAGGTCAACAGAGTCGCCGGAATTAAGCTTTTCTAAAGCAGACCAGCTCAAAAAGGCAGAGTTGACATCAATATGAAAAATAATGTTTTGAGGCATTTTCCGACTCCTTTCATCCCATGATAACGTTATTTTACCACAGAAAGACTTTACAAGCAAAATAAATACTGATAGAATGAAGCTGTTACAAAATTGTTACGTGATAACATTAGATTGAGAAATAAGACGAATGAGACGAATCAGATATATTTTTAGAAGAGTTAAATTTACATACATTAAGATGACTCTCCTCACACTGTTTTGTTGTCTGTTTTTTGTGGATGGATATATCCCCTTTGAAAAAACGGGAAACAATTTCTTTCATGTCTTCTTGAACGGTACGCAGGTTGGTACTGTGGGTGAAGAGGAATGTGTGGAGGATTTACTGATAGCAGCCAGGAAAAACGTGGCATCCCAAAGCCAGAATCTGCTCTTTATGGAAGTGGAGATGTCTGTTGAGGGAGAGGAAGTCCTTTGGGGATATGTGGATGATGAAAAAGAAATCATCGCCAATATGGAAAAGGTATTGGAAGACAGTGTCCAGAAGACCATGCGCCGTGCGTATACCTTAAAGGTGAACGAGTATATGGTGAACCTGGCAAGCAGGGAGGACGTGCTGGCATTATTGCAGGCAGCACTTGATAAGTATAACGGGGAAGGAAAATTTGCGGTGGAGCTGATACATGATGCACATCGTGAATTTGACATACTTACAACACAGATTATTTCAGTAGAAGAGAAAAAGGAACAAGAGGAGAAGGCTTCCAATAATTACAAGGATGCCGGTATCCAGAATTTTTTTGTGAATCTGGGAGAAACTGAAATAGAGGATGAAGAAAAAGGCTTTGCAGATTTTCAGTACGGTCTTTTGAGCATGGATTTTTCGGAAGAGGTAGAGGTGGTTGAAGCGTATCTTCCGGTAAATCAGCTGACGGATTTAGAGACCGCAATCAATGAAGTGATCAAGGAGCAGGAAATGCCTGCTGAGTACGAGGTGGTATCGGGAGATACCCTTTCTGAGATTTCCATTAAGGTCGATATCCCTATGGAAAAGATTGTGGAAATGAACAGCGATAAGCTTAAGGATGTCAATAGTCCAATCAGGGTTGGGGACAAGCTGCTGATTACCATACCGGAGCCGGAGCTTTCGGTAATGCGTGTGGAGCAGAATTACGTAGAAGAGGTTTATGACGCAGATATTATTTATATTGATGTGGATGAGTGGTATACCACAAAGACAGAGGTGATACAGCAGCCTTCTTCCGGTTTCAGAAAGGCAGTAGTGGATGTTACTTACCTGAATGATAAAGTGGTTTCAAGGGAAGTTGTAAAAGAGGAAGTAGTAAAGGAAGCAGTTGCAAAGATTGTAAAGCGTGGTACAAAGATTCCGCCCACGTTCATCAAGCCTGTTTCCGGAGGGCGTGCAAGCTCGGGCTTTGGTCCCCGAAAAGCACCTACAAAGGGAGCAAGTACTTACCATAAGGGGCAGGATTGGGCTGTTTCTAAAGGCACGGCTGTTTATGCATCCTGTGGCGGTACTGTTAAGAAGGCCGGCTGGGGTAGTGGATACGGCTACGTGGTATATATTGACCATGAGGGAGGCCGTCAGACACGTTATGCACATCTTAGCAAGATTCTTGTTAAGGTTGGACAAACAGTAAAACAGGGAGAGAAGATTGCACTTAGCGGTAATACCGGCATTTCTTCGGGACCGCACCTGCACTTTGAACTTTTGATTAACGGCAAACATGTAAATCCCATGAAGTACATTAAGTAGCGAAGGGCAGAACGTGCATTCTGTTTACAAAATTACAAAAATGTGGTACTCTCCTAGTATAGGGAGAGGTATGTCCGTATCCCGTTATAGAATGATTGTCCGAAATAAGAGGTAATTTAAATGGAACAATACGCAATCAAAGGCGGTAATCCATTAGTAGGAGAAGTAGAAATAGGAGGGGCCAAGAACGCTGCGCTTCCTATTCTTGCTGCTTCTGTAATGACGGATGAAACCGTATATATAGATAATATGCCGGATGTTAGAGATATCAATGTACTTTTGAGTGCCATGAGCGGTATCGGTGTGATGGTAAAACGCACCTCCCGTCACAGTGTCACTCTCAATGCAGCAAATATCAGCAATCTGGTAGTTGAAGATGAAAATATCAAGAAAATCAGAGCATCCTATTATCTGATAGGTGCACTTTTAGGTAAATATAAGCATGCAGAGGTTGTTCTTCCCGGTGGCTGTGATATCGGCTGCCGAGCTATCGACCAGCACATTAAAGGTTTTAAGGCCTTGGGCGCAGAGGTCATTATCGAGCATGGTCTGATTAAGACCAAGGCAGAGCGTCTGGTGGGAAGTCATATTTTTATGGACGTTTCCAGTGTGGGCGCTACTATCAATGTCATGATGGCAGCTGCTATGGCAGAGGGTATGACCACTATTGAAAATGCGGCAAAGGAGCCCCATGTAGTTGATTTGGCAAACTTCTTAAACAGTATGGGTGCCAATATAAAGGGTGCAGGTACGGATGTTATCCGTATCAAGGGTGTAGATAAGCTTCACGGCACGGAGTATACCATTATTCCGGATCAGATTGAAGCAGGTACCTTTATGTTTGCTGCGGCAGTTACCAAGGGTGATGTCACTGTAAAGAATGTAATTCCCAAGCATTTGGAGTCCATCTCCGCAAAGCTTTTGGAGATTGGATGCGAGATAGAGGAAGCGGATGACTGCTTAAGAGTAGTAGCATCCAAGCCTTTGAATCATACCCATGTAAAGACCCTGCCTTATCCGGGATTTCCTACGGATATGCAGCCTCAGATAACGGTTGCATTGGCGCTTTCCAAGGGTACAAGTATTGTGACTGAGAGCATTTTTGAAAACCGTTTCAAATATGTGGACGAGCTGACCCGAATGGGAGCAAGCATCAAGGTGGAGGGTAACACTGCTATTATCGATGGTGTGCAAAGATACACCGGAGCCAGCATTTCGGCACCTGATTTACGTGCGGGAGCTGCGCTGGTTATGGCGGCACTTTCTGCGGAAGGTTTTTCCGTGGTGGATGACATTCACTATATTGAGCGCGGTTATGAGGACTTTCATTTGAAACTGCAGAACCTTGGAGCCCAGATTGAACTGGTGAATACAGAGAGAGAGCTTCAGAAGTTTAAGTTGAAAATCGGATAATGCGTTTTAATTTACTGTTGACAAGTAATCCGTTTCATAGTATTGTAATCACGTAGCACAGATAACAAATTTCATATTGTTTTCTCTTATTCAGAGTGGTGGAGATACATAGGATCAGTGAAGCCACGGCAACCCCTTTACGGAAGGTGCCCACCTGAGCGAGCATTTCGAACAATAAGAGGATTTGATTATCGATAAACCCAAGTCCGCTTATGTAAGCGGACTTTTTCAATTTAGACTGCGGATTCTCCGCAGGGAAAGGAACGAAGGAAGATGGAAAAAAGATTATTTACTTCTGAATCAGTAACTGAGGGACATCCCGATAAAATCTGTGACGCAGTGTCTGACGCTGTGCTGGATGCGCTTATGGAGCAGGACCCTTTTAGCCGTGTGGCATGTGAGACCTGTACCAATACGGGATTTGTGCTTGTTATGGGTGAGATTACCACAAAGGCAAACATTGATATCCCTGCTATCGTAAGAAAGACTGTAACCGAGATTGGTTATGATGCATCCGAAAAAGGCTTTGACGGCAATACCTGTGCTGTTATGGTATCTCTGGACAAGCAGTCTGCTGACATTGCAATGGGTGTGGACAAGGCTTTGGAAGCAAAGGAAAGCAAGATGACAGACGAGCAGCTGGAAGCAATCGGTGCGGGAGACCAGGGTATGATGTTTGGTTATGCGACTAACGAGACAGAGGAGTTGATGCCTTACCCTATTTCTCTGGCACACAAGCTCACCAGACAGCTTACCAAGGTACGCAAGGATGGTACATTGACTTACCTTAGACCTGATGGTAAGAGTCAGGTGTCTGTAGAGTATGATGAGAATGGAAAGCCCTTCCGTTTGGAGGCAGTTGTACTTTCCACCCAGCATGATGAGAAGGTGACACAGGAGCAGATTCACGAGGACATTAAGAAGTATGTGTTTGATCCTGTATTACCCAAGGAAATGATTGACGAGAACACCAAGTTCTTTATCAACCCTACAGGACGTTTTGTAATCGGTGGACCTAACGGTGACAGCGGTCTTACAGGACGTAAGATTATCGTAGACACCTACGGCGGATATGCACGTCACGGCGGCGGCGCATTCTCCGGCAAGGACTGTACCAAGGTAGACAGAAGTGCAGCTTACGCAGCACGTTATGTGGCAAAGAATATCGTGGCAGCAGGACTGGCTGACAAGTGCGAAATCCAGCTGTCTTATGCAATCGGTGTGGCACAGCCTACCTCTGTTATGGTGGATACCTTTGGAACCGGTAAGCTTTCCGATGAGAAGCTGGTTGCTATCGTTCGAGAGAATTTTGATTTGAGACCCGCAGGCATCATCAAGATGCTTGACCTGCGCCGTCCCATCTACAGACAGACCGCAGCGTACGGACATTTCGGCCGCACTGATGTGGAGTTTTCTTGGGAGAAGACCGATAAGGTTGAGGTGCTGAAGGCGTATTTGAAGTAAGCCTTGACAAAATAAGACAGGGCAAGTATCATGGTATTAGTTTCCACGGAAACAAATGAATAGAATTGAGGATAATTTATGTTAAGCATTGTGAGAAAAGAGAATACTGCAAAATAAATATTGCAGGGGAAAGACTGCCCTCTGGAAGTCTGCCCTAAATCCGCCTTACTTTATGCTGACATATTCGTTAACTGATACTTTGAACGTAGAATAGCATACCGTTTGGTATGCTATTTTTGTACCCGTGAAAAGTTTAGA
>SVFG01000111.1 GCA_015056975.1 Lachnospiraceae bacterium | reverse complement strand
TAGAGTAAAATAGATTGTATATTGTGTAAGTGTGAAGGGAATGGGAGTAAATGAATTTAACTACATTATTGGAAGGACTTTCCTATGAATGTGTGCAGGGGACATTGGACATTTCGGTAGAGAAGGTTGTCTATGATTCCAGAACGGTAGATGAGACGCATGAGGGCACAGACTGGCTGTTCGTATGTATCAAGGGCTTAAACAGTGATGGTCACAGCTATGCGACACAGATGGTATCGAAAGGGGCAAGGGTTTTGGTGGTTTCACGGCCGGTTCCTGAGGTTATAGGGAAAGAGGTTACAGTGATTCAGGTTTCCGATACCCGTTATGCGCTTGCCTTTATTTCTGCGGCATATTTCGGACATCCGGCAAACAGGCTTACCACTATAGGTATCACGGGCACGAAAGGCAAAACCACGTCCACTTATTTGGTAAAATCCATTTTGGAGAATGCGGGCTGTAAGGTGGGACTTATCGGCACCATAGAGGTGATTATCGGAGATACGCATTTACCGGCTTACAATACCACGCCGGAATCATACCTGTTGCAGGAGTATTTTGCAAGGATGGTAGAGGCAGGGCTTGACACGGTGGTGATGGAGGTTTCCTCCCAGGCACTGATGCTTCACAGGACGCAGGGCTTTGTGTTTGATTACGGTATTTTTACCAATCTGGCACAGGACCATATCGGACATGGGGAGCATGAAAACTTTGAGGAGTATCTTGGATGTAAGCGTCTTTTATTCAGACAGTGCAGGATAGGTATTGTTAACGGCGACGACGAATATGTAAATCAGGTGACACAGGGACATACCTGTGAGCTTAAGACCTTTGGTCTTTCGGAAGGGTGCATGCTGCGTGCAGAGAACTTAACACTTGTAAACAACGGCGGAAGCCTGGGAGTCAGCTTTGAGACAAAAGGCCTTACAGAGCTTGAGGCACAGGTAGCTACACCCGGTAAGTTTAGTGTGTACAATGCCCTGACAGCCATTGCAATCTGTCAAAATTTTGGTGTGTCGGAGGATGCAGTGATAAAAGCACTTCGGTGTGCAAAGGTAAAGGGGCGTATTGAACCCGTAGAGGTGTCTGATAAGTTTACGCTGTTAATTGATTATGCACACAACGCTATGTCCTTAAAAAGCCTCTTAACTACCCTAAAAGAGTATCAGCCCAATCGGTTAATTTGTGTGTTTGGCTGTGGGGGCAACCGTTCCAGACAGCGTCGCTTTGAAATGGGTGAGGTCAGCGGACAGCTGGCGGATTTAACAATAATTACCTCAGACAATCCCAGATTTGAAGAGCCCATGGATATTATCGGGGACATTAAAACCGGTATCGAAAAGACAGACGGTGAATATGTGGAAATCCCTGACCGCAGGGAGGCAATCGCCTATGCCATTGCTCACGGGCAGCCGGGAGACATCATTGTGCTTGCAGGAAAGGGACATGAGGATTATCAGGAGATTAAAGGCGTGAAATACCCTATGGATGAGAGAGATTTGATTCGGGATATTCTCGCAGAAATATAGATTGATTAAAGTACGAAGGAGTTTGCATGAAGGAATTGTACGCAGATATCATAGTGGATATCTCCCATGAAAAATTGGATAGACCCTTTCAGTACAGAGTGCCGGAGAAAATGCGCGGTACACTGGAAACAGGGATGTGTGTTACGGTTCCTTTCGGCAACGGTAACAAGCTGATAAAGGGTTATTGTGTGGCACTGTCAGACAGGTGCAATTTTGACCCTGCAAGAACAAAGGACATTGTTGCCATAGTGAAGAACGGTGTCAGTGTGGAGGATAAGCTGATAGCCCTGGCAGGTTTTATCAGACGAAGCTACGGCTCCACCATGATTCAGGCGTTAAAGACAGTGCTTCCCGCCAAACAATCCGTGAAGAAGCTGGAGCACAGAGTGATAGAGTGCATCATGAACAGGGAGGAGATGATTTCCCTGCTTGGCGAGAGCGAGCGTAAAAAGCAGACCGCCAAGGCAAGACTTCTTCGGGCGCTTTTGGAGCAGCAGACCATTCCCTACGAGTGGATTACCGGAAAGCTGAATGTATCCGCACCCACCATCAAAAGTCTGGAAAAAGCGGGAGCAATTCGGATTGTCAGCTCGGATAGCTACCGCAATCCGGTAAAGCTTTCAGGGCAGGAAGAACAAAGAAAGATGCTCAGTCCGTCCCAACAGGGAATCGTAGATAAAATTCTTGCAGAATACGAGCAGGGGATTACAGGGACTTATCTGCTTCACGGTATAACCGGAAGCGGTAAGACAGAAGTGTATATGGCGCTGATTGAGAAGGTGATTGCAGGAGGCAGACAGGCCATTGTGCTGATACCGGAAATTGCCCTGACCTATCAGACCCTGCTTCGGTTTTATAAAAGATTCGGCGACAGGGTGAGCGTGATGAATTCCACGCTTTCGCCCGGAGAAAAATATGACCAGTGCGAGCGCGCCAAAAACGGTGAGATTGACGTGATTATCGGTCCCCGTTCCGCACTGTTTACGCCCTTCCCCGATATCGGTCTGATTGTGATTGATGAGGAGCATGAGGGCAGCTATAAGAGCGAAGGCACGCCGAAATATCATGCCAGAGAGACTGCGATGGAGGTTGCAAGGCTTCATGGGGCAAGCGTGGTGCTGGGCTCTGCCACCCCTTCCCTGGAGGCATACTACAGGGCAGAAAGGGGCGATTACAAATTGTTTACCCTGACAGAGCGCCTGACGGGAGGAACGCTCCCCGATGTAAGTATTGTGGATTTGCGACAGGAGCTTAAGGAAGGCAATCGTTCCATTTTCAGCCGCAGATTACAGGAGCTTCTGGCAGACAGATTAAACAAAGGACAGCAAAGTATTCTTTTTATCAATAGGAGAGGCTATGCAGGCTTTATTTCCTGCAGAAGCTGCGGGCATGTGATGAAATGTCCCCACTGTGATGTGTCTCTTTCAGAGCATAAGGGAGGCAGCCTTGTCTGTCACTATTGCGGCTACAGTGAGTATAAGCCGGTGAAGTGTCCGGAGTGTGGTTCAAAGTACATTAGCGGCTTCAGGGCGGGAACCCAGCAGATAGAGGAGAAGCTAAAGGAGATGTTTCCCGGAGTGCGCACCCTGCGTATGGACGCTGATACCACCAAGACTAAGGACAGCTACGAACAGATTTTGTCTGCCTTTGCCAATGAGGAAGCGGATGTGCTCATCGGTACCCAGATGATTGTGAAGGGACATGATTTTCCCAAGGTTACTTTGGTTGGAGTGCTTGCCGCAGATATGTCCTTAAGCGTGGGAGATTACCGCTGCAGTGAGAGAACCTTCCAGTTGCTTACCCAGGCTGTGGGCAGGGCAGGAAGAGGAAGAGCGCACGGTGAGGCCGTGATTCAGACCTATCAGCCGGAGCATTATGCGGTGATACATGCGGCCAACCAGGATTATAAAAGCTTTTATGAGGAGGAAATTCTCTACAGGGAGCTGTCAGGATATCCTCCCGCAGCCCACATGCTGGCGGTACAGATATTTGCAAAAATGGAAGAAAGCGGAAAAGTACTTGCTAAAAGGCTGGCAGACGTGGTAAAGTCTATGGGGTTGCAGATACAGGTAATGGGTCCTTCAAGCGCTGCAATCGGCAAAATTAATGATATTTTTAGATTTGTTTTCTATGTGAAATCTGAAAATTATGATACACTGATACAAATAAAAGATGTATTGGAAGAAAAATGGAAGGAATGGCAGCCGAAATGGGAGAGTGTTCAATTTGATTTTGACCCCATGAATTCATTTTAGGCAGTCAGGAGAGAACGGAGGATAATATGGCAATTCGTAATATTCGTGAAATCGGAGAAGAGGTACTTACCAAGGTATGTAAGGAAGTAAAGGAAATGACACCCCGTACAAGAGAGCTTATCGAGGATATGCTGGATACCATGTACGAGGCAAACGGTGTGGGACTGGCAGCACCCCAGGTAGGTATCTTAAAGAGAATCGTGGTAATTGACGTGACAGGAGAGGATCCTTATGTGCTGATTAATCCCCGCATTGTGGAGATGAGCGGTGAGCAGACCGGTTCGGAAGGATGCTTAAGTGTGCCCGGAAAGTCCGGTACGGTGACAAGACCTAACTATGTAAAGGCAGTAGCACTTGATGCAGACATGAAGCCCTTTGAACTGGAGGGAACGGAGCTGCTTGCACGTGCCATCTGTCATGAACTGGATCATCTGGATGGTCACCTCTATGTGGAAAAGGTAGAGGGCGAGTTGCAGAATGTAAACTATGACGATATTGAGGAAGAATAAATATGAAGATAGTATTTATGGGAACGCCCGATTTTGCGGTAGGTGCACTTGAGGCGTTAATCGAGGCAGGTCATGAGATTACCTGCGTGGTAACTCAGCCGGACAAGGCACAGGGACGCAGCGGAAAGCTTGTGGCTTCCCCTGTAAAGCAGTGCGCACTTGCACATGAAATCCCGGTATTCCAGCCGGTGAGAATCAAAAAGCCCGAGGAGGTAGCCGTATTAAAGCAGTATGAGGCGGATGTTTATATTGTGGCGGCATTCGGACAGATTTTATCCCGGGAGATTTTGGATATCCCGAAATATGGCTGTATCAATATCCATGCGTCATTACTTCCCAAGTACCGCGGTGCATCCCCTATTCAGCATGTGATAATAGACGGTGAGGAAAAGACCGGCGTGACCATCATGCAGATGGATGCTGGACTGGACACGGGAGACATGCTGTACAAGAAGGAAGTTGTTATAGAAGATACGGATACCTTTGAAACGCTTCACGATAAGCTGATGGTGATTGGGGGAGAAGCTATTGTGGAGGCATTGCCTCTTCTTACAGAAGGAAAGCTTACTCCCGAAAAGCAAAACGGGGAGGAGAGCTGTTATGCTTCCCTGATAACCAAAGACATGGGAAGATTGGACTTTAGAAGAAGTGCGGTGGTGCTGGACAGGCAGATTAGAGGTATGAATCCATGGCCAAGTGCTTATACTTCTTATCAGAGTAAACAACTGAAAATCTGGAGGGCAGTACCGGTCTTGGAGCTTTCCGATGAAGCAGGCGAGTTTCAGCCGGGAAGCATCTGTAATGTGACAAAGGACTTTGTGGAAATTCGTTGCGGAGAGGGAGCATTGCGTATAGCAGAGCTTCAGCTGGAAGGCAAGAAGAGGATGAGTACCCATGATTTCCTGCTGGGTGTAAAGATGCAGGTTGGAGAGTTTCTGGGTTAGTAAGGGTGTAAAGGAGGAAAGGATATGTATTACGGAATGGGCTATTACTGGGATCCCACTTATATTTTGGTGCTGATTGGTATGGTTATTTGTCTGCTTGCAAGCGGACTTGTGAACAGTACCATGAACAAATACAGCAGAGTGCGGAACATGAGTAATCTTACGGGTGCTGAGGCAGCCAGAAGAATATTAAACAATGCGGGACTTTATGATGTGCAGATAGAATGCCTGCCCAACGAAAAGGGAGATCACTATGACCCCAAGAGTAAGACGGTGCGTTTGTCTGCCTCAAATTACAATGGCGCATCCGTTACAGCGGTAGCAGTAGCGAGCCATGAGTGCGGTCATGCCATGCAGCATGCAAGGGCATATACGCCGTTAGTTATCAGGACTTCATTGGTGCCGGTGGTAAATATCGGAAGTACACTTGGTGTTCCTCTTATTTTTCTCGGTGTACTCTTAAGCTGGAATCAGATTTTGATTCAGATAGGTATCTGGGCATTTGCATTGTCCGTACTGTTCCAGCTGGTTACATTGCCGGTGGAGTTTAACGCTTCCAGAAGGGCAGTGCAGAAGATAGATGAATACGGGCTGCTTACTGTGGAGGAGACCGGAGGATGCAAGAAGGTGCTTAGGGCAGCAGCATTTACCTATGTGGCGGCAGCAGCTTCCTCTGCATTACAGCTTTTAAGACTGGTGCTTTTATTCGGGGGACGCAGAAGAAGAGACTAGCTTTGGCAGGAGAGAATCATGGCTGAAAATAGCAGAGAAATCGTGTTAGACATACTGCTTACCTTAGAAAGGGAGGAGCAGTTTGCAAATAAACTGATAAAGGCAGTGCTGGATAAATATGATTATTTATCCGGACAGGAAAAGGCTTTTATCAAGCGGGTGGCAGAAGGAACCATAGAGAGACAGTTAGAACTGGACTACTATCTGGATACCTTTTCTACAGTGCCTGTGCGCAAAATGAAGCCTCTTATCCGTTGTCTGATGAGGATGAGTGTTTATCAGATTCTATATATGGATGCCGTGCCGGACAGTGCAGTCTGCAATGAAGCCTGCAAGCTGGCAGGGAAGCGTAAGTTTGTAAACCTGAAGGGATTTGTAAACGGTGTTCTTCGAAAGATTGCAGGGCAGAAGGAGCAACTTCCACTGCCTGATAAAAAAACACAGAGCGAGCTGTATTTGAGTATCAAATATTCCACGCCCCTGTGGCTTACACAAAGATGGCTGTCACAGTACGGCTATGAAATTACGGAAAAATTGCTCGAAGGACTTCTGGCTGTGCAGCCCGTTACCTTACGATTTTCTACCGCACTTGATGAACAGGAGCTTTCTAAAGCCGTGCAG
>SVFG01000110.1 GCA_015056975.1 Lachnospiraceae bacterium | reverse complement strand
AAAGTCGAATCTCCTTTACCTCGATAACCTTCTGCTTCTTCTTAGCTTCCTTTTCTCTGCGAAGCTGCTCGTACTTGTACTTGCCGTAGTCAACAATCTTACATACGGGGGGATTTGCAGTGGGAGCAATCTTTACAAGATCAAGCTCTGCCTCCTCTGCCAGCTTCATAGCTTCCTTGGCAGACATTACGCCAAGCTGCTCGCCGTCCTCACCAATCACACGTACTTCCTTGTCTCTGATCTGTTCGTTAATCATTAAATCGCTAATGGTCTTGCACCTCCATAAGAAAATAAAAAGTGGATAGCATAACTATCCACTAAAATCCTTTACCACACAAAACAAGCCCAAATATATGGTCTGTGTTTCGAAAAAAGATATTAACACTTACAAGCCCGATTGCCGTAAGGTGAGAGTGGATACTCTGCTTGGTTCTATCGCGTTCACACGCTTTTGTATTATAGCACTGACTTTTTACCTCTGTCAATACATAATTTTTATTTTTTATATTATTCCGAAAACTTCACCACTATTACATCTCCCATGCGCTGAATGGAACCATCATCCGGGTACACCGGCATTGCCAAATACTCCTCGCTTTCCAGAATCTCTTCCCCAAGCATGGTCTCCGTATAGGCTGTCCCCAGAAAATACTTGAAAATATTGGCACGCATTGCTCCGGAATTGATAATATATGCAGGTTTATATGTTCCTGCCAGATTATCCACATAACGCATTTCCCACATCGGTGCTGCCTTGTCAGTATACACACCGCCAAAACCAACCGGTGTCTGAAGCTCATATCCCGGGGTCATCTGTATTCTGGCAGAGAGTGTCTGCATCACGGAATAGGTTTGCTGAAAATACAATTGATAGGAAAAATACGATATATTGGCAAACCTGATATATAAAGCCATCACCGCAATTATTCCCACTCTGTACACCACACCTGTGACAGACATCCAACGCTTTTGACCAAAAAACTGTCTTATCTTCTCCTGAAAAATAAGAGGGATAAAATACATCAGCACTACTCCGTAGCACATCAGTGTATGGATGGTCTCCATCGATTCTGCGCACATCACGCAAATCAGATTCACCGCAACCGGCATAACAGCCATTCCTGCCACAAAAAACAGACTCTTCAACCAATTACGCTTTCCGTTCTTTATGATTATCCAAACAACACAGGTAACCGTTATCACCATGCCCAGAATAATCAAACCGTTCATTATCGGATACGGAAGTAAAGACTTATAATCCTGATAAAAAAACGAAAAGAATGTTTTGTAACAGACCGCTATCGCATTCATGATACTCGATAATGAATACTGCCCCATATTGCTGATTCCCTGATAACTAGACAAGGACACTCCCTGTAACATGGTCAATACTATATTTGCAACAAAATATACTGCCATACCTCCCGCAAGTGCACCCAAGTATCTAAATCCTGCCGCTACAATCTGCGAAACTTTATATTTCTCAGCTATACACATCGTCAGTAAATAAATTAACAAAAACGCTGCCAGCAGGTTAAAATACGCCTGATAAATTCCCATGGAAAGTCCCAGCAGCAGGGCTGATACAATAAAGCCGAAACGATACTTCACCGTCAGATAAAATGCAAGCGCCGCAAGCAATACCGCGAAGGCATAGAAAGGTGCCGTAAACATAAAAGAAAACGTAGCTGTAACGGTAGGGAACGCCAAAAACATTACAACCAGCAACACATTGTGATACAGCTTCTCTATCTCAAAAGGTGCCAAAAACAAGACAATGGCCACTGCCAAAAAGGCTACCGTCAACAACCCGTTAAACCAAGGCAGGCTGTAACAGCCATCTATACGAAACAGGAAGTTGCCAAGCAATGCCAAAAACCATCTTCCAAGATGATAGCCGCCGCCGTAATGAAACATACTGATATATTCATCATAATTGGGATACTTGTTAAACATCATATATCCATGAATTAACACACCACTTACAAATGCTATCAGCAATATCTTTTTATGCTTACTATATAGGTCTCTTATTGCCTGAACCATGCCATTTACTCCATTATCGCTTTGTCACTATTTCTTATTATCCTTCGGTCTCGGCGTCTTATCCACCTTCTTGTAAAGAAATCGGTCCTTATTGTCCGTGAGCACAAAACTGTCCTTACGGATATAGTTGGCTGCCGCCGACTGTCTATGTACGGAATATAACTGTCCTTTTAAAATACCGGCGCCGATAAAACCGCCGATGATACCAATAATAATGGCTATTACAATCATCATACCCAAATCCATCTCGCCACCTCCTAACGCACAAAGAGCATTGCCACAAATGCAATCGCACTGACTATGACAGTATAAATGCCCCACCATTTCCAATAAGCCGCTTTATCCATAGGCAAATCACCTACAAACTTACCTGTCTGTCCATTCATGGCAAAGGTGTATTGCTTACCCTGCCAGGTGGTATTTAAAAGCCATACCGGATACAACGCATATTTTGCCTTGCCGTTTTTCAGGCTGATATTTCCGGCCTCTTTTGTCACCGAATTATAACCTGTCACGGTGGAACGGAAGGTTTCCTCCGTACTTACCTTCACTCTCTCATTGGCACGTGCCACACTTTCCTCGGCACTCACATCATATTTATCTGCAAGGTATCCTGCCATATAGGCTGTCTGGAAATCAACTGCCGCACTCAAATCATAGGGCTCCAGGGATTCCATCAAATCATCCGCCATCTTGGTAGATCCGTCAACGGGGATTTCGTCAAAGCCCATTGTCCCTTTGCGGTACGCATAATAATAGCTGGTCTCCCTGTAGTTATAGTTATTATCACTCCAGGTACGGACCTTTGTAGCCTTAAATGTAAAGTTTGCCTGCACATCCGCATCAAATAACCAGTAAGGCACATATATACCCTTCACTTCATTGATATGATTTTGGCTTTTGAATACCTTGGGCAAAAGCTTTTTCCCTTGTAAATGTCTGTTCAAGCCCGCTTTTGCAGCTTCCTTATCCAATTTAAACGGAATAATATAATCAGGCTTTAACTCTCCCTTTACCTGTCCCTTCATGACAATAGGGCTGTCACAATAAGGACAGCTGGATGCCATAGTCGTCAAATCGCTGACAATCTGTCCGCCACAGGACTGGCATATGTAAGAACGCAGGTTTTCAGCCTCGCCTTCCAGCCATTCGCCACCCGCTGCAGCCTCCCACTCTAAGGCATCGTCATTGTTCTCCTTCAGTTCTTCATCCATCTCCCGCAATGTCTGCACATCAAATTCATTGTCACAATAGGGGCATTTCATCTTTTGTGTCGCACTGCTAAACTCTAGCGCCCCGTTACAACAAGGACATTTGTACTCAAATACATCAGCCATAGTTTTTCCCTCCTCTTCTTTTGTAAACCCTTACGCCATTTATTATATCACATCACGGAATAATTTCAATTCTTCCTTCCACTTCTCCCGCAAAGATACGTTTGTCATTTGCCATAAAATATTCATCCAAAACATCCACACAGGAGGTTGCAATCTTTCTCGGTCTCTGCAGGCTTTTAAGCAGTTCATAATCCACATCCAGAAAATCCTCTATGTTGGTAAAATGGAAGCTCTGCATACCCACACTGAATACATCGTCATCCCTGATTTCTGCGCCTCTAAAAGCAAACTGTTTCATAGCACGTTCCGACCGCGAATAAGTTATTTTCATATCTCCCGACAGCTGATAGAACTCTGTATGCTCCGTAAACATTTCCTCTCGTAACATATATGTGAGCATATGTCTTAGCATCTTTCCGGTCACCTTAAACACATATAAGGCATCATCAAAAGGAAAGGTTTCCCGCAAATCCCCGCGGGTTACAATGGCTCCAAGCTCCTTACTCCGGATACTTCCGGATGCCATCAGCATGATATCCACACCTGCGCTCTCTTTGAAAATATCCGCGAACAGATTGCCAAGGGCTGTCTCCCTATTGCGCTGCGGATGCGTCAGCACACCGCTAAACTTCGCCATGACATGCTCATACTTTTTGTCAGTAGCTTCTTTATAGCTTTTAACCCGGCACTCCAATTCCTCGTCTCTGACAGCCGTCTCATTGTTTATAGGTACAAAGCTCCAATGATAGGAAGCAACACAGTTGTTATCAGTATCCAGCATAATTTCAAATCTGCCTAAGGCATCCACACCGGTCCCGGCATGGGCGATTACAATCCCGTTTTCTTCCAGAGGTTGCTCCATAAAGGTATGAGAATGCCCGCCGATAATGATATCTACCCCCCACGCCGGGTCCAAATTCTTTGCAAGGACCTTATCTTCCTCAATTCCGATATGAGAAAGAACCACTGTCAAATCAATATCCATGGAATGGTAAGCGTTGCACACTTTTCCAATCTCCTGCGCCGCATCTTTTATGTATACATAAGTATCCATCAGCGGATCCTTTTTAGCCTGTGCAATCACAATATCTGAAACAACACCGATAAACAATACTTTAAGACCGCCGGTCTCAATCACCTTGCAGGGCGTAAACAGTCTGGCTTCATTTACCTTAGAATACAGATTCGCATTGATAAAGGGAAACTTCGCACATCTCTCCGCAAATAATAAGTGCGCCATTCCGTAATCAAACTCATGATTTCCGATTGTCACCACATCCGGAGAGAGCATATTGATAATTTCCACCGTAGAAATCCCCAAATATTCTTCGTCAATGACCGAACCGCGGAACAAATCTCCGGCAATGGCATAGATAACATTTTCTTCCTCTTGCCTTGTCTGCTTCACATAGCCGGATAGCAGGGAAACACCGCCCACATATTTTTCGCCCTTTTCTTCTGCCAGAAAATCTCCGTGCAAATCATTGGAATGCAGCAGTGTAAGTCGTTTTATTTTTGCCATAAACTCCTCCATATGTAATAGCGGATGTATGCTCATAACGTCATAGCATCCGCCAAACTCTCAAATTACTTTCTTTCTGTAAAGGTTGCACATGCAGTTTCTCTGCAGTCTGCTGCACCGCGTCCCGTAATGTCCACATGCTCCGCAACACATTTGTAGTTGCTGTTATAAACACATTTAACAGCTTCACAGTCAATGCTGATAATCTTGCTGGGATGAGACAGAGAGCTGGTATACGCATTATTTCCCTCTCTCTTCTGTGCAAAGCTTTCACAGCAGGTTTCCTCGCATTCACAGGCATGCTTGCCACCTACCATGATATCACCCTTACAGCAATAGCAATCCTCATTGTAGGTACAGTTCGTTACTCCACATTTTAAATCAGCCATACAAACCTCCTTCTGTGCCCTCCAAAATATAGAGCGCACAAAAGTAGTTTGTGTGGCTTTCATGATAATTATACAAAATTAATTCAAATTTTTATGCCTGCTCCTGCACTTCAATCTTGCGGATTTCCTTGGTGCGGATTTCCTTGCAAATCTGGTCAATGAAGCAGTCTAAGGACTTCTGTCCCTCGTCTCCCGCAAAGCGGCTTCTCACGGAAACTACGTTTTCTTCCTCTTCCTTCTGGCCTACTACCAGCATATAAGGAACCTTATTCAATCTTGCCTCACGAATCTTAAAGCCAATCTTTTCGGAACGGTTATCGGTTGTTACAAGAATGCCGTTAGCCTTAAGTTTGGCTTCTACCTTTGCTGCATAGTCTGCATACTTCTCGGAAATGGGAAGCACACGAACCTGCTCAGGACAAAGCCAGGTAGGGAATTTACCTTCATACTTCTCAATGAGCCATGCCAAGGTTCTCTCATAGCAGCCCATAGAAGTTCTGTGGATAATATAAGGACGTACCTTGTCACCGTTCTGGTCAATGTAGTACATATCAAACTGCTCTGCAAGCACTGCATCCCACTGGATGGTAATCATGGTGTCTTCCTTGCCATATACGTTCTTTGCCTGAATATCTACCTTAGGACCGTAGAAAGCAGCCTCGCCTTCGCCCTCGTAGAAGGGAATTTCAAGCTCATTCAACACCTTACGGATATTATTCTGTGTTTCCTCCCAAACCTCTGCAGAACCTACATACTTCTCTTTATTGTTGGGATCCCATTTGGACAGACGATAGGTTACATCATCGCCCACTCCCAAAGTATCCAGACAATATTTTGCCAGTGCAAGACAGCCCTTAAACTCCTCCACCATCTGGTCAGGTCTTACAATCAAATGACCCTCGGAAATGGTAAACTGACGCACACGGGTAAGACCGTGCATCTCACCGGAATCCTCGTTTCTAAACAGAGTTGAGGTCTCGCCGTAACGGATGGGCAAATCGCGGTAAGAATGCTGTGTGGACTTATACACATAATACTGGAAAGGGCAGGTCATGGGACGAAGGGCAAACACTTCCTTGTCAGTCTCCTCATCACCCATTACAAACATACCTTCCTTATAGTGATCCCAGTGTCCGGAAATCTTATACAAATCACTCTTTGCCATTAAGGGAGTCTTGGTACGCACATAGCCCCACTCATTATCCTCCAGGTCTTCAATCCATCTTTGCATGGTCTGAATCATTTTCGCCCCCTTAGGCATCAAAAGGGGAAGTCCCTGACCGATAACATCAACCGTGGTAAACAGCTCCATCTCACGGCCAAGCTTATTGTGGTCACGATTCTTTACATTCTCCCAGTAAGCCAGATACTCCTCCAGCTCCTCCTTCTTGTTGAAGGCGGTACCGTAGATACGCTGTAACATAGCA
>SVFG01000009.1 GCA_015056975.1 Lachnospiraceae bacterium | reverse complement strand
CTGGCCCAAGTTTGAGGACAGACAGGTGGGTATAAATCTTGCGTTTATCGGCTCTATCAATGATGATATTATCGTTATGGAGGAGCTTGCCTGTGATTTGATTGGTGCATTGCAGGAGCGATATGAGGGCATTATCGATGAAAGATACGGTATTACCGTAAAGGGAAGTGCGCCTGAAATTTTGGAACAGATAGCAGAGAGCCGCAAGTGTTATTTAAAGGGAGAACAGCTGGATTTAGCAAAAGCAGCCAATATTCTGATGGACGATTTCAGAGCCGGAAGACTTGGAAGAATTTCGCTGGAGCAGCCTTAAATAAAAGATGGGAGTGTATAAGTGATGAAAAAAGTAATGAAGGAGATTGCAAGTACAGGCTTGTATTTGCTTATAGTATTATTAATTACATGGTTTATTATCACCTTTGTGGGTGTGCGTACCGTTGTGGACGGAGATTCCATGTTACCTACTTTGAATGATAAGGATAATTTGATTGTGGATAAGCTGACCTATCGGTTTAAGGATCCGCAGAGATTTGATATCATTGTATTTCCTTTTCAGTATCAGGAGGATACATACTATATCAAACGTATCATAGGTCTTCCGGGAGAAACGGTACAGATTGATGAAAACGGTAAGATTTATATTAACGGAGAAGTGCTTTCTGAGTCCTATGGAAGAGAGATAATTAAGCCGGAGTATATCGGTGTGGCTTGGGAGCCTGTTGTGCTTGGCGAGGATGAATACTTTGTAATGGGTGATAACCGCAATAACAGCAGTGACAGCCGAAGTCCCATCGTAGGAAATATTCATCGCGATGACATTATCGGCAGGGCATGGGTGCGTATCTGGCCCTTTAGTAATTTCGGTGTGCTGAAACATCAGTAGAAAGCAGGTTTTATGGAAAGTAAAAGTGCAAAAGAGATAAAAGAACTGTTTCAGGCAGCTTGTGAACATGAGCTGCCTGAATTGATAACTGTATTTGAAGCGGACGAGCGTGCAGGGATTCAAAAACTGGTAGAAAGTGCCAGAAAGAAGCTTGTTGCACTGGAGAAGGAGCGTGCCCGAACGGAAGCGCTTAAGAAATATGAGCGCATGTATGACGAATACACCTATATCTGCGGTATTGATGAGGTGGGAAGAGGACCCTTGGCCGGTCCCGTGGTGGCAGGTGCCGTTATTTTACCCAAGGATTGTGACATTTTGTATATAAATGATTCAAAACAGCTCTCCGAAAAAAAGAGAGAAGAGCTTTATGATATCATTATGGAGAAGGCGGTAAGCTGTGCAGTGGGATATGCTACACCGGAACGTATTGATGAAATTAACATTTTGCAGGCAACCTATGAGGCAATGCGGGATGCCATCGGACATTTAAGTGTAGTTCCGGATATTCTGCTAAATGATGCGGTGACCATACCCGGTGTGAACATGAAGCAGGTACCTATCATAAAGGGAGATGCTAAGAGCATTTCCATCGGTGCGGCAAGTATTATTGCAAAGGTTACAAGGGACAGGCTTATGGTGGAATATGATAAGGTATTCCCTGAGTATGATTTTGCAGGTAACAAGGGATACGGCAGTGCGGCACATATTGAAGCACTGAAAAAATACGGTCCCACCCCCATTCACAGAAGAAGCTTTATTAAAAACTTTTCTTAAATTATTTAAAGTACGGGGATGATTGGATGAGATTGACGGAATTGTTTATCGGAAATAAACAGGCTACAGATGCCGGAAATATCCGGCCTGTTTCTAATGCCCAGATTTTGCAAATTAACCGTCAAATTCGAGCACTAGCACCCGGACAGACCATAAATGGTGAAGTATTATCCAAAAACGGAAATGATGTTCAGATTCGGCTTGCGGAGGATTTACTGATCAATGCAAGAGTAGACGGTGGCATGAATCTGGAGATTGGTAAAAGTATTTTATTTGAAGTGCGAAACAATGGCAGCGCACTTACCTTAAGTCCGCTGTTTTCCAATATGGCAACGGATACCAATGTGTTGAAAGCACTGGATATGTCGGGGCTTCCCATCAACAATACAACAGTAGCCATGACGGAGAGTATGATGGAAGCAGGATTGCCGGTGGACAAGAATTCCCTGCAGCAGGTGTTCCGCGAGATAAATACATTCACGGAGGCAGAGCTTTATGATGTGGTGGATTTACATAGACTAAAGCTGCCTGTGACAGAGGAAAATCTTCAACAGGTGGCAGCCTATAAAAATCTGACACATCAGCTGACAGAGGGAATGGGTGAAGTGGTGACATCGCTTTCAGAAACAATTCAAAATATGGTTTCACAGGGGAAGGTGCGGGAAGCTGCATCGCTTTATCTTGAATTATTGAATCTTGTGACAGGTGATGCAGGCGCGGAAGGCGCTTTGAATGTGACAGAGATAATGTCTGCTTTGAGTGCAGAGGCTGATTCTGCTATGCCGGAAGCGCAGATGTTTTTGCCCAAAGAGAATCTGCAAGCCCCTCAGGAATTGCAAATTAATACACTGACACAGGCGAATGTGGAACAGCTGGTTATTACCAATCCGCAAGGTCTGCTGCAGGATGCAAATGTACAGCCGGCACGGGTATTACAAAATACAGGTTCTGAAGAATTGGTACAGGAAGTAATACAGGACGGACAGCAGGGCGTACAGCAACAGGTATCATTGGGAACTCAACCGATTGTTCAGGAAGGTGAACAGGCACTTTTTGAGGTACTTCAAACGATATCACCGGAGAATGCCAAGCAGGCTGAGATGTTTTTAAAACAGGCAATTTCCAAGGCGCTTTTACAGGGAGATGAAGCACTGCTGAAAAGTATACTTGGAGAGAAAGAGGTACAGAAATTTCTGGCAGACAAATTACAGGAGCAATGGCTGATTACGCCCGAGGAAGTTGCTGACGAGGGAAAGGTAGAGGAACTGTACAATCGATTGAACAGACAGCTGAAAGGTATTGCAAATGCTTTGGAAACGGCAGGACAGGTAGAAAGTACATCCTATCGTGCCACAACTAATTTAAGTAATAACATTGATTTTCTTCATCAGGTTAATCAGATGTATACCTATGTGCAGCTTCCTTTAAAGCTACAACAGGGACAGGCACATGGTGATTTGTATGTTTACACCAACAAAAAGAATCTGGCGGCAAAGGACGGTCAAATCAGTGCACTTTTACATCTGGATATGGAACATCTGGGACCTGTGGATGTATATGTGGCTATGAATGCAAGCAAAGTCAATACAAAGTTTTACGTTAAGGATGATGAAATGCTGGATTTTTTAGAGGAGCATATGGACCTTTTGACGGCGAGACTGAATAAAAGAGGTTATGATTTGAAGTTAGATATGCAGGTGCGCAACCAGGGTGATGATACAAAGAGCGGTATCAGACCTCTTATGGAGCAGCAGGGAAATGTACCGTTAGTGCAATATGCATTTGACATGAGGGCATAGTGATGGAAGAGAAGAACAAAATTAAACAGGCGATAGCGCTGGAATATGACCCTTCCGAGGATGCCCCCAAGGTTATTGCAAGCGGCAGGGGAATTTTGGCGGAAAGAATTATTGAGAAAGCAAAGGAAAGTGATGTCCCCATTCACCGGGATGATAAGCTTGCAGATACACTTTCCAGACTTGAAATAGGTGATATGATACCGCCCGAGCTTTATGAAGTGGTGGCTGAAATACTGATTTTTGTGGATTCCATGGATAAGTTAAAAAGTAAGATGAAGTAGTAAGGGGTATATGTTTGAATAAAAGGAAGACAGGAGCCGAGAGGGAGGAACAGGCGGCAAAGTATTTGACAGAACACGGTATGCGCATTGTGGAGCGTAATTATCGAAACAGACAGGGTGAAATTGATATCATAGGATATCATGAAAACTTTCTTGTGTTTGTTGAGGTGAAATATAGGAATACTTATGATAAGGGCAGCGCGCTTTCCGCAGTAACAGCACATAAACAGATGCAGATTTGTAAAGTCGCTGATTTTTACAGATATCAGCATAAACTTGGTGAAAGGACAGCCGTAAGATATGATGTTGTGGCCATTCAGGGCAAGGAGGTTATCTGGATTAAGAATGCTTTTCCGCACATCTATGTCAGAGGATGAACCTAATGTTAAAAAAGAATTAATAATTTATATAGGGAACACTTAACTTTTATGTGGTGTAATGAAAGAATGATATCGGAAGGGAGTAATTTCATGATAAATATATTGGTTTGTGATGATGATAAAGAAATTGTTGAGGCGATAGATATCTTCCTAAGTCAGGAAGGGTATCGTATATTTAAGGCTTATGATGGTGAGCAGGCAATTGAGATGCTTGCAAAAGAGGATATTCAGTTGCTTATTATGGATATTATGATGCCTAAGCTTGATGGCATCAGAGCAACTTTAAAAATAAGGGAATACAGCAGTGTCCCGATTATTATTCTGTCTGCCAAATCTGAAGATTCAGATAAAATTTTAGGGTTAAATGTCGGTGCAGATGATTATATAACCAAACCTTTTAATCCTCTGGAATTGATGGCAAGAGTAAAATCAAATCTCCGCCGTTATACATCACTTGGTAGCCTGAATCCTGAAAATCAGTCAGTCTTTCGAGTAGGAGGACTTGTTATTAATGATGATACAAAACAGGTTACAGTTGATGATGAGCAGGTGAAACTTACGCCCATAGAATATAATATTTTACTTTTACTTGTAAAGAATCAGGGCAGAGTGTTCTCCATAAATCAGATATACGAAAATATCTGGAATGAAGATGCAATAGGGGCTGATAATACTGTTGCGGTTCATATTCGTCACATCAGGGAGAAAATTGAAATCAATCCCAAGGATCCCCGTTATCTGAAGGTAGTATGGGGAGTGGGATACAAGATAGAAAAGCAATAGTGAGGTAATCCATGAAAAAACCCACATTAAAACGTATAGGACTCGGATTTGTACAGCATTTACTGGCAGTCTGTATTTTTGTAGCCATAGCAGGTATATTATTTAACTCCTGTCTGTCTGTAGAATCCATGGAAGGTACGAAAACTTATAATTTATCACCGTTACAGACAGAGCCTGTTTTTGAAGACTCTGAGCTTTTTCGTGATATTTTTGAAACTGCGGTATCTGATGTTACGAAGCTTGTAGTAATGAAAGGACAATTAGAGACAGGAGGTGCCTTTGATCCTCATAAGAAAATAGATGTAACAAAGTTTGCATCCAGAAAAGGTAGCGGAAATAATTGTCAGGTTACTGCGGTATATGAACTTGAAGATTTGATAAAGTGGGGAAAAAATGGAGTTTTATATAGTAACAGACCCATGAGCATGTCTGAATTCGTGAATTATTTTGCGCCTGCTACAGCATCCGAGAACTTTGCTTTGGATGAAGACGGAAAATTATATTTCAGAGGCTATTACAATTTGGAGGAGGGAAGCGTTCCCGTGTATTCGCTTCCGATGGAGATTGGAAGAGAGGAGCTTAGTGAGGTTGAGCAGGAAATGCTCTCCTATACTACAGACGAGCTGGAGGACATGGCATTTTCCTACATTATGTCTCAGAATCTGGATTCCATTAATATGTCAAAGGAGGACGATGGTTCCTATACGGTCTATGTTCAAATGCTTAACTGTAAATATCCGACTGTTGACGGTGAAAAGCAATTATACAGCTATGCGGCTAATTGGATAGATTTTGTAAAGCTACAACAGAATGTTGCGGAAACGATTGAAGCGCTTACGACAAACTATCAGCAATATTTAAATTGCTATGAACTCTATGAAGAGAATAACGGTAATCTGAAATATGTGGTTAGAATGCTCACAGATGAAGGAACACAAACCTTTACAAATGTTTCTGAATTGACGCAAATGGAAGATTCTGCAATTACCGATTATTTTGAAGAGTTTCACAGATATCTGATTTATTATCCGGACAGTCTTGTTTTTATGGGTAATTCCAGTATGTCGGAAGCAGATATTTACGGTTATTTGAATGTTTATGAATATGCTTATCCCGAAACATCTCATATTTGGATTGGTGTCGACACTTCTTACATTAATACCGGAGACGCTTTTTATCAGGCAAATTATATTTTCAACAAAATTGTACCGAACATCGGTATGATTCTTGCGGTTATTATCTTTTTGGGCATCATATGGGTTTGTATCGGCATCTATCTGACATTTACTGCCGGAGTGGCATTTGATGAAAATCAGAATAAAGTACATTATTTGAATGGAATTGACCGTATTTGGACAGAAATCATTCCGATTTTATTTGTTGGACTCATTTATGGTGCGATTTATGGCGGGAAGCTGTTACAGGGTGTTTTGCAGAATGTATATTTGAAGCGTGGCCAATCTGCCACAGACGTTGCGGAAACTGTATATGATTACGGATATTTTGCGCTTTTTGGTTTTCTCATCAGTATGTTGTCAGCTATCCTATGGTACAGCATTGTCAGAAGAATCAGAAGTAACAGTTTATGGGCAGATAGTTTTGTAAAATGGATGATTGTTAGTATTAAAAAAATAGCTAATTTCTTATTCAGGCATAAGAATATGGCTGTTAATACATTACTTCCATATAACCTGTTTCTATTTACCAATCTTATTGGCATTATATTAATAGTTAAATTTCATGAAAAGTTGACACTGGCAATTTTATTTGGTGTGGGAATTGTACTTATAGACGGATTTGTAGGAGTATTATTGTTTAAGAAGAGCGCCGAGCAGATGGATATTGTAGAAGGAATCAACAGAATCCGTGATGGTGAGGTGGACTATAAGCTTGACCCGGAAAGCCTGCATGGTGTAAATCGTGATATGGCGGATGCAGTAAACAATATCGGCGAAGGTATCCGGAATGCAGTACGTACCAGCATGAAGGACGAGCAAATGAAGACGGATTTGATTACCAATGTGTCCCATGATTTAAAGACACCGCTTACATCCATTGTAAGCTATGTGGATTTGTTAAAGCGCCTGCGTATTAAGGAAGAACCTGCTAAGAGCTATATAGATGTGCTGAATAATAAGGCGCAGAGATTAAAGCAGCTTACGGATGATTTGGTAGAAGCGTCTAAAATATCCTCCGGTAACATAGAATTAAAAAACGAGAAGCTGAATCTGACAGAACTGTTAAATCAGTCCTTGGGTGAATTTTCCGAAAAACTGGAGGAGCAGAATTTACAGGTTGTTTTTGAGAATAACAGTGCACCTGCCTATATTTTTGCGGACAGCCGCAGAATGTGGCGTGTAGTGGAGAATCTCTTTAACAATATCTGTAAGTATGCTTTGGAAGGCACAAGGGTATATGTTGATTTATTATCAGCAGATGAAAATATATCCGTAGTGTTTAAGAATATTTCCAAACGTCAGATGAATATACATGCTGATGAGCTTACGGAACGTTTTATTCGCGGTGATTCTGCCCGTTCCACAGAGGGAAGCGGTCTGGGTCTGTCTATTGCAAAGAGCCTGACACAATTGCAGGGCGGCAGCTTTGAGATTGAATTGGACGGCGATTTGTTTAAGGTGGTTTTGGGCTTTAAGGAATATAAGGAAGAGGATAAGAAGGATGAAACCAACCCGGAAGAGCCTGATAGCGGCAGCAATCGTTCTGACAGCTAGTTTGGCAGTATTGTTCTTATTAAGTGAAGGTAAGAAAAAGCACAAAACGGAAGTGTTTGCCATGGATACCTATATGCAGATTACTGCATACGGAAGATATGGTGATGAGGCGATACAAAAGGCTGTAGAGGAGATAAAGCGGCTTGAGGATGAGCTGGCAGCTTCTGTCATCAATACGGACAGCGGTGTGGCCTTGACATGTGACGGAGAATACCTGCTTAAGCGCTCCATGGAACTTAAGGATATGACAGAGGGGGCTTTTGATATCACCATATATCCATTAGTGAAAGCATGGGGATTTCCGGATAAGAATTACCGGGTGCCGACGGAGGACGAAATACAGAATCTGCTTCAAAATAAAAATACAGATTTGCGATATGATTTCGGTGGTATAGCAAAGGGCTACGCTTCAGATAAAGTGGCAAAGCTGATGCGTGAGTGCGGTGTAAAGAGTGCCATACTGAATCTGGGCGGTAACGTGATGACAATCGGTAAAAAGTCGGACGGAAGCAGCTGGAAGGTGGCTATAAAGAGCCCTGATGCGTCTATGGAGAATCTGGGTGTGCTTTCAGTTTGCGATAAGGCGGTGATTACTTCCGGCGGATATGAGAGGTGCTTTGAGGCAGACGGAAAGAGCTATCATCATATCATAAATCCAAAGACCGGATATCCTGCTGAAAGCGGTCTTGTTTCCGTGACGATAGTAAGTAGTGATGCCACATTGGCGGATGCCTTATCCACTGCACTTTTTGTGATGGGTAAGGATAACGCTATAGCGTTTTGGCGTAAATATGCAGATGATTTTGACTTTGTACTATATGATAATAAAGGCGAATTGTATGTGTCTGAGGGGATTGCAGATTCTTACTTAGCAGCAATGGAATATGAGGTAGTGAAAAGATAGGGGATTTCTATGAAAAAAAGGGATGTGCAGATGGCACTGATATTTGTGGGTGCGGCACTAATAATTGCTTTCTTTATGAGGGGATTTAACAAACCGGGTGAGATGGTCAGAATACAAATTGATGGGGAAGTTTATGGGACTTATTCCCTGTACAAGGATGATGAGATAGAAATTCGAAATCATTACGGTTATAATAAACTGATTATTAAAGAGGGGCTTGCATATATGGATAAAGCTGATTGTCCGGACCGATATTGTGTGGAACATAAGCCCATATCTGAAACAAATGAGACCATTGTCTGTCTGCCACATAAGCTGGTTGTGGAAATAATCAGTGCAGAAAAGAACGATACGATAGATGGCGTTTCAGAGTAAATACATTTTTTGATAAAACGGCACGGAGGTGCTTATTATGACAAAAAAAATTGCATATTCGGCAATGCTGGTTTCGCTTGGTATCATATTCAGCTATGTGGAGCTTCTGATTCCGTTGTCTTTTGGTGTACCGGGGATAAAGCTGGGACTTGCCAATTTGGTGATAGTTGTGGGGATTTTTATGCTTCCCAAGCTGCAGGTGCTGGGAGTATTGTTGGCACGCATTTTGTTGGTTTCCTTTATGTTTGGAAATATGTCATCCCTGCTTTACAGTCTGGCAGGAGGATTATGTAGCTTTGCTGTGATGTGTCTGCTTATACGGATGAAAGGATTTTCGCAGATAGGTATCAGTATGGCGGGGGGCGTATTCCACAATGTAGGACAAGTTCTTGTGGCTGCCTGTGTGGTGGAGAGTACGGCGGTGTTTTATTATCTGCCGGTACTTTTGATTGCCGGCTTATTAACCGGAGGATTAATTGGTCTTGTGGGTCAGAGAGTAAGTGTATATTTAATAAATAATAAAGGATAATGTCTGTTCGTATGAAACGGTGAGACATTATCCTTATATTTTAATGAAATAATTTAATCGAATTCCACATCCATATTGCTGCGGTTGTTGTAGGCCTCCAGAATACTATGTATTTTGTCTGTGGTAGCCATAACGTTTGTAAGGGATGCGTCATGGTTCATGAAATCAATAATGGAAGCGATAAACTTACTCATATCTGCTTCGATGAAGTAAGGCTTAGTGCGAAGCTCGGGAGGTAGATAGGTTAAGTCTGTGGTGACGACTTTATCAAAGTATCCCTTTTCATAAGCTTCATCAAATGCCTTAAGTCCTTCCGTGAAGAGACCGAAGGTACAGCAGATATATACGCGACGTGCATTCATTTTCTTAAGCTGCTTAGCAGTATCAATCATGCTTCCACCGGAGGAAATCATATCATCGATGATAATGATATCCTTACCGTCAATATTATCACCCAAAAATTCATGTGCAACGATAGGGTTCTTGCCGTTTACGATAGTGGAGTAGTCTCTTCTTTTGTAGAACATACCGGTATCCACTCCAAGTACGGTGGCAAAGTAAATGGCTCTGTCAAGAGCACCTTCATCAGGGCTGATGACAATTAAGTGCTCCTTATCCACCAGCAGATCCTCTTCGGAATTGAGAAGTGCCTTGATAAACTGGTAGGGCGGAGTGAAGTTGTCAAAACCGCTTAAGGGAGTAGAGTTCTGTACTCTGGGGTCATGGGCATCAAAGGTGATGAAGTTGTTCACACCCATATCGCGAAGCTCCATCAGTGCATAAGCACAGTCAAGGGATTCACGGCCGCTTCTCTTGTGCTGACGTCCTTCGTAAAGGAAGGGCATAATCACATTGATGCGGCGAGCTTTACCGCTGCAGGCAGCGATTACACGCTTTAAATCCTGATAGTGGTCATCGGGAGACATATGGTTTTCATAACCGTTCATCTTATAAGTAATGCTGTGGTTGCACACATCAACAAGAAGGAATAAATCCTTACCGCGGACACTCTCTGCAAAGGTGGCCTTAGCTTCACCGGTGCCGAAGCGGGGCACATTCACATCCACCAGATAGTTCGTTTCAATATACCCGTGAAATGCAGGGTCATTTTTGACCTTGTCATTATGTATACTCTTACGGAATCCTACCATGTAATCATTTACCCTGCGCCCCAGTCTCTCAGCAGAGGGGAGAGCAACAATCTTTAAGGGCGCCACAGGCATGGCATTTTCGATATCTTGTAAATTAGGCATGAGCTTCCTCCAATTTGGGTTAGACCCATTTTTCTTAAAGTAACAATTAATTTATATCATTATGCTAGTGACACGTCAAGGAATTTCTAGTACAATTATAGGAGAAAATGAAAAGGATGGCGAGTTATGAAAAAAAGCACATTAATCTTATGGACCTTTATTCCGATACTGACAGGATACCTTGTAAACTCCTTATTACGGGTTCCTGTATTGGGAGAGATATTTTTCTATGTACTGACAGTAGCGACTACAGCCTTTTGGTTTTGGATGGGCAGACAGTTTGAAAAGAGCACCTTCAAGACTATCCCTGCTATATTGATTGGCAATGCAACCGGAATCATATCTTTACTGATTTATTTGTGGCAGTTTTTATTGGTGACCAGTGAAAACAGAAATGCTTTTTTGGCAGGCTTCTCTCAAATGTACAATGCCTCCGTGCCCGGATATTTGTTTGGCGGAATTGCAAGACTATTTGAAACGGAACCCAATTACGTCGGAACCAGAACCTTTGTTGCTTTGAATGTGATTTGTGAAATCTATATGATAATCGTTTTTGTAATTGGTATGGTGGTAGAGAAGCGAATTAGTAAGGAGACCATGGAGAATAATAATGAAGAAACATCACATCATTAAAACAGTCCTTCCGGGCAGTATTGCAGAGGAACTGGAAATCGAACCCGGAGATAAAATATTAGCCATAGACAACACCGAAATCGAGGATGTCTTCGACTATCAGTTTTTGGTACAGGATACCTATATCGAAGTGCTCATTGAGAAGCAGGACGGAGAGCAGTGGCTTTTGGAAGTTGACAAGGATATGGATGAGGACCTGGGTATTGAGTTTGAAAGCGGTCTCATGGACGAATACCGTCATTGTCACAATAAATGTATCTTTTGCTTTATCGACCAGATGCCCAAAGGCATGCGGGAGACCTTGTATTTTAAGGATGATGATTCCAGACTTTCCTTTTTGCAGGGCAATTATGTGACACTCACTAATATGTCCGACCATGATATTGACAGGATTTGCAGATATCATTTATCCCCCATTAACATTTCTTTTCAGACCATGAATCCCGAACTTCGTTGCAAGATGCTAAACAACCGTTTTGCGGGAGAAGCGCTGAAAAAGGTGGATGTGTTAAATGAAGCCGGTATTATCATGAACGGTCAAATCGTGCTGTGCAAGGGCGTAAATGATGGGGAGGAACTGATTTTTTCCCTGCGTGAGCTGATGAAGTATATCCCCAATCTGGAGAGTGTGTCCGTTGTGCCTGTGGGACTTTCCAAGTACAGAGAGGGATTGTATCCCTTGGAGCCCTTTACCAAGGAGGATGCTGTTAAGACCCTTGATATTATTCACAGCTTTCAGAAGGAATGCTTTGAGAAGTTCGGTATTCATTTTGTGCATGCAAGCGATGAATGGTATATCCTTGCCGAACAGGAAATGCCGGAGGAGGAGCGTTACGACGGATATTTACAGCTGGAAAACGGTGTGGGCATGATAAGGCTGATGCTTAATGAATTTGCAGAGTCGATGGCCGAGCGCAAGAAAAAGGAAGGTTTCCCCAACATGAGCATCAAAAAGGAGCTTTCCATGGCAACCGGACTTTTGGCATATCCCTATATTAAGCAAATGACGGAAGAAATCATGGAGGCTTATCCGAATGTAAAGATTCATTTATATGCTATCAGAAATGATTTCTTTGGTGAGCATATTACGGTTTCAGGGCTTTTGACCGGTCAGGATATCCGTGACCAACTGATGGGGAAAGAGCTTGGAGAACGACTATTGTTACCGCAGAATGTATTAAGAAGCGGTGAGGATGTTTTTTTGGACGATTTACGGCTTCCGGAGCTTGAAAAAGCTTTACAAGTTCCCATTAATATTGTAAAATCAAGCGGATGTGACTTTATTGATGGAATTATATGTAAGCCTTAAAACAGGAGGAAATTATGGCAAAGAAGAAATCCAAGCCTATCGTTGCAGTAGTGGGAAGACCCAATGTGGGTAAATCCACACTGTTTAATGCATTGGCAGGTGAAAATATATCAATTGTAAAAGATACACCGGGTATTACCAGAGACCGTATTTATACGGATATTACCTGGTTGGATACCACCTTTACTCTGATTGATACCGGCGGTATTGAGCCTGACAGCAAGGACATTATTTTGTCTCAGATGCGTACTCAGGCAGAGATTGCCATGGAGACCGCAGATGTTATCATTTTCCTTGTAGATGTGAAGCAGGGCCTTGTGGATGCGGATTCCAAGGTGGCAGATATGCTGCGCCGATCACAGAAGCCGGTTGTGCTTGTGGTAAATAAGGTGGACAGCTTTGAAAAGTATATGGCAGATGTCTACGAGTTTTATAATCTGGGCATCGGCGATCCTCATCCCATTTCTGCGGTAAACAGATTGGGACTTGGTGATATGCTGGAGGAAGTTACCTCTCATTTTGATAAGAGTGCTGTGGATGAGGAAGAGGATGAGCGTCCCCGTGTAGCAATTGTAGGAAAGCCCAATGTAGGTAAGTCCTCTCTGATTAACAAGCTTTTAGGTGAGGACAGACTGATTGTGTCTGATATCGCAGGAACTACAAGAGATGCGGTAGATACGGAAATTACTTATAATGGCAAGGAATATGTATTCATTGATACGGCAGGTCTTCGACGCAAGAATAAGATTAAAGAAGACTTAGAGCGCTATATGATTGTGCGTACTGTCAGTGCGGTGGAGCGTGCAGAAGTTGTAGTGCTGGTAATCGATGCGGTGGAAGGTGTCACAGAGCAGGATGCCAAGATTGCCGGAATTGCCCATGACAGAGGCAAGGCCGTAATTATCGTTGTAAATAAGTGGGATGCCCTGGAAAAGGATGATAAGACCATTTACCGCTTTACGGAAAAGGTGAGAAACACCTTATCCTACATGCCTTATGCGGAGCTTTTGTTTGTTTCTGCAAAGACAGGCCAGCGTTTACCCAAGCTTTTTGAGACCATCGATATGGTAAGTGAAAACCATGCTATGAGAGTTTCCACAGGTGTATTAAACGAGATTATGGCGGAAGCGGTAGCAATGCAGCAGCCCCCTTCCGATAAGGGTAAGCGTCTGCGACTGTATTATATTACGCAGGTTGCGGTAAAGCCGCCCACCTTTGTTATCTTTGTAAATGATAAAGAGCTTATGCATTTCTCTTACACGAGATATATTGAGAATCAGATCCGTGAAACCTTTGGATTTAAGGGTACGCCTCTGAAGTTTATCATTAGGGAACGAAAGGATAAAGAATAAAATGGAACGTATCATTTGTTTGGTAATGGGGCATGTGTTTGGATTGTTCCAGACTGCATATTTTTATGGTAAGGCAAAGGGGATTGATATCAGACAGCATGGTAGCGGAAATTCCGGTACCACAAACGCCCTTCGTGTGCTTGGCACAAAGGCAGGTCTGATTGTACTTTTGGGAGACTGCTTAAAATGTATGATTCCCGTTATTATTACAAAAGTGGTATTTGGACAGAGCCATCCTGAGATGGTATATCTGCTCTGCATTTATGCAGCTACCGGTGCGATTTTGGGACATAATTTCCCCTTCTATATGGGCTTTAAGGGTGGAAAGGGTATTGCGGCAACAGCTGGTTTGATTCTTTCCTTCCATCCATATTTTATTATTACCGGTGTGATTTTGTTCTTCGGTGCATTTTTTATCACACACTATGTTTCCTTGGGTTCACTGCTGGTATATGCAGGCTTTATGATTCAGATGGTGATTTGCGGTCAGACCGGCTTTTTCGAGGGCATGAGTCAGGCTCATCTGATTGAAATGTATGCAATTACGGCTTTTCTTGCCATTATGGCGTATGTAAAGCATTGGGCAAATATTAAGAGACTGCTTTCCGGTACGGAGAGAAAGACCTATTTATCCAAGAAGAATAAAGTACAGGATGGAGAGAATAATGGCTAAAGTTAGTGTTTTAGGCGGCGGAAGCTGGGGCATAGCCCTCGCAGTACTGTTACATAAAAACGGTCATCAGGTGACGGTGTGGTCTGCGCTTGAGCAGGAAATTAAAATGCTCCGTAATAATCATGAGCACAAGATGTTACCCGGTGTTATTTTGCCGGATGACATGGTATTTACCACAGATGATAAAGAAGCGATAGAGGGTAAGGAGCTTCTTGTCATGGCTGTGGCAAGTGCCTATACCAGAAAGACTGCGAACCGTATCAGCAAGCTTGTGGCTGACAGACAGAAAATTGTAAATGTGTCAAAGGGTATTGAAGAAAGCACTCTGATGACTCTTTCTGAAATTATTGAGCAGGAGATTCCTCAGGCGGATGTGGCTGTATTATCAGGTCCCTCCCATGCGGAAGAAGTTGGAAGAGGCATTCCTACCACAATCGTAGTAGGTGCAAAGAGCAAGAAAACTGCTGAGTTTATTCAGAGTCTATTTATGAATGAGGTATTCCGTGTCTATATCAGTCCCGATATTCTGGGTATTGAGCTTGGCGGCTCTCTTAAGAATGTTGTTGCGCTGGCTGCCGGAATTGCAGACGGACTTGGCTATGGTGACAACACAAAAGCAGCCTTAATTACCAGAGGTATTACTGAGATTGCAAGACTGGGCACCGCTATGGGCGGACAGTTTGAAACCTTCTGTGGACTTACAGGTATCGGCGATTTGATTGTGACCTGTGCAAGTATGCATTCCAGAAACAGAAGAGCAGGTATTCTAATCGGACAGGGAAAGATCTACAAGGAAGCAATGGAAGAAGTGCAGATGGTTGTTGAGGGTGTTTATTCCGCGAAAGCAGCTATGGGGCTTGCCAAGAAGTATAATATCCAGCTACCAATTATTGAACAGGTAAATGCGGTACTGTTTGAGGATAAAAATCCTGCTGCGGCTGTGAAGGATTTGATGCTTCGTGACAGAAAGCATGAAGTAAATGATGTTCCCTGGGCAGAAGAGTAAACGAAAAGAAATAGAAAAGTGAAAAGTTATGACAAGTTGTCATGAATAAATGGAGGTATATAAAATGAAACAGGTAATGTTATTGGGTGATTCTTTGAGAATGGGTTATGAACCTATTGTACGCAAAAATCTGGAGGGAAAGGCTGAGGTAAGCGGACCGAATGAAAACGGTCGTTGGGCAGGTTATACTTTAAATTCCTTCCGCTTCTGGATTCCCTGGATGCCGAAGCCGGACATTATTCACTGGAATAACGGTTTGTGGGATTTAGGTGATGATTATCAGCTGGGACGTCCTTTTTCCCTGCCGGAGGAGTATGAGTCTGCACTTGAGAGAATGGTACTGGTTATTAAGAAGACCTTCCCCGAGGCACAGATTATCATGGCAACTACCATGCCTACCGACAATCCGGATACATCAGGCATTATCGAGTACAATAACATTTTAAAGAAGGTGGCAGAAAGACACGGTATTCCCGTGAATGATCTGTTCCCCTTGATTGATGGTAAAACTGAGCAGTACATTTGCCCTGACCATATTCATTTGACTGAAGAAGGCTTTAATATGGTTGCAGGCAAGGTTACGGAAGTGATTGAGAAGTATCTGTAAATGTATGAGAGCTGTCGCAACGATGATAATATAACATTGTTGCGGCAGTTTTTCATTGAGAATAGAGAAGAGTTGTCATACTTGTTATTTTTAAAAATTTAAATTTGTATCGCACATTTTAGTTAACTCAATCGTTTATAAAGTGAAAGGCCTTTCAAATAGGAAATACGGACAGAGGAGATGATGTTTTGGATAGGGTAGAATATGAGCGGATTGTCTGCAAATATATGGATATGATATACCGGTTAGCCATCAGCCATACCAAAACACCGGCAGATGCAGACGACATTGTACAGCAGACTTTTGTGAAACTCCTTACCAAAAAGGTGTTGTTTACTGATGAAGAACACATAAAAAGGTGGTTGATTAGGGTTTGTATCAATGAATGTAACAGTTTCTTTTCTTCCTTTTGGAGAAAAAATGTGGATTCCATGGAAGCAGTTACCTCGGAACCTGAATTTACCATGAAGGAAAGCAGTGAATTGTATGAAGCAATCAAAAAGTTACCGGCAAAATGCGGTACTGTAGTGTACTTGTTTTACTATGAGGAGTATTCCAGTAAGGAAATTGCAGAGATTTTACATATTAAGGAAGCAACTGTCCGCACACGACTTGTCCGTGCAAGAAATTTGTTAAGAACACAGCTGAAGGAGGCGTGGTAAGATGAAAGAAAAAGAAGCTATCAAAAAAGTGTATGATGAAATCCATGCATCAGATGCGTTGTTCGGAAAGGTCATGGAGTTGAATATGAAGAGTTTTAAGGCAAAGGCAGTAGTAAAATATGTAGCAGCATCTATCGCAGCAGCAACCCTTGCATTTGGTGCATCAAATGGCATCTGTTATGCGGCTACGGGTGAATCCCTTGTTAGCAAGGTAATCGTACTTATCAATGGGGAAGAAACCGAGCAGGAGATGGTATGGACTTCTGAGGGAGATAAAGTAATCGGTGAAGTTACCGTTGATGTAGAAGACGGAGATACCGCATACATTTCATTTACGGAAGAGGCAAGATAAACAAAATAGGTAGAAAAAATGTCGCCACCCTTATGAGAGAGTGGCGGCATTTTTAAATTTAATTACATTGTCTATTGATATACCTGACAACAACTCGTCCGTTATCCTCTATGATAAATTGTGAGACAGAGCCGGAGCTTCCGATAAAGCGTCTTTTAGGAATGTCTTCTAAATTATCACCAAAGAGCATGGTTTGCAGATAACTTAAAGCGGTGCCGTGTGAAACAATCAGTATCTTTTCCTCATCGTTATTCTTGATTTCTTTATAAAAGGGATAAATACGGTTCCACAAATCCCTGTCGGATTCTGCATCAGGGAAGGGCCTGTAGTCCGGGTCGTAAGTAGCGGGACGGGGCAGCTCATGCTCTCTGTACCAAGCAACGGGTTTTCCGTTACCTTCACCGGCATTTACTTCACGGATAGCTCCTGTAACAGTGGGAGACAGATGGAGGTATTTATTGATTTGCTCGGCAGTCTGAATGGCACGCTTCCGATCTGACACATACATGTGATAATCTTGAATATCTGACTGGTCAGTAAGCCACTGACCAATGCGGTCAGCCTGCATTTTGCCGTTTTCCGTAAGATCCCAATCGTAGCATGCACCAATCATACCGTTTAAATGATGTTCGGATTCCGTGTGTTGAACCATAATAATCGATTTACGCATTGTTTTTCCCTCCGAAAAAGTCATCAATAACTTTCTGTGCAACCTCTGAACCAAACCAACCTTCGCCGTCATGAATATAGGGATAGAGCTTGAAAAGATTGTCCTTTTCTTCCTCTGTCAGTTGCTCAAATTCTGTAATATCGCGGTCTTCAAGGACGCTCATAAGCTTGTGATCGCCGTCATTTCTTACAAATACTCCGATTATGCGCACCTTTGCCACATCGCCAAGCTCATAATGCTTGTCAGTAAGTATCATGACATCAAGGTGAGGAAAGGGAGGTGTGCCGGATTCCATCATCCAGCCGTAAGGATACTGATAGACACCTCTGTGATAGGAGAGACTGTCACAATCCTTTTCTACGAAGGAATCGGTCTCCGGTATGTACTTCATTCTTTTAGGGTAATCGTTAGTCTGTTCAATTTTTACGTTGTAGAGCATAGTGTTTCCTCCTTGTGTAAGTTATTTGTTTTCTGCGGAAGCAGGAGCTTCATAAGAACCGTATAAATCAATGGAAAGGGATTCCACAAATTTGTCTGTTAGTTCCTTTTTCTCCTCCCAGATGCGTTTGGCCTTTTCGGTACGCATAGGGTTTTCCTGCATGAAATACCAGGTATACTTTTTAATATGTTCCAAAATAGATTCAAAGGATACGTCTTCTTTGATTGCCTGAATCCATGCATCCATGATGATACCGTGAGCTCCGGTGTCATCAAACAAATCTGCTTCCATTAAGAGTACAAGTTCCATGGGAGTGTCTTCATTAAAAAGAATAGATTTATCAGAGTGTTTGGCAATCAGGTCACAGATAAAGTCTGTTTTGTCAGAAGGGTAGGCTATGCTTTCAAGATATTTTCTGCAAAGGATAGCGCCTTCCCCCGCATGTTCTTTTTTATCTTCATTATCAGAAGAGTAGCCAATATCATGAAAAATTGTTGCTATTTTAAGCGCTTCCATATCAATGACATCTGCATAGTCTTCAGTTAGCATCATTGCCCAATTGTATACACGCACGGTATGGTCGTAGCGGCTGTAACGGATTTGGTTTTTTGCCACACCACCGTGCCAATCATAGGCAGTAAGAGCGTTTTTGACATAGTCGAATAAAGCATCGTAATTCATGGATTGTTTCCTCCGTAAGTTAAATATCATATTTTTTAAGGAGCATATCAAGTGCTTCTCGCAGCAGAATAGCTTCGCCCACACCTTCCCGCTTGGAGAGCTTGGTAAGACATTTTAATTGATCATTGGTGTAGTGAGAGGTTTTGGGAACCATCTTTTCTTCTTTTGCCAGTGCAATTTTATTGTGTCCTGTTGCCTTGGCGCGGAAGAGGGCGCTTTCCGCCTTGCGGATTAATTCCTGAACACGTGTGGCATCTTCAAATGCCGCAGCGATACCAATAGATATGGTCAGCTGCTCCCCGTTTCGAAGCTTGATGTCATAGCCTCTGCGTACTTCCTCAAGGAAGAGGAACACATCCTCCTTCTCCATGTCATTATTAAAAATAATACCGAATTCATCGCCTGAAACACGATAGATGGTAGCTCCATCAGGGAGCTTTGAAGAAAGATAAAGGCCTGTATCAATCAGTACCTTGTCACCGTATTCGCGACCAAAATCTGTATTAATGTGACCAAAGTTATCACAGTCGGTAAGCGCTAAAATCACGCTCCCTGAATTTTCTGTATCAGTTTGATTCATCAGACGAAGTAATTCCGCTTCAAATTCCTCCATCTTAGGAAAGCCGAGAGCTTTGTTGACGGTATCATGATTTTTATTGTCTGTCATTTGAAATCCTCCAATTACTTAAAATATGTTTTAGAAATATTATTTAAGAAAACATATCATGTTTATAATATAATTCAAACAATACTAATCGTCAAGTATTATTTTGGAAATAATATCATAAAATACAGATGATATTTGAAGAGATGGTTAAAGTGAACAGTATATATGACGATAATATAAAAGAGAAAGATGTCTTTAGATATGTGTAAACGGATTTACGCAGCCACAAACAGGGAGGTTTTAGGATGAACAGAATCGATACGGGGATGTCAGCATATCTGCATACTTATGAAGCATACCGCATACCTAAGGGGACATCCGTGAAGGATGCGACCGGAGAAGAAGTAGTGCTTAATAAGGAAGAGGACAGCCTGGTGCTGACCAAAGAGGCAAGCAAACAGCTTGTAGAGGATAGGCGTGATTATGGAGCTACATTACAGTTTAATGCACAGATGGCTGCACAGAAGACCCAGGATGCAGCTTCTGAAAAGTATTGGGATGATCAGGCGAAGGCGATGGCTGTGTTCCGCAGTATGGCAAATGGCGACATTGTTCCCTATACTGACGAGAAGAAGCTGATGGAATACAGTGATGAATTATATCAGGCTGCAAAACAGGCACAGACCATGGCGCAGATATTAAAGGAGCGGGTGGAGAAAAAGGATTCTGAGTGGGACGAAGAGGAAGAAGCCAAGTTCAGAGAAAAAATGGAGATGCTTAAGGCGGAATCTAATGAAGCAGCGCAGGCTATAGGAACCGGTTCACAGGCGTTTTCGGAAGCTCAAAAGAGCCGAATTGTGGAAGTGGATTCAAGTGATGTGGATTTTTCACAGATGCAGACAATGAATCTAGGCAGTGGTGTAACAGGGATGAATATTGATTTATCACTGTAAATTTTCATGCCATATATGACGATAAATACTTTAGAACCATAGAAACGGATTTCAAATACATATCAAGGAGGAAGATTATGGTACAGGTAGGAGCCTATCAGAAGGTAACGGATTATTATAATCAGACAAAGGTGCAGAAGGAGAAACAGCAAACGGCGAAGACGGATGCCGGTGTAAAGGTGCAACAGACCGGTTTTGTAGATACGGTTAAGGAGCAGAAGCTTTCAGCAGGAGCGCAGGATGTGCTCAAAAAGTTGCGTGAGACCTATGGTGATATGGATTTTATGGTGGCAGACTTTAAGTCCGGTGACGATGCCAAAAAGATTATGTCACGTGGAACAAAGGAGTTTTCTGTGTTGTTTTCACCTGAAGAATTGGAGAAAATGGCTAATGACGAAAGCTATTATCAGCAGAAGGTACATGGTATCGAAGGTGCTGTCCGCATGTCCGAAAAAATCTGTGATTTGTATGGCTTTGAGCGCGTATTCGGTGAGGATGCACAGACAGATACTCTTGTAAATAAATTCGGAATTGCCTTCAACGATGATGGAAGCACCACCCTTTTTGCAGAGCTTGAACAGGTAAATGCAAAGCAGAGAGAACGCATTGCCGAGAAAAAAGAAGAAGCGGCTGAAGCTAAGAAATCAGCAGAAACAAAGGCTACAGAAACTAAGATAGAAAAAGATTTACAGGCATATAAAAATGATGCAAATGAATCTAAGAAAACGACCATCATGGCAAACTCCATGGAAGAACTTCTTGATAAGATTTCAGCACTTAACTGGGATTCCATCAAGGCAGAGCCTGCTGCCCAAAGCGGTACAAAATATGATTTTAGTATATAATTTAAGCATAAAATGTAAAACGCCTGCCCACTAAGAATAAGTGGACAGGTGTTTATTACTGTTCAAATTCCTCTCTTATGATAGAATGCCATACCTCGTCACAAATTCCCAGATTATTCTTTCCGGCGCGACGCAAAGTTCCTTCCAATTTCATTCCGGCTTTATCCATAACCCTGCCGGATTTAGGGTTATTCACATCATGACTTGCAGCAATGCGATTGCAACCTACTTCGCAGAAAAGATAATGGATAACTGCTTTCAAAGCTTCCGGCATAATTCCTTTGCCCCAATGAGCCCGGCTCATACAATAGCCTATGTCTGCACCATTAATATTTTCATTCAGCTTTACAACTGAAATACTGCCGATAACATCACCGGATTCCTTTAGCTCAATAACCCAATTATAATAAGAATCCTCTTCGTACCGGCTAATCCAATCTGTCAAAAGACTCTTTGTCACTTCAACATTTGCGTGAGGAGGCCACGTTAAGAAGCGTGTTACCTCTTCATCGGACGCCCAGTTCTGATACATACTTTCCGCGTCATCTATAACGAACCTTCTGAGAATCAATCTGTCAGTATTAAGAGTCCTTGTTCCTTTGTGCTCCATAATTTCTACCTCACCGCGGCAACGATCTCTGCCGCCATCTTGGGCTTGTTCATAGTATAAATATGAATTCCGTCCACGTTATTTACCTGCAAATCTTTTATCTGGCGAATCGCATAATCAATACCTGCCTTGCGCATTTCCTCGGGCTTGTCTCCATATGTGGCAATCAAATCAGCGAAAGCCTTAGGAATACTGGAACCGGAAAGGGAAACAGTAGTTCCAAGCTGCTTTGCGGAGGTTATGGGCATAATACCTGCATGAATGGGTATGGTAATTCCTTTTTTTCGTGCCTTTTCCTGGAAGGAATAGAAGTAGTCATTGTCAAAGAAAAGCTGGGTGATCAAAAACTCTGCACCTGCATCCTGCTTAATCTTTAAATTATTCAAATCGGTCTCCATGCTGAAGCACTCGTAATGCTTTTCGGGATAGCACGCGCCTGCAATCTGAAGGTCTGTATTTGACTTTAAAAAGGTAATCATATCGCTGGCGTGTGCAAAATCTCTGGAGAAGAACTGTTCATCCGTCATATCCTTGGGTCTGTCACCGCGCAGTGCAAGTACCTTCTTGATATTGGCTTCTTTAAGTGCATTGCATACTTCAAGCAGAGCTTCCTTACGACAGCCTACACAGGTCATATGTGCAAGTGCATCAATATGTAAGGTGTTTTGTATGTAAGAAGCAATCTCAATGGTCTTTTTGGACTGACTTCCGCCGGCTCCGTAAGTAACGCTGATAAATTCAGGCGAAAGCTTTGCGAGTTCATCCATCACCTCAAAGGCTGCTTCAAATTCTCCATCCTTTTTGGGAGGAAATACCTCAAAGGAAATTGCGCATTTTGTATCTGAATTGTTCATTGTCATTATAGTCCCCAATCTGTAATAAATTTGCTGTATTTTCTTGATTTTACAGCAAGAATATCGTAACATGAAGATATCTGAATTTCAAGAAAAAAGTAATTATTTTGGAGGCAACATGGAAAATCAAAATTTTAAAGGAACCAATGAATATGTGGCAAGTGAGGAGCTGATGGCAAGTGTGAATATTGCCATGGCGTTAAAGAAGCCGTTACTGATAAAGGGAGAGCCCGGTACAGGTAAGACCATGCTGGCGGAGGCTGTTGCAAAATCCCTTGGGAAAAGACTGATTATCTGGAATATTAAGTCCACTACCAAGGCACAGGAGGGCTTATATGTATATGATACCATTCAGCGTCTCTATGACGGTCAGTTTGGTGAAGAGGGCGTAGATGACATTTCAAAATATATTAAGCTTGGCAAGCTGGGAGAAGCCTTTGACAGCGAGGAGCAGGTAGTGCTTCTGATTGATGAGATTGACAAAGCTGACTTGGAGTTCCCAAATGACCTTCTCTGGGAGCTTGACCAGATGGAGTTTTATATCAATGAGACGAAGCGTACCGTGAAAGCAAAGCACAGACCTATCGTTATCATTACCTCCAATGCAGAGAAGGAGTTGCCGGATGCATTCCTAAGACGTTGTATTTTCCACTATATTGATTTTCCTACGCCGGAGCTGATGGAGGAGATTGTAAGGGTACATTTCCCCGATGTAGAGGACAACTTATTAAAGAATGCCATGGAGGCATTTTACAATATCCGTACCATCCGTGATATCCGTAAGAAACCCAGTACCTCTGAGCTGATTGACTGGATTAATGCTTTGCAAATCGGCGGTATTACGGCGGATGTCATTAAGAGTAAGCTTCCATTTATCGGCGTAGTGGTAAAGAAGGATGAAGACTTAGAGCTTGTAAGACATGAGGGTGTGTAAATGTTTATAAAGTTTTTTGATACACTTCGGGCAAAGGGACTTCGGGTAACCTTGGGAGAATGGCTGACCTTGCAGGAAGCCCTTGACAGCGGGCTGTGCGGAAGCTCTCTTACACAGTTTTATTACGTTGCCCGTATGATTTTGGTAAAGAGTGAAACAGATTTTGATAAATATGATATGGCCTTTGATGAATGCTTTAAAGCAGCACAGCATGAGACAGAGGTGGGTGCGCAGATGCTCAGGTGGCTGGATAAATCCGATATGATGGAGCTTGCCCATGAGGAGGCGAGGAATCATCTGAATAAGATGGAGGAGCTTCAAATCGACAAGGAGGATGTGGAGGAGAAGTTCAGGCAGCGTCTTAAGGATCAGGACAGTGAGCACAATGGCGGTAGCTTTTGGATAGGTACTATGGGTAAAACCTCCTTCGGTAACATGGGCGGTAATGTTGGTGGTGTCCGCGTGGGCGGTAAAACCGGTTATCAGTCAGCCTTCTCCGTGGTGGGTGCCAGAAAATACCGTGATTTCAGAGATGACAGGGTGCTTGACAACAGACAGTTTCAACTTGCATTTAGGAAACTTCGCCAGTTTTCCTCAAGACTTGATATTCCGGAAACGGAGCTTGATATTGACGGCACGGTGGATAAGACCTGTAACAATGGCGGATGTTTACAGATTGTGATGAAAAAGCCAAGGAAGAATGCGGTTAAGCTGCTTCTTTTGATGGATTCCGGCGGAACTATGATTCCCTTTAGTTCCCTGTTAAATGATTTGTTTCAGGCAGTACATAAGTCCAATCATTACAAGGATGTGAAAACCTATTATTTCCACAACTGTATCTATAGCAAGCTATACAAAACGCCGGAATGTGAAAACGGTGATTGGGTGGATACTGAGTGGATGTTCCGCAATGTGGACAGCGATTACAAGGTGATTATCGTAGGAGATGCAGCAATGGCACCGGAGGAGCTGTATTCAACCACCGGTAATTACAGAGGTCCAAACGGTGGTTTATCCGGTTATGACTGGTTAAAGCTTGTAAAGCGCAAGTACAAGAAGGTGGTATGGCTTAATCCAAAGATGGCACCGGGCAGGGCACCATGGAGAGAGGCAGAGACTGCCATAAAAGAGCTGTTTCCCATGTATAAGCTGACTGTGGATGGGTTGAATCAGGCTATGACTAAATTAATGGTCAATAAATAATTTGGGGGGAGGGTTACATATGAAATTAATTCCTTATAAATACAAGTATCCGTATATGCCTGTGGAAGAGAGAGCAAAGATTATGTCTGAAAGGTCGGTGTGTTCCATTGCGCCCGCCGAAAACAGTGCAGACTACTTCTATACAGGCAACGGTTCTTATTGGGTAGAGGTAAAGGGACATCCCTATGAAGAGGAGATTGCTATTACACATGAACAGATTATCGAGCCGAAGTGGAAGGATACTCCCTTACCGCCTGATTTGCGTCCTTATCTAAAAGATATCCGCAAATATGTAAAAGAGGGAAAGCCGGAGCTTGCGGATAAGCTGATTGATAAAGCACAGAGAGAAGCGGGCTTTGATAAATATATGAATCTGGATGCAAATATTGTATATCCGGTAGGCTCTCCCAGGGTACACAAGGCGTTCAGTCTTCGTTTTAAAGCGGAAGAAGCTGAAATTACACAGAATTATCTGCGTTGTCTGGATATGCTTACGGGAAAGGTGACTACCTATTGGGAGACAGATAGGGGAGTATACACCTGTGAAACCTTTGCTTCTTTTGCAGAGGATATGGTGCTTACAAAATTTACTGCTCCGGATGGGATGCTTAACCTTAATATGGAATTGAAGCTTCCAGATAAAGTCAACATGTTTGGTGAACCTACCATGGTTGGTTCTGAGCATACGCTTGCGTGCACGGAAGATATGATTGTACTTTCCTGGGGATATAATCCTGAATTTGGTAAGAAAGGCTATGTTGGGCTCTTAAGATTTCTTCCGGAGGGAGGAACCCTTACAGTGACAGCGGACGGCATCCGTATTGCAGATGGTACATCCCTTGTCATTGCATCCAGGGCAATCCGTGTGGAGGAAGATTTTGCATTTGGTTGCGAGAAAGTCTTTGCTGAAACATTTAAGAAGGAAAAAGTGGAGTTTGATAAGCTGCTAAAGGCAAATGAAAAGATTTTGGGCGATAAAATGAAACGCTCCCGCATTTGCCTCGGAGATAGTAAGGATGTTTATCTGTCCGGTGAGGAGCTTTTAAAGAAGTGTCACACAGAAGTAGAACTTGATCCCATGCTGATGGATAAGCTCTATGATATGGGACGTTTTTATCAGATAGTAGATACCGGAAAGATACCTCCTATGTGGGGACAACACAATATCAATACCAATCTTCAGGTTTGCGCAGGAAATAATACCGGTCTCTTTGAAGAGATGGATGTGTATTTCAAATATTATGAGACAAAGTTTGAAGACTTCCGCAAAAATGCAGAGCTTTTATTTGGTGCAAGAGGTCTGCTTGCAAGCGTACATTGTGACTATGATTCGGGACTTTATTATCATTTCTCAAGAACCTATCCGCACTATTGCTGGACGGGCTGCTTAGGCTGGATTTACAACGAGTTTTGGGGCTATTATCTGTGTACCGGAGACAAGGAGTTTTTGCGTGAAAGAGTAGTGCCGGCGTTAAAAGAGATTGCACTGTTCTTTGAAGACTATGCCTGTGACAGGGATGATGACGGCAAGGTGATTTTCTATCCTTCCTTTTCACCGGAGGATCCTACACCCAATCCCGGATATGAGACTGTTACCTGCAAGAGTAAAAACCCGACACGTATCAATTCCGTGATGGATATTGCAATCTGCCGAGAGGTATTGTTGAATCTGATGGAAGCATGTAACATTCTCGGTATTGAGCAGGAGAATATACAAAAGTGGGAAAAACAGCTTGCTGATTTGCCGGATTATCTTTTGGATGAAGAAGGTGGCTTAAAGGAATGGGCATGGGCAGATATTGAAGAAAACTTTAATCATCGCCATGTATCCCATCACTATGATTTGTGGCCGGGAAGAGTGGTAACGCCTGAGAAAGAACCGGAGCTTGCAAAAGCCATCTATATTTCTAACAGAAAGCGCGGACAGCAGGATGATTCCGCACACGGTATTATTCATCGTGCCTTCTGTGGTATCCGATTAAAGGACATGGAAGAAACCATGCAGAATATGACGCAGCTGATTAACCACGGCTTTGTGAGATGCAATCTTGCTACGGCACATTTCCCTTACAGGGGTCAATTCCCGGATTTACAGGGTGCAATGCCGGCACTTCTTTTGGAGATGTGCGTGTTCTCAGAGCCCGGAGTTGTGGAGTTTTTACCCGCTATGCCCGAATACTTTAAAAAGGGCAGTATTGAAGGTATTTGGCTGTATACATGGACGAAGCTTGAAAAGATGAGCTGGGATGAAGAGGGTATCAGAGCAAATCTTGTTTCTAACAGAGAACAGACTCTTACCATCAGAAACAGAAAGCAGGGTGTGCGTTTCTATGTGAACGGCGAGCAGGTTGCTTCTGAAGGTGACCATATTACCTATCATTTTTCAGAAAATGAAGCGGTAGAAATCGTAATAAAATATTGACATAATCTGCTGTAACCGATACAATAAATGAGTTTGATAAATCGAACTTACGATGTATACCATTGGAGGATAATAGAATGACAGTTTTTGAAGAATTAAAGGCAAGAGGGCTGCTTGCACAGCTTACGGACGAAGAGGAGATTAAGGAGCTTATCAATACCGGTAAGGCTACCTTTTACATTGGCTTTGACCCCACTGCAGACAGCTTGCATGTAGGACACTTTATGGCACTTTGTCTGATGAAGAGACTGCAGATGGCAGGCAATAAGCCCATTGCACTCATTGGTGGTGGTACTGCTATGATTGGTGACCCTTCCGGAAGAACCGATATGCGTACCATGATGACAAAGGAAACCATTGCACATAACGTAGAATGCTTCAAAGAGCAGATGAGTAAGTTTATTGACTTTTCCGAGGGAAAGGCAATGCTTGTAAACAATGCGGATTGGCTGCTTGATTTGAATTATGTGGATGTACTTCGTGAGGTGGGCGCTCACTTCTCCGTTAACCGTATGCTTACTGCTGAGTGCTACAAGCAGCGTATGGAAAAGGGACTTAGCTTCCTTGAGTTTAACTATATGATTATGCAGAGCTATGACTTCTATCAGTTATTCCAGAAGTACGGCTGTAACATGCAGTTTGGTGGCGATGACCAGTGGAGCAACATGCTGGGCGGAACCGAGCTGATTCGCCGTAAGCTTGGAAAAGATGCTTACGCCATGACCATTACACTGCTTCTTAACTCCGAGGGTAAGAAGATGGGCAAGACCCAGAAGGGTGCCGTATGGCTTGACCCCAATAAGACCACACCTTTCGAATTCTATCAGTACTGGAGAAATGTGGCTGATGCGGATGTACTGAAGTGTCTGCGTATGCTGACCTTCCTGCCCTTAGAGCAGATTGAAGAGATGGACAGCTGGGAAGGCAGCCAGTTAAATCAGGCAAAAGAAATTCTTGCTTACGAGCTTACAAATCTGGTACACGGCAAGGAAGAGGCTGAAAAAGCACAGGAGAGTGCAAGAGCCTTGTTTGCAGGCGGTAATGCAGCAGAAATGCCTACCTACGAGCTGAAGGAATCCGACTTCATGGATGGCAAGATTGATATCTTAGGTGTCCTTGCTGCATCCGGACTTACTGCATCCCGCTCCGAGGCAAGACGTGCCGTAGAGCAGGGCGGTGTTACCGTTGACAACGAAAAGGTAACCGATATCAAAACTGTCTACACACCCGAAGCCTTCATCGGCGACGGCATCGTTGTAAAACGCGGCAAGAAGAACTTCAAGCGCATCATTATGTAATAAGAAATCTCCTGAGCGATTTATGCGCCGCGGATATGAGACTTTAGAAAAAGTAGGAAGCAAATCTTCCTACTTTTTCTGCGTATTAAGGCTCATAGGAGTGTCCGGCGCATTTGAGACGAAGGAGATTCTTCCCTGACGGTTTAGAATCAATTATTTTTAATGTTACGAATATATAAATTTATCTCTGCATACACATATAACAGCAGTTTAAGGAGGTTTTTATATGGATTATGCAGCGCATACATACGACCTTTATCATGATATACAACAAAGAACAGGCGGCGAAATTTACATAGGGGTACTTGGACCCGTACGTACAGGAAAATCAACCTTTATTAAACGTTTTATGGATGAACTTGTGTTACCGTCCATGGAGGAAGGCCCGGCAAAGGTTCGTGCACAGGATGAACTTCCACAGAGCGCAGGCGGACGTACTATTACCACCACAGAGCCTAAGTTTATCCCAAATGAAGCAGCTCAAATTAAGCTGGATGATGAGATTGATGTAAAGGTACGTTTGATTGACTGTGTGGGATATATGGTAGACGGTGCAACCGGACATCTGGAGGATAATCAGGAGCGGATGGTGAAGACTCCATGGTTTGATTATGAGATTCCTTTTACACAGGCGGCTCAAATCGGTACGGATAAGGTTATGAATGACCATTCTACCATTGGACTGGTAATTACAACAGACGGTTCTATCTCAGATATTCCAAGAAGCGGTTATAAAGAGGCTGAAGAAAAAACTATTTTAGCATTAAAACAATTAAATAAGCCTTTTTTGGTACTGGTAAACAGCAAAAAGCCATATTCCGAGGAAGCTAAAAATGTTGCAGCTGAGATTATGGAACAGTATCAGGTAAGTGCCATGACTGTAAATTGTGAGCAGTTAAAGAAGGAGGATATTCACCATATCCTTCAGAATATTTTGTATGAATTTCCTGTGTCCTCCATGGAATTCTATATGCCTAAATGGGTAGAAATGATGGATGTAAACAGTGAGATGAAAATGTCTCTCATTGAAAATGCAAAAGAACTGATGAAAGAGTATCAAAGTATCAGGGATGTTTTGTCGCATCCAGTTGAAATGCACTGTGATTGCGTGAGACGCTGTAAAACGGACCACATAAAGCTTTCCGATGGTGTTGTAAAGTTGTATCTGGATATGGATGAGGCGTATTATTATAATATGCTGACAGAGATGTTGGGAGAAAATATTGCCGACGAATATCAGTTGCTTGCAAAATTAAAAGAATATGCGGATATGAAGCAAGAATATACCAAGGTTAAGAATGCAGTGGATGCAGTAAGAATGAAGGGATATGGAGTAGTTACACCGATTAAAGATGAAATTATGCTGGAAAAGCCGGAAATTATCAAGCATGGTAATAAATTCGGTGTAAAAATAAAAGCAATCAGTCCTTCCATCCATATGATTAAGGCAAATATTGAAACAGAGATTGCCCCTATTGTCGGCTCCAAAGAGCAGGCTGATGATTTAATCCGTTACATCAATCAGGCAGAAGAAGAACAAGGTATCTGGGAAACCAATATTTTTGGAAAGACTGTAGAACAGCTTGTAAGTGACGGAATTACTTCAAAAATCATGACTATTACAGAGGACAGCCAGCTGAAATTGCAGGATACGATGCAAAAAATAGTGAATGACAGTAATGGTGGAATGATTTGCATTATCATATAGAAAAAAGCAAGCACGTTTATAAAATGAATGACAATACCTCCGAGAGTGACCAAACAGTTGCTCTCGGTGTCTGTTTTTCCAACCAAACGGTGATTTTATTTGAATTTTATTTCCAAAGTCTCTAAGGAGTTGTTTTGCTTTTTGTCATAAATATACTATAATATAATCATCCAAAAGAAGGAGGAAAATAGTATGTCAATGGGAAAGAACATTGCTTGTTTCCGGAAGTGCAAAGGATATACACAAGAAGAGTTAGGGCAGAAGATCGGAGTGACTAATCAAGCAGTTTCAAAATGGGAGTCAGAAACCTCTATGCCGGACATCATGATTCTTCCTAAAATCGCAAATGCACTTGATGTTACCATAGATGATCTATTTGCAGAACGTGTTGTTCAAGCCACAACAAATGAATCCCAAGTTTTCAACGAGAACGCTGTTCATAATTTCCCGAAAGATGTGCAAGCTGTGATTATTGATTCCTTATGTCACCAAACCAATTTAGTTAATTGTAACGCTTGTGATTTATTGAAAGCTGAGCAGAACCCATCTACAAAAAAGTATGATCAAATACGACAGTTTTACACAATGTGTTGTTTATCTGACACTGCAGGTGCCGCATTCGTATCTAATACTCTCACGATGATCGACTCCGGTATTAAACCAACAGATATCGGTTCAATATTTGATAAGCCTGAAGTTGCCTCCGGCATTAATAAGCTATCGGATCCAAATGTGAGACAGATACTTTCTTATATTTGTAATGAATATTTTAAGAGCACTGCTCCGTTTGACTATAAGCATTCAGAATATTTTACGATAGATATCCGAACGAATGAACTTTCTCGTCACCTCGGAATATCCATGGATGATATGCAGGAAGCTTTGGAAAAACTGGTATCCCTACACATCGTAGAATTAGTAACAAATGATGGTACACGATATCTTTTGCACAAAATCAAAGCAATCGAAGCAGCAGTAACTTTCCGATTGATTGAGAGATTCATTCATAATGAAGCCGGTTTTAGTTGTGGTGAGTTTTTTGCACTGACACAATATTGAATTGTCAGTTTTAACTTTTACGTAGGTAAAACCTGCTTTATGGAAGGCACCCCCTTATGGGTGCTTTTTTGTGTGACGGAAGTCCTATTTGTTGGATTTTGCATTGATTTCTTTTATGATTTTTTGTATAATAATTTTGTGTTTTAGAAGCATAAAGAATGGGGGAACTGAATATGAATGAGATTTATGCAAAATTACAAAATTGTTTAAAGTGTGTGCGCGACAAGACCGATTTTGAACCTAGGGTTGCAGTAGTTTTGGGCTCCGGCTTAGGTGATTATGCGGCACAGATAAAGGTTGAATGTGAGATCCCTTACAGCGAAATAGAAGGTTTTCCTGTATCTACCGTACCCGGACATGCCGGAAAGTTTGTGTTTGGTTATGTTGGTGAGGTACCTATTGTGTGCATGAAGGGAAGAGTGCATTATTACGAGGGATATGATATTTCCGATGTGGTACTTCCCATCCGTCTTATGTACCTTCTGGGTGCGAAGATATTGTTTCTTACTAATGCTGCCGGCGGTGTAAACGGCTCCTTCCATGCGGGAGATTTGATGTTAATTAAGGATCATATTGCTGTGTTTGCACCTAATCCTTTGATTGGTGCCAATATTGATCAGTTGGGTACCAGATTCCCTGATATGAGCAAGGTTTATGACCGCGATTTGCAGGAGGTTATCAGGGAGAAGGCAAAGGAGCATAATATCTTTTTGCAGGAGGGTGTTTATACCCAGCTTACGGGTCCGTCTTTTGAATCCCCTGCGGAGATTAAATTACTTCGTACTCTGGGGAGCGATGCGGTTGGCATGAGTACTGTTGTGGAAGCAATAGCAGCAAATCATTGCGGAATGCGTATCTGTGGCATTTCCTGCATCAGTAATCTGGCTGCCGGAATGACTGACAATCCGTTAAACCATGAAGAGGTTCAGGAGGCTGCGGACATGGCGGCACCGAAGTTTAAGAAGCTTGTTACGGAAGCAATTAAGGGATTTGTATTGTAGGAGAGATATCAATGCAAGAAGGGAAAATTCCTGTTAAAGAATTAATTCATAGTGCATTAGATGCACGAAAAATGTCCTATGCACCGTATTCAGGATATGCCGTGGGTGCGGCGCTTCTTACCGATGGCGGAAAGGTTTATCAGGGTGTCAATATTGAAAATGCATCCTACGGAGCAACCAACTGTGCAGAGCGAACAGCCTTTTTCAAAGCTGTCAGTGAAGGCGAAAGGTCATTTAAAGCAATTGCGATTGTCGGTGGACTTTCCGGAGAGGAGCCTGTTGATTATGCTTATCCCTGCGGTGTCTGCAGACAGGTGATGCAGGAGTTTACGGATAATGATTTTTGTGTAATTGTTGCGAAAAGTGTTTCGGATTATCAGCTATATAAGCTTGACGAACTTTTACCCTATGGCTTCGGAGGAAAATCCATTCGATGAATATCAGATTATACAATGCACGGATTCTCACCATGGAGAAAAACAGAGATGTTTTTAATGGTGAGATATGGATAAAGAACGAAAAAATAGTATGTGTTTTGGAAGCAGAAGAGCTTTTAGATCTTGATAGGGAGGCTTTCCCTCGCATTACATGGGATATTGAGCTTGATTGTAAAGGGAATCTGTTGATGCCCGGTTTTAAAAATGCACATACTCATTCTGCCATGACCTTTCTTCGTTCCTATGCGGATGATTTACCACTTTCAAGGTGGCTGAATGAAAAGGTTTTTCCCATGGAGGCCAAGCTTGACAGGAATGCAATTTATGATTTTACACAGCTGGCTATATTAGAGTATTTGACTTCGGGTATTACATCCATATTTGATATGTACATAGATCCAGCAGCTGTTGCTGATGCCTGTATGGATGCAGGTATGCGATGTGTTCTGGTATCGGGACTTAATAATTTTACGTCTTCTCCTAAGCAGATGGAAGAGGAGTATCTAAAGTTTAATCAAAAGAATTCCCTGATTTCTTATCAACTGGGATTTCATGCGGAATATACCTGCTCAAAGGAACTTTTATGTAAGGTTGCTGAGCTCGCGCACAAATACAAAGCGCCGGTCTATGCCCATATGTGTGAAACGAAAAAAGAAGTTGAGGAGTGTAAAGCGCGATACGGTATGACTCCCGCCATGTTTTTAGATTCCTTGGGGATGTTTACATACGGTGGCGGCGGATATCATTGTGTACATATGTCTCCCGAGGATATGGATGTATTTTCTATGAGGCGTCTTCATGTGATTACGAATCCTGCGTCCAATCTAAAGCTTGCAAGCGGTATTGCACCCATTGCTGAGTTTGTGAAGCGCAAAATACCTGTATCTATCGGTACGGACGGCCCTGCCAGCAACAATTGTCTGGATATGTTCAGAGAGATGTTTTTGGTATCCGGTTTGAGTAAATTCCGTGAAGATGATGCGGCAAGTATAGATGCAGCAAAGGTGCTTCGCATGGCAACAGTGTGCGGAGCCAAAGCGATGAGACTAAATAAAGCTGATGTGATGGCAAAAGGTAAACTGGCAGATATCATTATGCTTGATTTACAAAGCCCCAATATGCAGCCTATCCATAATATCAGCAAAAATATTGTGTACAGTGGTAGCAAATCAAATGTTCTGATGACAATGATAAACGGTAGAGTTCTATATCATAGCGGCAGCTTTCATATCGGCAGGAGTCCCGAATTGATTTATGAGCGCTGTCAGAACCATTTAAAACGGATGTTATCTGAGTAAGCTCAGACATCATATAGGTATTTCTCTAAATGGCTATATAGCCAAAAAAACAAATAGGAGGGAAAAACATGTTAGAGAAATTATTTAAACTTAAGGATAACAAGACCACGGTGAAAACTGAAATCATGGCCGGTATTACTACCTTCATGACAATGGCTTACATTTTGGCTGTTAATCCTAACATTCTTGGAGATGCAGGAATGGACAAGCAGGCAGTATTGCTTGCAACAGCATTTGCTTCCTTTATAGGAACAGCACTTATGGCACTTTTGGCAAACTATCCGTTTGCGCTGGCACCCGGTATGGGCTTAAATGCATATTTTGCTTATACGGTTGTTCTCGGCTACGGATATTCATGGAAGGTTGCGTTATTAGCTGTATTTATTGAAGGTGTTATCTTCATCGTACTGTCTGTTACCAACGTCCGTGAAGCTATCTTTAATGCAATTCCAATGACTTTAAAGGCTGCAGTAAGTGCCGGTATCGGTCTGTTTATTGCATTTATCGGTCTTCAGAATGCAAAACTTGTTGTGGACAGCGGAGCAACTCTTGTTACTTACCAGAATTTCCATGACAATTTCAGCTCTATCGGAATGGGTGCACTTCTTGCTTTGATTGGTGTGTTGATTACCGGTTTTTTGTTGATTAAGAAGGTAAAGGGCGGTATCCTTTTCGGTATCATCATTACCTGGGTGTTAGGTATTATTTGTGAGCTTGTAGGTTTGTATGTTCCCAATCCCGACCTTGGTATGTATTCCGTAATTCCTACCGCATTTATTTCCTTTGACCTTGGAGCAATTTCAAAGACGGCAGGTCAGATGTTTACTGCAGATTTTGGTGCTATTAAGGTTTTGGATATGGTTGTAATCGTATTTGCATTCCTGTTTGTAGACATTTTTGATACTCTTGGAACCTTAATCGGTGTTTCCTCTAAGGCTGATATGCTTGACAAGGATGGCAAACTTCCCAAAATTAAAGGCGCGCTTATGGCTGACGCAGTTGCAACCAGTGCAGGTGCATTACTTGGTACCTCCACAACTACAACCTTCGTAGAGAGTGCAGCCGGTGTTACCGAAGGCGGTAGAACAGGTCTGACTGCTATTACAACAGGCTTCCTGTTCCTGCTTGCAGTTATTTTCTCACCTCTGTTCCTTACCATTCCTTCTTTCGCGACAGCACCTGCATTGATTATCGTAGGTTTCTACATGATTGCATCTGTTGCTAAGATTGACTGGGAGAATATGTTGGAAGCAATCCCTGCTTTCCTTTGCATCATTGCTATGCCTTTGATGTACAGTATTTCTGAAGGTATTGCAATCGGAGTTATTTCCTGGACAATTCTTCACCTTTGCACAGGCAAAACCAAGGGCAAAGTAAGTATTCTGATGTATGTCCTTACAGTTTTATTTGTACTGAAATATGTTTTCCTATAATTTTGGTATAATATAGTATATAGAGAGCATGTAGTTTCATAACTGCATGCTCTTTATATTTTGATATAAGAAATATGTGTTGACTTATACCGAAAATAGATGTACCATTGTATTAATAACATAGTACATTGCATAAAGGAGTAAAAATTTTGGAATACGTAGCATTAATACTTGTATTTATTTTATTTATAGCATTTGTTTTGGGAAAAGAAATCATTGAGGCAAGGAATGCTGAAAAACGATTTAAAAAGTCATTGTATGAAAATTACGGTGTGCCTTTTAAAAAGGAGATTTCTTTGGAGCGTTTTAACCATATTGTCGGCTATTATAAGAGACATATTCCGGAAGGGCAGATAGATGACATCACATGGAATGACCTGAATATGGATGATATTTTTATGCGGATGAATGATACGTTCAGTTCCGCGGGTGAGGAATATCTATATTATACTTTACGGAACAACACGAAAAGTAACGAAGAACTTGAACATCTGGAACAGGTAATCACCTTTTTTGAGAACCACCCGGATGAGAGAGTAGCAATTCAGATGCTTATGAGAAAATTAGGCACAACGGGTAAGTTTTCGCTCTATGATTATCTTGATAATCTGGAACTTTTGGGTAAGCGCTCCAATAAAAAGCATATACTGATTAACTTATTATTTATTCCTTTATTTGCACTTGCTCCGTTCCAATTACCGGCATGCCTTTGCGGTTTGGCTATTTTGATGAGCTATAATATAGCTACCTACTTCAAAGAAAAGAATGAGATTGAAGCATACTTTATCAGCTTTGTCTATATTATACGCTTGATAAATGTATGTGAGGAGATTTTAAGAATAAATATACCCGCATGTAATGCGCAGTGGAGCGATATGAAGCAAAGCTTAAGTAAGGTGATTGGTATTCGTAAGGGTTCTTCCATTGTATTTAAGGGAGCTTCCTCCATAACTTCCGGTAATCCTGCAGATATCATTATGGACTATATCCGTATGACGATGCACATTGATATTATTCTGTTTAACAGAATGTTAGGAAAGCTTCGAAGTCACGTGGAAGATATAGATAGTCTTATTTCAAATATAGGATATGTGGAAACAGCCATTGCCATTGGTAATTTCAGACATTCTCTTAAGGAGGGATACTGCATTCCTGAATTTGTGAATGAGAAAAAACAGGATGAGGAGATTTTAATAATTGAGAACGGGTATCATCCTCTTATAGAGAGCCCTGTTAAAAACAGTATCACGACAGATAAAGGTGTATTGCTTACCGGTTCTAATGCATCCGGTAAATCCACATTCCTTAGGATGGTTGCAATCAATGCCATTTTGGCACAAACCATTCATACCTGTATGGCTGATGCGTATAGAGCGCCCTTGTTTGCCATCTGTTCTTCCATGTCACTGAAGGATAATTTAGAGAGTGGAGAAAGCTACTATATTGTAGAAATAAAGTCCTTGAAACGTATTTTGCAGTCGGCAAAGGAAGAGGATAGAAGAGTTTTCTGTTTCGTGGATGAAGTACTCAGAGGAACCAATACGGTGGAGCGCATTGCGGCTTCTACACAGATTTTAAAAAGCCTTGCAAGTGAAGAATATCTTTGCTTTGCAGCAACACATGATATTGAATTGACACAGCTTCTTAGTGAGAAATACAATAACTATCATTTTGAAGAAGAAATTGTTGACGGTGATATTCTGTTCCCCTACAAGCTGATGGAGGGAAAGGCGACCACACGAAATGCCATAAAGCTTCTTCAGATTATGGGGTATGAGGATACTATTATTGAGAATGCAACCGGGTTGGCAGAGCATTTTGTGACTTTTGGTACATGGTAAAAAGTGACCATGTCTTGACTGTAAACCTTTGCATTGCTATACTATTATTTAGATTATTGTGAAAGGCAAGGAGTATTATGGGAACTTTATTTTCAGCTTTTTTAACTTATTTTGTATTGATGTTGATTATTGTTTTGGTAGGTGGCGCAGCTATTACCTTGGGCATTACCTTAAGAAAGCGCAAGGATGCTACCGAGGCTTCTATTGTAGCAGAGGCTGACAAGCTGTAAGGTATTAACTATGGGAGAGATTACCACTGTTTTATGGGATGTGGATAATACGCTGTTGGATTTTCCTTATTCCCAGAGGTGTGCGATTACCAAGTGCTTTAAAGATATTGGACATGAGATTAACGAGGAAATGATAGAGCGGTATTCGGTCATTAACGACAGCTATTGGAAAAGGCATGAGCGCGGAGAGCTTACCAAAGCACAGCTGCTTATCGGTCGTTTTATCACATTGTTTAAGGAATATCAAATAGAGAATGTGGATGTGGAAGCTTTTAATGCAGGCTACATGGCAGAGATTGGTAATCATTTTAGGTATTTGGATTATTCCCTTCAGATTTGTAGCGGGCTTCGTGGAAAAGTAAAGCAATATGTTGTAACAAACGGAAACGGAGAAGTACAACGTAAGAAGCTTACGGATTCGAAATTGTTACCGATTATGGATGGGTTGTTTATCTCAGAGGAAATCGGTGCGCCTAAGCCGCATAAGGAATTTTTCGACTACTGTCTATCGCAAATTGAAGAAAAGGATAAAAGTAAGATTCTGATTGTCGGTGATTCATTAAGCAGTGACATGAAAGGCGGTATAGATGCAGGAATTATGACCTGCTGGTACAGACCTGATGGAACTGTAAACGAAAGCAGATTAAAGCCGGATTATGAAATCAGCAAGTTGCGGGATGTTTTCAAAATAATAAGATAAGTGCTGTGGAATACAGATACAGGATGGAGAGGGGTATTGTGGCAAAATCACCGGGACAAAAGTTAAAACTGTTATATATTATACAAATGCTGGAGGAGCAATCTGATGAAGCACATCCATTGAGTACGGCGCAGATTGTTGAGCGTCTGGATGCAGAAGGAATTCATTCGGAGCGTAAAAGTATCTATGATGATATGGAAAAGCTTACGGATTTTGGATATGACATTATAAAGGTTCACAGCAGACAGGGCGGCGGTTATTATCTTGGCTCCAGGGATTTTGAATTGCCGGAATTAAAGCTTTTGGTGGATGCCGTACAGTCTTCCCGATTTATTACGACAAAGAAGTCGCGTGAACTGATTAAAAAGCTGGAGAAGCTGGCAGGTAAGCATGATGCCGGAAAGCTGCAGCGTCAGGTATACGTGGCTGGTCGTGTAAAGACTGAGAATGAGAGCATCTATTACAGTATTGATACGATTCACAAAGCCATTCAGGAAAACAGACAGATTGAGTTTTGTTATATGGATTGGAATCTCAAAAAGGAAATGGTTGCCAGAGAGCAGGGAAGCAGAAAGGTTAGTCCCTGGGCATTAATTTGGCGTGATGAAAACTATTATCTGGCGGCATTTGACAGCGCAGACGGGATTATGAAACACTACCGTGTGGATAAAATGGGTTCTGTAAAAGTCACAGATGATAAAAGAGAGGGTCTGAATACTTTTGAAAAGGTTGATCTGGCAGCTTATACCAACAGAACGTTCGGTATGTATGGCGGAGAGGAAGAGACCGTTACACTTCATTTTCCCAATAAGCTGATTGGTGTTGTGATGGATCGTTTCGGAAAGGATGCTGATATACGTCCTGATGGCAATGAAGCATTCTTTGTAAGAGCAAAGGTTGCGATAAGCGGACAGTTTTTTGGATGGCTTGCAGGCATCGGAAAAGAAGCAAAGCTGATAAAACCTGAGGGTGTAATGGAAGAATACAAAGCCTGGCTTCAGGGCATTTTAAATGAATAAGATTGTCAAGTACAAATTAGTAAAAAGGTATCTAAATTTAAGATGCCTTTTTTGTTTACTTTTAAGGGGAACTTTCATTGACAAGAAAGGTTTTCTTTTTTATACTGTAATTATGTGGACACAATATATAGAATCGGAATTTGGATAAATACCATATATATTGTGTGAATGCATTTTGAATATTTAGGAAAGGGTTAGGGAGCATATGAGCGAGGAAATCAATTATGGCTTGGAATATCAGCCGGAGAAGACGGTTTATGTAATCAAAAAGGACGGCAGTAAAGAAGCTTTTAATGTACAGAAGGTTATCAGTGCTGTTGGCAAAAGTGCATACAGGGCACTTACCAAATTTACGGATGAAGAAAAGAGAAATATCTGCCAATATGTAGTGGATAAAGTTAATGAACTTGATACCGAAGAGGTTCCCATCCCTATCATGCATAATATTGTGGAGAGTGCTTTGGAGCAGGTAAAGCCTCTCGTAGCGAAGAGTTATCGTGATTATCGTAACTATAAGCAGGACTTTGTGCGCATGCTGGATGATGTTTATAAGAAGAGCCAGTCCATCATGTACATCGGTGATAAGGAAAACGCTAATACAGACTCTGCACTTGTTTCTACCAAGAGAAGTCTTATTTTTAATCAGTTAAATAAAGAGCTTTATCAGAAGTTTTTCCTTACTACTGAGGAGATTCAGGCATGCCGTGACGGATATATCTATGTTCATGACATGTCAGCCAGAAGAGATACCATGAACTGTTGTCTGTTTGATGTGCAGAATGTGCTTTCCGGCGGCTTTGAGATGGGTAACATCTGGTACAATGAGCCCAAGAGTCTGGATGTTGCATTTGACGTTATCGGAGATATTGTCCTTAGTGCGGCAAGCCAGCAGTACGGCGGTTTTACCGTGCCCAGCGTTGATTTGATTTTGGAGCCCTATGCAGAGAAATCTTATAAGCGCAATGTAGAAAAATATATGAGCCTTGGCATAGATAAGGAAAAGGCAGAGGAAGTATCCTACAAGGATGTGGAAAAGGAATTTGAACAGGGCTTCCAGGGCTGGGAATATAAGTTTAATACCGTGGCAAGCTCACGTGGCGATTATCCCTTTATTACGGTTACTGCAGGTACCGGTACCGGACGCTTCGCAAAGCTTGGTACCATAACCATGTTAAATGTGCGTCGTAAGGGACAGGGTAAGAAGGAATGTAAGAAGCCTGTATTGTTCCCCAAGATTGTATTTCTTTATGATGAAGAGCTTCACGGACCCGGAAAGCCTCTTGAGGATGTATTTGAAGCCGGTGTGCAATGCTCTGCAAAGACCATGTATCCCGACTGGCTGTCCTTAACCGGTAAGGGTTATGTTGCAAGTATGTACAAGCAGTACGGCAAAATCATTTCTCCCATGGGATGTAGAGCGTTTCTTTCACCCTGGTATGAGAGAGGTGGTATGCATCCTGCAGATGAGAATGATGTACCCATTTTTGTGGGAAGATTTAATATCGGTGCGGTTTCCTTACATTTGCCTATGATACTTGCAAAATCCAGAAAAGAAAGCAGAGATTTTTACGAGGTACTTGATTACTATCTGAATCTGATTCGTCAGCTTCATATTCGTACCTATGCATACCTCGGTGAGATGCGTGCTTCCACCAATCCTCTTGCGTATTGCGAGGGCGGTTTCCTTGGCGGTAATTTAAAGCTTACCGACAAGATTAAGCCTCTGCTTAAGGCGGCAACTGCAAGCTTTGGTATTACTGCTTTAAATGAGCTTCAGGAGCTTTACAACGGGAAGTCCCTTGTTGAGGATGGAGCCTTTGCTGTGGAAGTTATGGAGCATATCAATAAAAGAATCAGTGAATACAAGGAAGAGGATGGTAATCTCTATGCGATTTACGGTACTCCGGCAGAGAATCTGTGCGGTTTACAGGTAAAGCAGTTCCGTAAAAAATACGGTATTATAGAAGGTGTTTCCGACAGAGAATATGTAAGCAACAGCTTCCACTGCCATGTGTCTGAAGATATTACCCCCATTCAGAAGCAGAATCTTGAGGACCGTTTCTGGGATTTGAGTAATGGCGGAAAGATTCAGTATGTGAAGTACCCCATTGATTACAATGTGGAGGCGGTAAAGACCTTGGTTCGCCGTGCAATGGACATGGGCTTCTATGAGGGAGTTAATTTATCTTTGGCATATTGTGACGATTGCGGACATCAGGAGCTTGAAATGGATGTGTGCCCCAAGTGCGGTAGCCGTAATTTGACCAAGATTGATAGAATGAACGGATATCTGTCCTACTCCCGTGTGCACGGTGATACCCGTTTGAACGACGCCAAAATGGCAGAAATTGCAGAAAGGAAAAGCATGTGATAGATGAGATATCATAACATAACAAAGGACGATATGCTCAATGGTGACGGGCTGCGCGTAGTGCTATGGGTAGCGGGCTGCAACCATTGCTGTAAGGAGTGTCATAACCCCATCACATGGGATCCGGACGGCGGTCTTTTATTTGATGATGCCGCAAAGGAAGAAATATTTGAACAGTTAGATAAAAGCTATATTTCAGGAATAACCTTTTCCGGCGGAGATCCTCTTCATCCGGCAAACAGGCTGGAAGTGCGCCAGTTTATGGCAGAAATTAAGGAGAAATATCCGAACAAAACTATATGGATGTACACAGGAGACAGTTGGGAGGATATTTTTGAATATCCCATTATGCAGTATGTGGATGTTTTGGTTGACGGTGAATTCCATATAGCGGAAAAGGATGCTAAACTCCTTTGGAAGGGCAGCAAAAACCAGAGAGTCATTGATGTACAGGCAACACTTGCATCAGATGCACCCATTCTGCCTATCTTACATTGTGAGGATTATGCGTAAAAAAACATAATACAGGAGTACAAAAGCATGCATAGAATAGCTAAATTTCACAAGGTATCAATGGAGCAGTTTATCGGCTCCATGCGGGATGATTTTCCACAATATACAGAGAAAGATTTGGAGGATATGTATGAATCCATAGAACTTCCCAAAAGAGCCACAAAAGGCAGTGCAGGATATGATTTCTTTGCACCCTTTGCCTTCAGCTTACCACCCGGAACCACTATCAAGGTTCCTACCGGTATTCGTGCGGAAATGGAGGAGGACTGGGTGTTAAAGCTCTATCCAAGAAGCGGTCTTGGCTTTAAGTTCCGTCTTCAGTTAAACAATACTGTGGGTGTAATTGACAGTGATTATTTTTATTCTGACAATGAAGGACATATTTTTGTAAAACTGACCAACGATTCCAACGAAGGTAAGACGGTGGAGATTGCCGCAGGTACCGGGATGGTTCAGGGTATTTTCTTAGAGTATGGTATTACGGTGGATGATGATGCTGAGGGCATCAGAAACGGCGGCTTTGGCAGTACCACAAAAGCATAATTTACTCCCTTTCGGGCAGACTAGCACTAAATAAAAGTGTGAGTATGAACCGGAAGGGAGTTCTTGTTTTGAATAATGAAAATTTACAGGATCAGGGACTGATATCAGGAAATCTGAAAAAGGATATTGACTATCTGAATGCAAAGCTTGATGTGGACCACAATTTTGATGTTGTACACAGGATTGTGTATATAGGTGGTCGTGAAGCATGTATGTATTTTATTGACGGCTTCTGTAAGGACGAACAGATGCAGAAGCTGTTGGAGTTTTTCATGACGATTACTCCGGACAAGATGGCAACTGATGTACATGAAATGGCAAAAAAGTACATTCCCTATATAGAAGTGGATATGGAGAATAACTGGAAAAACATATTGCATTTTTTGTTGTCCGGAGTGTTTGTGTTATTGATTGACGACTATAAGAAAGCACTTCTTTTGGATACCAGAACTTATCCTGCCCGCAGCGTGTCGGAGCCTGAGAAGGATAAGGTTCTTCGCGGTTCCAAGGATGGTTTTGTAGAAACCATAGTGTTTAATACTGCCATGATTCGAAGACGTATCCGAAGTGCTTCACTTCGAATGGAGATGATGAATGCCGGTGAGAGCAGTCAGACGGATATAGTACTTTGCTACATGGAAGACAGAGTGGATCATGCATTTCTTAAAGAAATAAAAAGCAAGATAGAAGCCATTCATGTAGATTCCCTGACCATGAATCAGGAGAGCCTGGCAGAATGTCTCTATCAAAAAAAATGGTACAATCCTTTTCCGAAATTCAAATATACGGAGCGCCCGGATACTGCTGCAGCACAGGTACTTGAGGGAAATATTGTTATTTTGGTAGATAATTCTCCTTCTGCCATGATTACGCCTACAACCATTTTTGATGTAGTAGAAGAGGCTGATGATTATTATTTCCCGCCCATCACTGGAACTTATTTGAGAATTACCCGTTTTTTGATTGCGCTGTTAACCTTTCTTCTTACCCCTACGTTTTTATTGTTTGTAAATCATCCGCAGTGGGTGCCGGAAAGTTTTTCCTTTATTCTGTTAAAGGAGGCTCCCAATGTTCCTCTTTTATGGCAGTTTTTAATATTGGAGCTTGCAATAGATGGTCTGAGACTGGCTGCTGTAAATACGCCTAATATGCTGAGTACTCCATTAAGTGTTATGGCGGCACTTGTGCTTGGAGAGTTCTCGGTAAACAGCGGCTGGTTTTCTTCGGAGGTAATGCTTTATATGGCGTTTGTAGCTATTGCCAATTACACTCAGGCAAATTATGAGCTGGGCTATGCACTGAAGTTTTTGCGAATATTAAATCTGATTCTGACACAGCTTTTGGGATTGTGGGGATATATTGGAAGTCTTATTGTCAGCTTTATGTTTATGGCACTAAATAAGACGGTTTCAGGACAAAGCTATCTGTCTCCGTTAATACCGTTTAAGTGGACCAAATTTAAAAACCGCTTAGTGAGACGAAGGTTACCGGGAGCATTAAAAAATAACAAGAAGGAAAGTTGAAAGTCACCAAAGGAATTTGCTTTCATATCATATATAGAAAAGAAAATATGATAGGAAAGGAACGCTATGCAAGACTATTATATGGAAGAGCGTTGTGATAAGTATCAGATTGCAATGGCTTATGTGCCCTGGCAGCAATTTGATAAAATCTACGACGATTTGGAAAAAGCCTTCTGTGCAGGTACTATTTTTCCTGAATTAAATAAACCTTTTACGGGAAGGAGATGTGTGTAATGGATAGCAAAGAACGTCTCTTAAATGATATCAATGTGATTGATTTTACACTTGTAGAATTGACTCAATATCTGGATACGCATCCCTTTGATTGCAATGCCATGGAGTATTTTAACCATTATGCGCGCATCAAAAATCAATTGATGAAGGAGTTTTCCATGAAGTATTATCCTCTTACCAAGGATTTGGCAGAGAGCAATAAAGAGTGGAGATGGGGAATGGCTCCCCTGCCTTGGGAAGGAGTGTGCGGCTAATGTGGAATTATGAAAAAAGACTTCAGTTTCCTGTAAATATTAAGGAGCCCAATGCAAAGCTTGCTCAGGTAATTATTTCACAGTTTGGCGGTCCCGACGGTGAACTTGCAGCAAGTATGCGTTATCTGTCACAGCGTTTTGCTACACCCTATAAGGAGGTTGCGGGACTGCTTACGGATATCGGTACGGAAGAGCTTGCTCATCTTGAGATGGTAGGTGCGATTGTGTTTCAATTGACACGTAACCTGTCTATGGAAGAGATTGAAAAGAGTGGCTTCGACAAGTATTATGTGGACCATACCGTTGGCCTTTGGCCCCAGGCTGCAGGCGGCGTTCCCTTCAATGCAAATCAGTTTCAGTCTAAAGGTGATATAATCACAGATTTGTTTGAAGATATGGCTGCTGAGCAGAAGGCACGTACCACTTACGACAATATTCTGAGACTTGTAAAGGATCCTGATGTGTGTGCACCGATTAGATTCCTTCGTCAGCGTGAAATTATTCATTTCCAGAGATTTGGTGAAGCTCTGCGTATCACACAGGATAAGTTAAACAGTAAGAATTTCTATGCATTTAACCCCGGTTTTGATATGTGTGAGTGCTGTGATAAGTAATTCGAAAAAAGGAGTCTCCATCGGAGGCTCCTTTTGACGTTGACAATTTGTTAACGAAATATTAAAATGGAATTATGTAATGAAAATACAAATGAAAGGTAAGAACTGACATGTTTTGTAAGAATTGTGGAACCCAGTTAAATGATGATGCAAAGTTCTGTGGGAACTGCGGTACACCCGTGCAGGCAGCACCTCAGCCTGTAGTAGAGCCTGCGCCTGCAGTAGTACCTCAGCCTGCAATGGAGTCTACACCTGTAGCAGCGCCTCAGCCGGCAGTGGAGTCTGTAACTGTAGTAGCGCCTCAGCCGGCAGTGGAGCCTGTAACTGCAGTGACACCTCAACCCGTAGTGGCGCCCATACCAACAGTAGCACCTCAACCCGTTGCTCAGCCGGTACAAGTTACAGAACCGGTTGCACCCCAAAAGGTCAAGAAAGAGAAGAAAGCAAAAGAAGGTAAGAAGAGCAAAGCTTGGCTTTGGATTACCATTATTGCAGTAGTTGTTGTGCTTGCAGCTGCAGCTGTTGTGGCATATCTTTTATTCTTTAGCCCCGGTGCAAAGTTTAAAAAAATTATGGGCAACGCTGAAACTTGTATGAGTGAATCCAATTATGAGGAGGCTATTACTCTTTATGAGAGTGCTCTTGAAATCAAGGATTCTGAAGAAGCAGAGGACGGTATGCTGAACGCCTATGAGAAGCTTGCAGATAAGCAGTTTAAGGCAGGAAGCTATGATGAGGCGATTGCTACCTATGAAACCATCTTAAAAATGGACAAGAAGAATAAGGTGGCTAAGAAGGGGATTGTATCCTGCAAATATGAGAAGGCGAATAAAGCACTTTCTTCGAATGACTATTTAGGTGCAATTGATTTGTACGATGAAGTAATTGCATCCGATGATAGTGATTTAGCTAATAATGCGATGCTTAAGAAAGCAGATTGTATGCTTGGTATCGGCAATAATATGCTTGATTCCGGTGATTATGTTGCTGCTGAGAGTTATTTTTATGAGGCAATGAATCTCGGTGATTCTTCTCATTATGAAAAAGCTAATGTAGCACTTGTAGACTGCAATATTTTAAGAGGTTATGCTGCACTTGAAGAGGGTGATACCTATAGTGCTGAGAGTTATTTCTACAATGCAAATAATATAGATTCCAATTGCGTTGATGTTTATCTTGGACTTGCACAGGTAAATGCAGACAGAGGAGATATCTATTATACAAATTATTGGATAGATAATGGCCTTGGTGTAATTACAGATGCTGATGATGTGGCTAAGCTTGAAGAGAAGAAAGCATTTTATAATAATAATATCATTATTACAAAAGAGAATACTTCATATATTTGGGAGGATAGTCCTTATTCACTCTATTTAGAAGAAGAATATTTTGACCAAAATGGAAACACAACATATTATGTTGCATTTAATCCATACAATAATAAGATTTCTGAGACTTATTACAATGAACAGGGTAATATAAGTGAAGAGATATACTATGATGAGTATGGTTATATGAATAACAGGTATTGTTACGAGTATGATAATAATGGCAACCAGATTTCCTATGCAGGGTATGACAGTGGTGATAATCTTATCTATAAATATACATATCAATATGATGATAAGGATAATATTATCAATACCACAGAGTATAATGGACTTGGTGAGATTGTATATTCTCAAGAATGGAATTATACGGATGACGGAAAGACATTATGGAATGCATATTATCAATATGAAGCAGGTGAATTGATTTCCGCTCAATCATATCAGTATGCATATGATGACCAGGGAAATGAAACCTTATATTTATATGTTTCAAATGATGGCATTCAAAATACATACTCTTATGAGAGTATTAATTCTTATGAATATAGTAACGACAAAATTCAAAAAATCACAAATACTGTTACGGAAAAGCAGTATGATGAAATTATATATTCATATTCACAAGTAAGGATTAATGAATATGACGGAGAGAATTTAATTTCATGGAGATGTGAAGCTGAAGATGGCACCATCACAGATGAAATGTATAGCACATACGAAAACGGTCTTCTTATTAATGAGACATATATTGATGAGAATAAGGATTATTGTTCCAGTGATTATACCTATGATTCTGCAGGCAACATTTTAACTGAAACAATGTTTTATGGTAATACTGTAACCGCAGTTATAGACCGCATCATATATTATCAATATTATGAAGGCACAGGTATCATGAGCTCTTATGTTGTGGAAGACCTGACAGAAGAAAATTATGATTCTTATACATATTATGATGCCAATGGTCGTGTTATTAAAAACGGTAATAATGAGTATTATTATGAGTATGAATATGATGAATACGATAATATGACTTTAGACAGATATTACTATATTCCTGACGGAACCGGTTATGAGTATGTTTATTCATACAACTATGATGTATATGGCAATTTGCTTGAGAAATATAATCAAACAGATTGGACAACGGAAGAATATCATTCATATGATTATCAGTTCTCTGATGCAGTAAAAACAGGGTATACAAGCGAAATATAAGACAATAATATCATAAAAAGTCTCCGGCACGGATATAGATATATAAAGTGCCGGAGACTTTTTGTGTTATGCAAATTTCGCAGTGGATAGATTATTTGGATAGGCTTGTATGGGGACCGTGGTTGCTTGTATTACTACTGGGTACAGGATGTTACTTGATGATAAAGCTTAAGTTTTTGCCATTAAAAAACCTTGGTAAAGCTTTAAAATATGCTTTTGGCGGTGGGACGGCAGGAGAGAAAAAAAGAGAAAAGGGACAGGTGTCTTCCTTTTCTTCTTTGACAACAGAGCTTGCTGCCACAATAGGGACGGGAAATATAGTGGGAGTAACAACCGCTATGGTGCTGGGCGGTCCCGGAGCTTTGGTTTGGATGATGCTGTCGGCAGTTATCGGAATGGCAACCAAGCTGGTTGAAAGCACACTC